>JAJRUW010000010.1 GCA_024277615.1 Fidelibacterota bacterium | reverse complement strand
TGTTCAACATGGGCTTTTCTCTGTTTGGACTGTGGCCTCCAGATCAGCAGATAAAAAATAGCCACGATTGCAAGAATCGGAATGAACCCTGCAAAGCCGGCCGAAGGTGCAGTCTCACCTGCAGCAAATAAAAACTCCAATTCGTACCTCCTAAATTAAAGGCAAAATTACTATTGCTCTGTGGGCTTTCTCCAAGTGCTATGAAGGATTTTCCAATTTAAATTGCACCTCTAAGCCAGGATTTGCAGGGGTTGAATAAATATTGCCCTGTGCCCTGAAACAATAATAAATTCTGTGCATCAAAGTATAATGACAGTTACCAATATATTTTTTCCAGTCAATTTCCGGAGATAGTATTTGAAAAAAGAAGGTCTAAGCAGCCGGGTCGTTCTGTTGATCAATTGGATCATCGGGTTTATTTATTTCAGAATCCTGAACAGGACTGTTATCCACAATAAAAAAGGTATTCTTAAAGAAACGGGCATCCTGTTTTTATCCAGTCATTTTACCATGGTGGACAGTTGGCTGATAGGCGCCTGTCTCAGCCCGGTTGATGCTGTCTTCAGACCCTGGCTGATCCCGCACAATGTACCTGAGATGACTAATTTCTACAAAGGCACTATTTCGCGCTGGTGGTTCGATAAAAGTAAATGCATTCCAATATTGCGCAATAAAGGCGGAAAGGAAACCCACCCCAAGATCATTCAGGCGCTGACCCGCTCCAATGTGTTAATATTTCCCGCCTCTACCCGCAGCCGCGAAGATAAGCCCGTGCGAAGAAGTGCTTCGCTGGGTAAACTCATAGCCCGGGGAGGAGCCGCTAAGATCATTCCAATCAAACTGACGGGACTGCCCTTTAAAGGTGGATTTTTTCCAATTTTATTCAAGCGAATTGACGTGTATATCGGTGAGCCGGTCGAACCACAGGTTTTGGGTCCATCCAATACAAAAGAAGAGTGCATCAGAATTGTAGATCTCATTTTTCGGATGATTGATGAACTGGGCCCCAATCCTCTACCGAACCAGGCCAAAGGGCTGGGGACTTAGCCGACTAAGCGGCAACTGGTAATTCCTTTTGGTATAAAATTGTAACATTCGGTGCTTTGAACCGGGCAATCGAGATGAATTAAATTCACCTATTAATTTTGAAAGGATTATCATGTCTTTAAGTCGATTTAAAATAATTTTTATATCTTCAGCAGTTTCGCTGCTTGCTGCCTCAACCCTGACCCTGAATGGAGGATCTTCCGAACTTACCCTGGAAAATAGTACGGCAACATCTTTAGTTTACTCAATGAAACTCGGTGATATAGACTTACAGCCCGTTACTACGTCTGGTGGCAGCTTTACGAGGCTCTCATTAGCGGGATATCACCGTTCACTGCTCGTGGGGGAACCGGAATTACCTGAATTGCATCAACTTTTCAGCATCCCGTATGGAGCTGTGCCCAGAATTGAGATCACTCACGATGGCTATACCGATTATTCGCTGTCCGAACTGGGGATTTCCCTGCCTGTTTACCCAACTCAGCCGCCTCTGTCCAAGAGCCAGAATCCGGATGACATGCCTTTTATTATTAATTCGGATGCCTATGCCCTTGATACCTTCACGGATAGAGACAAAGCTTCCGTTGAAATAAAAGGTTTGCTGAGAGGTATCCGTATCGCAAACTTCATTTTAAGACCGGTTGAATATAACCCCACAGCAGGTGTCCTGAGAGTCCATACCGAAATGGATATCCGCATTTATTTTGACGATGCAGACCTCAGCACGACGGAAGCAGAGACCCGCCGCCTGTATTCGCCGGTCTTCGAACCGATTTATGCCCTGCTGCCGAATTATGATTCTGTGAACAGCCGCACTGATCTTGTGGGCGATCCAATCACTTATGTAATTATTGCCAATTCGATGTTCGAGGGACAACTGGATGAATTTATCAATTGGAAAACTCAGCAAGGGTACACGGTCATTGCAGGATACACGAACGAGATAGGCTCATCGACGGCTGCAATTAAAGCATTTATACAGGATTTGTATGAGAATCCCGCCGATGACGTTGCGCCTCCCTCCTTTGTGCTGTTTGTTGGTGATGTAGCCCAATTGCCCACCTGGAATGGTAATACAGGCACTCATGTGACTGATACTAAATACTGCGAATTCACCAATGACTACATGCCCGAGATCTACTTTGGGCGCTTTTCCGCAGCAAATACATCACAGCTACAGGCCATCCTCGATAAGACCATGGAATATGAACAATACACCATGCCCGACCCGTCTTACCTGGGTGAAGTTGTTATGATTGCCGGTATGGACAGCTCCCACGGATCAACCTGGGGAAATGGTCAGATCAACTATGGGACCACCTATTATTTCAATCCCGAACATGGTATTTCTTCCTATACTTATCTCTTTCCCAATTCCGGCAGCAACAGCGGAAATATCATTAATAATATCTCTGAGGGTGTAGGCTATGCCAATTACACAGCCCATGGAAGTCAAACCAGTTGGTCGGATCCCAGTTTTACGATCAGCGACATTAACAGCCTCCAGAATCAGGATGAATACCCGCTGGTAGTGGGCAATTGTTGTCTGACAAACGCATTTGATACCGGTACCTGCTTTGGTGAAGCCTGGCTGCGGGCTGAAAACAAAGGTGCAATCGGTTATATTGGCGGATCGAATTCCACATATTGGGATGAAGACTATTGGTGGGGGGTTGGCAGCGGAGCCGTGGTCTCAAATCCGACTTTCGAGTCAACCGGACCGGGTGCCTATGACGGAGTATTTCATGACCACGATGAGCCGGAAAGTGAGTGGTATGTCACCAGTTATGCAATGATCATGGCCGGTAACCTAGCTGTCGTTGAAGCCGGTGGTAATATGAACTATTATTGGGAAATCTATCAGCTCATGGGAGACCCGTCACTATCTGCCTATATGGGCATTCCAGCTGACAACACCGTGGATTATATCCCCATTCTGCAAATAGGCCTGGATACTTTCACTGTGTCGGCAGAACCCTATTCCTATGTGGGTCTGGCGATGAACGGCATATTGTATGGTGCCGGACAGGTTGACGAGACAGGAATCCTGGAGCTGACCATCGACCCCATTATGACAGCGGGCACTGCAACAGTAACGGTCACCAAACAAAACCGCATACCTTTTGTCGGCAGTCTCGAAGTAGGCAATGCCGAAGGTCCCTATATCATTCTGGAAGATCTGCTGGTAATTTCTGATTCAAATGGAAACGGCGATATTGACTACGGCGAAACCATTGTGGCTACATTATGTGCTCAAAACCTGGGAAATGAATCCGCTGTGAATGTAACGGCTGCCGTAAACTGTGATGATCCCTATATTTCCATGGGTGAAGACAGCGCTGACTTTGGAGATATTGAGTCCGGGAGTATTGCTTTCAGTTTAGATGCTATCACTTTTGATATTTCAAACCAGACCCCGGACGGCCATAGCGTAACTCTGACAATTGATTTTACCAGTGAATCCGGTTCGTGGAGCAGCAACTATCAATTCCAGGTGAATGCATACTGTGTCAGCGGTGATGTTAATGCGGACCTGGAAATCAATGTACTCGATGTCATACGGGCAGTGAATATTATTCTGCATTCCGGAGATGACCCCACAGACCTGGAGCTCTGTTCGGCCGACACAAACGGTGACGGGGTCATTAATATTCTCGATGTAATCGGTATGATCAACTTTATCGTCGGCAATTAAAACGAGTCTGAGCGGGTATGTCCACTTGTGATATAAATTGACGGCGGAAAGACATAAACCCTAACCATCGATAAATCGGTGGTGATCTACGAGCATTTTCTCTCTACAGCAGGCTGACAATCCCGATACGGATCGTCAGCCTGCATAATAAAATTCCGCATTTCCGAACCTCGTAGATTTTTGTCATTTTCTTCCAAATTCAGAATGTTTGCCTTTTGCAGCCTCACGGGATATCAGCTAAATTTCACAACCTGTGAAATAAGAATTACACGAAATACATGTTTTATCAGATAAACACCACATATTTTTAGGACGACGGGAATGCACAAACTGATCCTGTTGGCCGGCGGCGGTGCCATTGGTACCCTCGGACGCTATGCCGTTTCCGGCATTGCGCAGCGGCATTTCGGAATTTCCTTCCCTTATGGAACATTAGTGGTCAATCTGTTTGGATCATTGATGATAGGTCTCCTTTGGGGGCTCTTTGATTATTATAATCTGTCTTCCGGCACAAGAATTTTTCTATTCATCGGTATCCTCGGAAGTTTCACGACTTTCTCCACATTCATGCTCGAGTCTCTGAACACTTTTCGAAATGGCGAGATGAAACTGGCTCTGCTGAATATTCTTGCTAACAATCTACTGGGACTGATCTGTGTATTTTTGGGTTTTATAGCCATGAGGGGGCTCATAAGCTGGATAAGATAAGCTCATGAAAAAAGACAGGACAGGACAATTGTTACGCATCTTTCTGGATGAGGATGACACCTTTCAGGGGAAGCCGCTCTGTGAAGCGATTTTGGCAAAGGCACGGGACCTGGAAATTGCCGGCGCTACGGTGCTTAGAGGACTCATGGGTTATGGCGCCCAAAGCGAACTCCATACACGCAAAATACTGCGCCTGTCTGAAGGAATGCCGCTGGTTATCGAAATCGTGGACAGTGCTGAAAAAATTGACCGTATCCTGCCCTTTTTGGATGAAGCCGTTGAAGAAGGCCTGATAACACTGGAAAATGTGAGAGTTATCAAATACCGGCATGAAATAAAATCCGGTGAATAACCGCTGACATCTGCTGATGGAATGGTATATTCCGATAACCATGCTGTCTGGTATCGGACTGATTATTTTATCCACCCCGAACCTGTTAATTGCACTGAATGACGAGATAAAATATCTCAACCTGAAGGAAGATAAATATTCCAATATCATTCAATTAAAACTGGTCCGGTTAAAACATCTTAATCTGGCCTTAGTGGAACAGTATCTTGTCGATAAACATCAGGAGGAAACATTTCGCATCGTGAAGAGACCTCGTACTGCCGGGACTAATACACACATCCCGGAAAGACTCTTTGCGCAGGTATATGATGAATATTTTAACAAAAGGCAGGTTTGAACAGTCCTCTAATCCAATGTATATTGTGCCTGTCGGGTAATTCACTATTTACAAGAATGACCAGTGATAATCCGGGTAAAAAATGTAACCGCCGCAGTCGGGGTTGCGTTACCGGACTCCGAAAAGTCATAAAATAAGCTAAATAACAGAAACATGCTGAAAACACATTCCTTTCATATCCCGGTGATGGGCATCGGATTTACAATCGACACACCCCTGAAAGTAGCCCAGTACGGGATTGACTCAGTAATTTCGCTGGTGGATGATATGCTGCTGGAAAAATTGAGAAAATTTTATTGCAGCCGGTATAATTTGTCCTACCGGGAAATAACCGACGATTGCGAAGATTTCCGTGCCAAACGGATTACTTCCTATCTTGATTTGATCAATGATCTGGCTCACGATAAATTTTCTGCTTTGAAAAATTCCGCCCATGAAAAAAGCACCGAACTCAAAGAATATTTTAACCTTCTGCCGGACGGCTCTTCCCTGAGAACCGAGTTCAGTAAATTAACCAGACGAGTATTGCATTTTGACGATATAACGAGCTGGATCAAAGATAATTTATCCATGGGTAGTATCGATGTTAATATCATGACCAAAGTCGATAAGGATAATTATCAAAATTCGGAAAAACTGCCTTATGAGTACAACGATGCCCATGCCGCACTGAGAGGCTTTGCCAACTCAAAGCTTCGTTCCTCAATTATCCTTTCTGCCGGGATGAATCCCCGGTTATACGGATACATGGAGAACTTCGATGATTTTTTCCCCGATGAAAATGCCCGGATTAAAAAGAAAATCGTATTAAAAGTCAGTGACTATCGTTCAGCCTTCATTCAGGGAAAATTCCTGGCCAAAAAAGGACTTTGGGTCTCTGAATATCGGATCGAATCGGGACTGAACTGCGGGGGGCACTCCTTCCCTACGGAAGGGATTCTGCTGGGGCCCGTTCTGGCCGAGTTTAGAGATAAACGGGATGAGCTGCATCAGTCGATCCACGAAATCCTGATAAAAGCTCTTTCCGCCAGAAATCGCCAGGTACCCAAAGAATTGTTGGAACTGAGGGTCACTGCCCAGGGCGGCGTCGGAACCGCCGATGAACATCAGTTCCTCTTAGAACATTACGAGTTGGATTCAGTCGGCTGGGCAACACCCTTCCTGCTGGCCCCCGATGTCACTACCGTAGATGAGGCAACTCTTCAGAAACTGATTGATGCCCGGGAGGAAGACCTGTATTTGAGCAATACTTCACCTCTGGGTGTTCCTTTCAACAGCCTGCGGGGGAATACTAAAGATGACGAAAAAAGAGCTTATATAGAGGCTGGAAAACCGGGAAGTCCCTGTCCAAAAAAATATGTGGCCTTGAACAACGAGTTCACTCGTAAGAGTATTTGCACGGCTTCGAGACAGTACCAGTATCTGAAAATAAAAGAACTCGAGGCTGAAACCCTGCCGCGCGACGAATATCAAAGGAGATATGAGCAAATTATCGAAAAATCCTGTCTCTGCGTCGGACTGGGAACCTCTGCACTGCTGGTCAACAATTTGGATACTCAGATTGAAGGCGAGGGCGTTTCAGTTTGTCCGGGACCCAATATGGCCTATTTTTCGAGAAAGTTGAGTCTGAAAGAAATAGTGGACCATATCTACGGCCGGGCAAATGTGATATCCCGCTCCGACAGACCCAACCTGTTCATCAAAGAACTAAAGCTTTATCTGGACTACCTTAAAAACCGGATCGAAGAAACCCGGGAATCACTCTCACAAAAAAAAGAGCAGTATCTGCTTACATTTAGTGAGAATCTCCAGGACAGCATTGCTTATTATGATAAAGTCTTCAGCAGCCTGAAAGAAGTTTTTAAGGATAAAAGAGCTGAAATTTTACGCGAATTGAATTCCGGTAAAGAAACCTTACAGGCACTCAGACAGAAAATCAGGAAACTGGCCTTGAGACAACAACTCAGTGCCTGATATGGGCCGCTAGATAAAAGATTTAATCCGTACCGGCCTGATCGATTGTAATCCGATAACTGATTGATCCGTTTATACCGTTAAGCTGGCTGCCGCTCACGCTCTGCCACAGAGGTGTCCCGACGGCTAAAATCAGGCTGGATGATTCGTTCAGCTCAATATCCAACTGAGCAAATCCGTCAAGAAACTTGCCCCCGCTATTCGGTGCCTTATCACCTTCCCACATATCTGCAACCTCCTGTCTCAGGGAGAGCTTAAAATATGGGAAAAAAGATTTAAGGAACGGTTTCTGGCGAATCAAATGCAGCTCTTCCCGGAAGAGTTGGCCCGGTTTATAGCCGATATCACTCGTGTTGATGGCCGTTTTGAATTGTGTTGAAAGCCCCAGTATCCAGGGAAATTCACTCCTTACCCAGTATTCAAACCCCAACGCTGTGGAATATTGCCCCGTCCCCAGCACAAAATGTTCATGGGGGATTTCATCTGCAGAATCACTGAAAGGATTGATCTCATAGCCTGGCGCCGTTGGCAGGAAAACCCGGATGTCCAGATAGACCCTGTGTCCCGGTCCGACTCGGCTGTTCTGGAGGATTGTGCGCAGCCCGAGACTGATATCACCGAAGCCTGATATGGTCTCATTCCGGTGATGGGAATCCTCATGCTCTACGTTGTATTGATGCCAGCTTTTGTAGGGGGCGCTGATGATCAGGTTGAGCTTATTGTTTACCCCGTACATCCCGAAAATAGTCGCTGAAGAAACAGTTACATCCCCTGCATGTTCTTCTAAATCGTTGGAACCATTCCGGATTGCCTGCAGATTCGTTACCGACAGCGTGCTGCCCGCAAGCCATTGTCCATGGTATAAGCCAACACCCTCAGTAGCACTTCCGACCGGAAGTGTAGGATTACTTCAGAGGGGTCATTGTCCAAAGGCGGGTTGTGAAACCAGCAGTACTGCAATCAGTAACGGCAAAATCCACTTCAACATCCGGCACTCAGCTTTCTGCCAAGCTCCTGGAGCTCATTGTTTCCTGGTAAACCCACCATGATGATCTCACCATCTAACACCAATGAGGGCACTGCCCGGATTCCGTACTTGGCTGCCAACTGGCAACAGCTTCCGTCCGTTCAGTCATCTGCACGGTGAACTGCAATTGGAAGATCGGGAAATTCCTCACAAAGCAATGATAAAGTGGCGTTGCAAAGCCGGCATCCGGCGCTGAAAAATTCAACTTTCAAATTATGGTCCCCCTTTTAGTATAGATAATTTACTCTCACTATGGCATGGGATACGACCACAAACCCGCCCGATATTCGGAAGACGATTGTCGATTAGAATCCCGGTGCTAGCGCTTTACTTTCAATTAAGTAAGCGAATGTCAGACCAGTGGATCCATCCGCTTTTCCCATCAATCAACTCAATTTCCACCCAATCTCCCGAAACGGTATCAACGCCCACTTTTAAACCTTCATGGACATCGAATAATTGAGTGGAATTCTCGTTGGGCGCTGAATAGGCCTTTACTTCGAAGGCATAAATAACACCTTCTCTGATGGAGTTTCGGTCCCAGATTGCATTGGCACCCACGAGCATACTGGTAACCAGCAGAATAGTAAGAACCAGTTCCGGTTTTGCCAGCCAATTGAGATTCCAGATCCTGCGGACACTAAAGTTCATAGCCAGGAAAACCAAAATAATCAGCATAGCCTGAACCCACTGACTGGGAATGAGCATTTTCCGAAGTTGTCTATAATACTTTAAATAAAACGGCGGTTCGGGTATATCGACCCTGTCCACTACTTTGAGATTTGCCAGCTTGAGATTATATATTGCATCTTTGTTCAGAGGATCTATCTGCAGACATTTCTCATAGGCCCAGACAGCACCGGCAATATTACCGTTTCTGTAGTAGGAATTCCCCAGATTGTAGTAGAGCTGTGAAGACTCCCAATCTCCGTCAAGAATGGTTTCGAACTCCTGAATCGCCAGGCTGTATTGACCGTTTTCATACGCAGACAAACCCTGGCTGTAATGTGTGTCAAGTTCAGTTGAAAAGCCGGTACATAAAAAAATAACCGACCCCAACAGCAGTAATCCGGCATTATTTCCAGACATTATCAACCTCCTTGAGCAATTCGCTGACCAGGCTCAGGTCATCAGAGACATCTGCTTTGGAAACCGGAGCAAAACGCACTGCATCACCCCTGGCCAATATTTCTGAAACGGGTCCGAGTGTTGCTTCAGGGATTCCTGCATCCGTCAAGACTTTTAGCATATCTGACGTGGACCGCTGTATTTTTTCCCCGGTCTTCGCATCAAGATAATGATTTAAAGCCCTGGCGATGGCATAATAGGTTTCTTCGGCCCCAAGTGGCTTCTCCGGCAGAATGGCCAGCGCTTTTTTCAAAGCTTTGCGGGCAGTCCTGCCTCTGGCTGTTACATCACGCCGATTTTGGCGATAACTCAGAATTCCGGGAAGCAGGAATAAAAACAATGATGTTCCGGTCAGCGCGACCGTGGTCCTTGAAATATAACTTGCTCCCGGACGTCTCCATTTCACCTGCGACCTGTCGGCGAAGCGGATATCTTTTCCCATCATTTTCACTTCTTCCTTCGTCAGTCCCGAAGTTGAAGTAAAAACTCTGTCACTGGGAGCGACTTTCAGGGTTATGGGCCTGGTTTTATGAGTCACCCACTTTTCCTTTTTGACATCGAAATAAGTGATGGTAACGGGTTGGATTGTAATATTGCCCGACTCCCTGGGGATGAGGACATATTCAATCACCTTGGAACCTGAAATCTTGTCCCCTTTCGTGTTCTGGTTAACTTTAATGTCGGGATCGAAAACTTCCAGTTCAGCAGGGAACCGGATATCATCGATATCAACGGACTGCAGATTTCCCGTTCCTTTGATACTGATTGTGAGCGTCACGGCATCATCCTGTTTGATGTCGGTGGAGGAAATCCGGGATTTGATACTCCAATTGCCCACAGAAGCCGATTTGGCCCCCTGGTTAACCGGCAAGGGCCTGACCTTCAGGTCAATTGAATTTGAGGCGATGGTATAGGATTTCGAGCGGCTGAAAAAGGACCAGTTGTAATTATTATCTCTCACCTGTACACTGACGACAGCAGTCATCGGCTCGATGGTCACCTCACCCGAACGGGTCGGGAATAAGGCTAATTTTTTGACTGTCGCTGCACGGTAGCGTTTCCCGTTCCGGCGCACGTCATGCAGTTGGAGATTGCGCGGAGAATATATTTCATCTTTCCAGAACCCCTGAAAGCTGGGCATATCCTGCACATCAAAACCCGTTAGTTCAACACTTGTATACAGCACATAAGAGACTGTGACCTGCTCACCCCGATAAGGGTTGTCATTATCAATCTGCGCCTCGATAAAATATTTTGAGGCCGGAATTTTAGCCTTTGAAGAATTAAAATTCGTACCGGCATTATTTTCATATAC
The DNA here is from genome assembly GCA_024277615.1 of Fidelibacterota bacterium. GTDB lineage: Bacteria > Fidelibacterota > Marinisomatia > SCGC-AAA003-L08 > JACNLC01 > JAADGM01. Next base: position 70,797 of record JAJRUW010000010.1, on the reverse strand, counting down.
TGTGATATTTATGGGATTAGAACGATATTTCTTGCCCGCTACACTGATATTGAGAGAAGGTATTGTGATAGCACCTTTCCGTCTGGGAAGCAATGTCCACGAGAGTGAGCTGCTGGAACTTAGCTGGCCGTTTATCCATTGCATCGAGGTTGATTGATTGGGACCGGAAACAATACGAAAATCATTGTCCAGCACCGAAATTTCTGTTGCCGGCGCCTCGCTTCCACCCTCAACACTTACCGTCAAAGTGATTGAATCTCCTTCGGTGATCTTATCCCGATCGACGGAGACTTTTACAGTAGTGCCGAAGGATACGGCAACCAGCAGAAGCGTATATAAGTAAAACTTTTTCATTTACCAATCCTTATCCACTTTGACACGACCTTTGGCGCGATATTTCTTTTTCAGCATATTCTTTTCATTTGCTTTTAGGGTATTCAGGATGGCCTCGGCTTCCTGCTTGTCAAGTTCCTGCTGTTTATCCTTTTCGGCAGCAGACGGCTTTTTTTGCTGATCTTCTTTATCCTGCTGTTCGTCACGGGGCTGCTGCTGTTCCTGTTTCTCCCGGTCTTCATCCTCATTATCAGTCTGCTGCTGATCCTGCTGCTGTTGTTCCTGTTCTTTGTCCTGCTTGGACTGCTGACTTTCCTGCTGGGATTGATCCTGTTTTTCTTTTTGATCCTGTTTATTTTTATCACCGTTTTGCTGTTGCTGCTGCTGTTGCTGCTGCTGTTTTAACATGAGTTGGCTAAGCTCATAATTGTATTTGATGTCAGGATCGCCGGGATTCAACTTTAGGGCTTGTTTATAATACTTAAGCCCCTCTTTGATGCTGCCTTTTCTCACCAGCGTATTCCCCAGATTGTACAGAGCCTCAGAGCGTTTTTCAGGGTCAGACTGGCTCAGACAGTTGCTGTAATCTTTTTCGGCGCTGTCGTAGTCACCCTTCAGATATTTTAAATTCCCGAGATTATAATCGAGACTCTTTTCCCCGGGATATTTTTTTCTTAGGGCCTCATATTTTTGAATGGCATTTTCCAGTTCCGGATTCGGAGGAGGGGCGGGAACTGCCGGTTTTGCCGGTGAATTTGGCGCCTGAACCTGTGATATTGCGGCACTCAAAATGATAAAGCTAAAAAACCACATCGAAACATGATATCTCACTGCATGAACCTCCCTTCCCATGAAATCTCTTTTTTACTCCTTGTGGTGATAAAAAATTCTATGACGAAACACAACAGGGCCAGGATGAGAAACACCTGATAACGATCCTCGTACTGGGAAAAAATTTGCGCCTTAATTTCTTTTTTATCCATGTTCGAAATAAGATCTATCAGTGGTGTAATGGCATTGGACTGATTCTCAACCCTGATAAAAGTCCCTCCTGTAATATTCGCTATTTCTGAAAGCAAGTTTCCATCCATTGCCGTCGTGATAATGTTACCTTCACGGTCTTTCTTATAGGTTTGATTGCCGTTTTGATCGACGATGGGAATGGGACCGCCACTGATTGTGCCTACACCGATTGTATGGATGACAATCCCGTCTTTGGCGGCCTTATGCGCGATGTCCTCCACATTGCCCTTATGGTCTTCGCCGTCTGTAACCAGAATAATGACTTTATACTTGTTTTCCGAATCACTTTCGGAGTCCACCTGCATTTTATCAAGGGCAAGCCCGAGAGGCGCCGTTAAATTTGTACCCTTGGTTTCCATGATATCCGTATTAATGGTATTCAGAAACAGTCTGGCAGCGGCATAATCCTCGGTCAACGGACAATGCAGATGAGCTTCCCCGGCAAATACTATCAATCCCACTCTGTCACCTTTCAGGTTATTGATCAGACGGGATATTTCATATTTTGCTTTTTCCATCCGGCTGGGCTTCACATCGCCGGCATCCATGCTGGTGGAAGTATCCACTGCTATCAGCACATCTACTCCCTTGCGTTTCAAAGGGGTGAGCTTGGTTCCGATTTGCGGACCAGTGGAGGCCAGCAGTACAAAAGCCGTTCCCAGCAGGATCAATATTGATTTCAGAGACAATCTGCCAAACTGCACTCTATTCAGCAGGAATTTACGAATCTTATCCGTTGCAATTTTCGAAAACTGACGATTGAGCTGCCTGGAACGTACTGAGTTCCACAGTAAAAACAGGACGAAAGGAATGAACAGGTAAAACATCTGCGGATGTGTGAATCGGACCATCAGGCGAATCTCCTGTAGATGCTGTCTGAAGCCGCAAAGTACAGCAGAGCCAGCAAAGCTGCCGGGATGGTGAACCAGCTGTAAAGCTCTTTGACATTCTGATATTCGGTCACTTCAACTTTCGTCCGTTCCAGTTTATTAATTTCCTGATAGACTCTCTTCAGGGATTCATTATCCGTCGCTCTGAAAAACTTTCCCCCGGTTACATCGGCAATTTTTCGGAGTGTCTCTTCATCCATATCAACTTCAACATTCTGGATGGTGGTTCTCCCCCATACATCTGTAACCGGATAGGGCGCAGTACCTTTGGATCCGGCACCGACCGTATAGATCTTTATCCCGAATTTCTCTGCCAGGTCTGCTGCAGTCAACGGATCGAGTTCTCCCTGATTATTGCTGCCGTCAGAAAGCAATATGATGATCTTGGATTTCGTGTCACTGTCTCGCAGCCGGTTAATCGCGTTGGCAATGGCCATCCCGATAGCGGTGCCATCATATTCTTTCTCAACGATTTCAATTTGATCCGTAAAATCCACCAGGACACCTGTATCCGTCGTTAATGGGCACTGGATGAAAGACTGACCTGCGAAGATTATGATACCCAACCGGTCTCCCTGGCGGTCTTTGATGAAAGTTTTTGCTACATTTTTAGCAGCCCCCAGGCGGTTGGGCTGAAAATCCTGCGCAAGCATTGAGGATGACTGGTCGATAACCAGCATTATATCGATGATATCAGAGTTGGTCTCTCTTAGCGTATCGGTTATCCTGGGCCTCGCCAGCGCAATGATCAACAGAATGAAAACAAGAATTTTCAGAAAGAGAAGGAATTTCACTTTCCGTTCCCCCGATCTCACGGCGGCTTTGGGGATCAGCTCAATTGCTGAAAAACGAATTGTTGCTTCCTGCAATCGACCCTTCCGCAAATACCACAGCAAAAAAAGTGGCGGTAACACCAGCAGAAATAAGAAAAATGGATGTTCAAAATCTATCATTTAGGCTCTGTTTCGGATTCCTCGATTATATGCCAAGGATTAATGCAGTTTCTCACAAAAAGTTTCCCCGTTTCAGCCGGAAACTCCGGTCAGAGTCATTTTCCCGGGCCGGTAGTGATTTCCAGCATTTTAAAATGAAAACAGCCTGCCGTCACAAAGTGACAAACAGGCAACAGTCTCCTGCCAGACATCGGATAAACGCCGGACCTGCCGTCATCCTACCCGAGCGAAGTACTTTTTGGAAAATTAGTTGGGTCAGTTCACTTTTTATCGTCGGCCAGGTCTTTGGCCTCCTTGGTGGCATTTTCAACTTCTTCTTTTATCTCTCTGGTTGCACTTTTGAATTCCCGCAGTCCCTGTCCGAGTCCTCTGGCAAGTTCAGGCAGTTTTTTACCCCCAAAGATCAGTAAGATTACTACTAAAATGATGACTATTTCCCATGGACCTAAAGACATGGTTTACTCCTTTTATCTAAAATATCTCAAATAGTACCAGGTTATTGCAATACCCAGTAAACTTAATACACTGACTTTGAAAGAAAAGCCGACGGTCAGTGTCAGTAATGATAAGTTTAAAGTGACAGGCTCCCAACCCAAAGTGATGGATTTGACAAAGAAATCTTTTACGACCCCTTCCGGAACGATAAAACCAACCAGCAAACCCAGCAGAGTACCCAGGAGAATACCGAAAAAGAGAATCAGGAATATAAATTTTACAGTTCGTTTACGACTCGGTTGAAATTTCATGTAATACCTGCCAGACTTTCAAATATCTTTAACCCGTCGGTTGACCCTAAAAGCGGGTCGGCAGCCCGCTCAGGATGCGGCATCATCCCCAGCACATTCCTTTTTTTATTCAGAATACCTGCGATATCCAGGGCCGAACCATTGGGATTACCACCAAATTCGTGACCATAAGTGAAAACGATGCGATCATCATCCCGAATCGCCTTCAATGTATCTTCATCTGCTGTAAAATTACCCTGTCTGTGAGCAATGGGCATAACTAATTTCTCACCCTTTTTCAGATTCCTGGTGAAAATTGAATCAGTGGTCTGTGCGATGAGTGCAACCGGGCGGCTCGAGAATTTCAACTTTTTGTTTGTGATGAGAGCCCCGGGCAGCAGACCGGACTCTACCAATACCTGGAAGCCGTTGCAGATACCCAAAACGGGAAAACCATTTTTTGCTTTTTCGATTATTGAAGTCATGATGGGAGAAAACTTCGCTATCGAACCCGGCCGCAGATAGTCTCCGTAAGAAAATCCGCCGGGTATCACTATGCCTTCATAACGGCTAAGATCGGTTTCTTTGTGCCACACGAAATGCACTTCAATCTGGCGGATTCCCTTCAAGACCGAATACGCGTCATGGTCACAATTTGAGCCGGGAAATACTATAACTGCAATCCTCATGGTCAGTCCACTATCTCAAACCTGTAGGTTTCTGTATTCTGATTTGCCAGCAATTTACGGCATGCCTCCTCAGTGAGTTTCTCGGCCTCTGCCTTGTCCACATCCGCAAATTCCATTTCGATATATTTCCCGAAGCGAACAGATCCAACGGCATCAAATCCGATTGAATTTAGAGCTTTCCTGACGGCATTGCCTTCGGGGTCCAGGATACCTTGTTTGCAGGTTACGTATATTTCAGCTTTCATTTTCTGACCTCAATCGATTTTATCATTTTATCCGGTACTGTTATTCTGATCCGGCCCCTGCGATTTCTGTTTCTTCCAGACTTAACAGCCTGCGCAGGATCCCGCTTAAGACATAATATGACAGAAACGCCAACAGAACCCAGGAAGCCTTCTGATAAAAAAGTCCGATAATAAAAGTTACCGCAAACAGCATTACACCGATCAAACGCTGTGTGTTTTGAGTACCTTTTCCGAAGGTCAGCATCGGGAATTTGGCATATTTGATCTTACTCACCATGAGAAAAGAAATGGCAAAAATTATCGGCAGTAGCAAACGCGGCTGTGTATATTCGGGGTTAACCGATTTGATATTTTCAGTGAAAAGTACCAGTGATGCAACGGTCAGGGCCATGATTGGCGTCGGCAACCCAACAAAATAAGCCGAAGGCTTCTCGTTCTGAATTACATTGAACCTGGCCAGCCTGACAGCACCAACCAGCAGAGGTGCAGAAGCTATCAGCTCTCCGGATAATCCCGGCATATCATGAGTGTACAGAGTATAAATGAGGACAGAGGGAGCCAGACAGAATGAAACCATATCTGCCAGAGAATCTATTTCAATCCCAAAACTGGATGAATTACCGAACAGGCGGGCAAGTTTACCGTCGGCGCTGTCGAAAACACCCGCCAAAAGAATGATGTAACAGGCAGTTTCAAAATTATGGGCCTGGGTTTGCAGAATGGACAGAAAACCTAAAAACAGATTTAACAGCGTAAAGAAGCTCGGAATATGACGACGTATTTTCATAAGAATTTACCTATTACTGTCTCCCCCCCTGTTACATGTTCCCCGACGGAAACATCAATTTGAAACGAAGGAGGTACTATGATATCCACGCGGGAACCGAATCTGATAAACCCCAGCCTGTCACCCCGTTTAACCGCCATCCCTGGTTTCATATAGCAAATTATCCGACGGGCAATGAAGCCGGCAATTTGTTTGACTTCGTAAAATTTATTCCCCTCTGTTCGAAAAATGATGCGGGTCTGCTCATTATCCAGCGAAGCTTTGTGCCGGTAAGCCCCAAAAAATTTACCCTTCGTATAGGTATAACTCTGCACGAAACCATCAAGCGGTACCCGCTGGCAGTGGACATTGAAGACTGAGAGAAATATTGAGATCTGCACAGCTTCGCCACCCAGTCCGGGATCGGTAATTTTCTGGATGTTTACGATTTTTCCGTCTCCGGGTGAAATAAAAGCTTCCGGATCAGCGCTGACTTTACGCTGCGGGTCTCTGAAGAAATACAACGAAAACAGAAAAAGGATGACTGCCACACCATTAAAATACTTCAGCCAGCCCACCGGATGCAGGTAATTAACTAAGGCTCCAGCTATCACTATCACCAGCAGCGGGATCAGTATAATCTTTCCTTCAGGGGCGATCATTTCAGGAGTCCCGCCTTGCGCAGATTAGCAGTGATACGTTCTTTCACCGAACCCGTTTGCGGTGTGAATACGGAATCCGTCAGCCGGTTATACAGGTTGAGGTAGTGCTCTGCAAGGACAATCCTGATCTCCGATGTCAGTTTTGGTGGAGTCCCCTGTCCCGAAAAGTTCTTGCCCAGGAGCCACTGCCGCAGGTTTTCTTTATCCAGCATGCGCTGGTCGGTATGAGCCGCAAAACGGGTTTCGTACTCCTCCGCCACCCAGTAACGACTGGAATCCGGAGTGTGAATCTCATCCACAACGAGCAATTTACCCTCATACATACCGAATTCATACTTTGTATCCACGAGAATCAAACCCTGCTGCGCTGCCCAGCACTGGCCGATGGAAAATAATTTACGGGCATATATTTCAGCCTGGTTATAAACATCGGGCGGGATTAAATTCCGGCGAATGATCTCTTCTCTCGAGATTGGCAGGTCATGTTCCCCATATTCCGCCTTGGTGGAGGGCGTTATTATGGGTTCGGGTAACAACTGGTCTTTTTGCAAGCCCTCCGGCAATACGAAGCCGTATTGATCACGGATACCGTTGTCGTACTCACGCCAGAGGCTCCCCGTGATATAGGCCCTGACAATCACTTCAACAGGCAGCATCTCCGCTTTCCGGGCAACCAGTACCTGGGGGTCCGGATAATCGATGACATGATTTGGCACCACTCCGGAGGTCTTATCAAACCAGAAACGGGCTAACTGGGTCAGGACCTGCCCTTTAAAAGGGATTGTACCAAGAACGTGGTCAAAAGCAGATACCCTGTCTGTAGTTATCATGATGATCCTATCATCCTGATGATATACGTTGCGGACTTTTCCCGCATAGGCCCGGCCCAGTTCCGGAAGTGTAATATCATCCAGTGTGTGATCCAACTGGCGGCGGATAATCGATTTCATCAGAGTCCGAGTCTGCTAAAAATTTTATTGATATTCTTCAACACCTTCTGACGGTCGAAAAGTGTATCGATCACCCCGGGGACAAGCAGGGTTGATATGTCGGGGTCTTCCAGCAGCAGTTTTTTAAAATCAAGACCATTTTCCCAGGCCTTAAGGGCATGTTTCTGAACTAACTGATATGCCGCTTCCCGGGTCATTCCCTGCTCTATCAAAGCTAACAGAATCTCCTGGCTAAAGATCAGGCCGTGAGTAAGCCGGATATTTTTAGCCATTTTGTCCGGGTAAACCATCAGGTTCTTTACCAGAGCGATAATCTTATACAGCATATAATCCAGAATAGTAGTGGAATCCGGTATGATGATACGCTCAACGGAAGAATGAGAAATATCACGCTCATGCCATAGCGCAACATTTTCCATACCCACCAGAGCATTTCCCCGCAGTAGTCTGGCAAGTCCCGAAATTCGTTCAGATATGATGGGGTTACGTTTGTGGGGCATGGCAGAGGAACCTTTTTGACCCCTGGCGAAATATTCCTCAGCTTCCAGCACTTCGGTCCTTTGGAGGTGCCGAATTTCCAGGGCAATTTTTTCCAGAGAAGTACCTGTCAGGGCCAGCGCATTCAAATATTGCGCATGGTGGTCTCTGGCAACGATCTGGCTGGAAACAGTTGCCGGTTTCAACCCCAGACGACGACAGGTTTCGATCTCCACTTCAGGGTCCAGATGCTGATAGGTCCCCACTGCTCCTGAAATCTTACCCGTGGAAATGGACTCGACGGCTTCCTCCCAACGCTTGAGCTGACGTTTGATCTCTTCACTCCACAGGGCGAGTTTTAAACCGAATGTGATCAGTTCGGCATGAACTCCGTGTGTACGACCAATCTGAAATGTTGTTTTATATTTTCGGGCCTGATCCCTCAAAATACCGTAGAAGACCTTCAGTTTCTCCAGGATTTCTTCGCCGGCCTCCCTGCATAACAGAGCCAATGATGTGTCCAGCAGATCAGATGATGTCATTCCTTTGTGGAGAAAGCGAGCTTCCGGACCTATATTTTCTGCCAGGCAGGTTAGAAAAGCAATCACATCATGATGCGTAGTTGCCTCAATCTCCAGTATCCGGTCAATATTGAAATCGGCTTTTTCCCGAATGACCCTCGCCGCTTCGGCAGGCACTTCTCCCCGGTCTGCCAGTACTTCGGTGACGGTTACTTCAACCCGTTGCCAGGTTTCAAATTTATGCCGGTCGGACCAGATACGTTTCAGCTCTGGCGTTGTATAACGGTCAATCATTTACGCTCCGCAAGCTCTAATTGCAGGTCCAGCATTTTCCCCTCACGCATGACCTTTAGTTTTACGATATCTCCGACTTTATGGAAATGCTCATCAATGACCCTGATAATGTCATCTCTTGAGTTGACATCCTGATCTTCAACCTGGAGAATGATGTCCCCTATCTCTAATCCGGATTTCTCACCAGAGGATTGCTTTTCTATATCTGTTACAATAACGCCATTTGCAGTTGGTAATCTTAAGTATTTTTGTAAATAACTGTTGATCGCCTGCACTTGAACACCGGTTACAAAGTTGCGTTCTATCTTGCCATATTGTTTCAACTCGTCCGCTATGGTTTTAACCCTGCCGATGGGAATGGCAAAGCCGATTCCGATGGAACCGGTCGAGTAACCCTGGCCCGTCATGATGAAAGTATTTATCCCTATCACTTCACCGAGAGCATTGACCAGCGGTCCCCCGCTGTTACCCGGATTGATGGAGGCATCGGTCTGGATCATATTTTGATAAACCTGTCCCGAGCCCTTCTGGCCAAAATCCATGTGCAGGCCGCTGATAATCCCGGCTGTTGCAGTGGGCATATAGCCCACATTAAAAAGTCCCAGGGGATTCCCCAGAGCGATAGCCCATTCACCTACCATCAGATCTTCCGAATCTCCCATATCGGCATAGGGATGGTCTTCACCGTCAACTTTGATCAAAGCTATATCCGTAAGTTTATCGGTACCCACCAGTTCTCCTTCGGCCTGATGCCCCCCGGCAAAAGTCACAATTATCTCGTAAGCATCATCAACCACATGTGCATTGGTGACGATATATCCGTCACTGCTGATCACCACACCTGACCCCAGACTTTCAACCTTATATGTCCGCGTCTGGGGGAAAAAATTGCCCCAGAAGGGGTCAATGCCGAAAGTCCCCGTACGCTGTTTTTTTAGTTGAGTCACATTAATCCCAACTACGGCCGGGCTGACTTTTTCAATTGCCAGCGTAATGGCAGTCTGACGGAGATTATTTAATTCAGCCGGGGCACCTGAAGTCCTCGAGATGTAAGTGTAGCTCAAAACAAAAAGCCACATTACGAATACGATGCCAAAAGCCTTTTTAATCATCCGAACTTCCTTTATCAAAATCTAACATAAAATCTTTTTCAGGCGCCGCCTGACGTATATTCAACTTTCTGCAAGGTCAGCCCCCGGGCAGGAGCCCTTACGACGCTCATTTCGCTGCCGGCAGAATTGACCATTGTAGCAAAGCCCTCATTGCGGTATCTGCCACGCCCTACTTCAATCATCGTTCCCACCAAATATCTGACCATGTGCTGTAAAAACCGGTCCGCGCTGATTGTATAGTGCAGGTGCTTCCCCTCATCCGTCCAGTACGATTGGGTAACGTGGCAAATTTTATTTTTGACCTCAGCTGTCGCTTTGCAGAACTTGTTGAAATCATGTTGACCCCGGACGACTTCTGCACAGGCCTGCAAAGCCTGCATATCAAGAGGATATTTTACCCACCAGGCAGATCTCCGTGTAAATACGGAATATTCCCGAACGATATGATAGCTGTAAGTCCTGCGGATCGCCGAATATCTTGCATGAAATTTCCCATCTGTGAGTGAGCAGTCCCGAATTCGGATATCATCTTTTAAGTTTGCATTCAGGGCATTTTTCAGATCGGCGGGGTCGAGTTTTGTGTACAGACTTAGACTGGCTACCTGCCCTATGGCGTGAACACCACTGTCTGTTCTGCCTGATCCCGTCAGCGAAATTATTTCATCCGGGAACATCATTCGCAGAATTCTTTCCAGATCTCCCTGAACCGTGCGGTCACTGCTTTGTACTTGCCAGCCGTGAAGATCTGTTCCGTCATATTCAATAATGAGTTTAAAATGTTTCAGCAATACAGTTGTAAAATCGTCGAATTTGCACCGGAAAAAGCTATGGAATTTACCCGCAAATATTGTTATGTTGAATGTATTTTATGTTGACTCTTCACAATTCGAGACTGCTGCTCATTAACGGGAATTTACGTGCTTGCATCACAACTTCAGTTGTACGGATAATTTTGATTTCGCCGGCTTGATTTAACAGGTACGCCGTAAAATTACAACCCCGGCATTTCCAGATATTCGAGCGGAATGGATCCCGCTGACAATATCCGCCCGTGAAAGGTCGCAGGCGAGAATTCAGCAGCGGACTTTTTTTCGGCAGCCTGACGGAGTCTCTCAAATCCTTCGGTCCCCATAAATGCCGCCGGGTAGTAAAAAGGTACAAGTCTCATGACCTGTTCCACCCGAGCTGCCTCTGCGTCGGTCAGGAACCCTTCCTTTTTTAATATTTGCCCGAGCTCTTCCGAGGACACCTGAGCTGTGTAAAACTCGACGGTCTGCCAGGCTGCCAGAGTGATTTTAAGCTTTTGCTCCAGCAGGGCCGTCAGATTGCGATAATCATCCTTGCCATAGCCGGCCTTCAGAAACATCTCCGTACTGTAGAGGGGCCATCCAAGCAGATTTGCTGAATCAGGAAAAATCTGTCTCAGCCCGGAGGGAATTTCAAGATCATATTCGAATTTAGCCAGGGCTCCGGGATATACGGCCATCATCGTCAGGATATTTGCCAGGACCGGGTTTGAGAGTTCCCGCTCTTCCGGCTCATCTGGCGAACCGGTCAGAGCAGCTATTGAAAGATAGACAATCCCGTCGGGTTTGCGATAACCAAGTGTGCTCAGCCGGATCGGAGCAGCCGCCGACAGAGGCGGTACTTCCCAGCGAATCTGAATAGCCGTATCTCCGAGCTTTAAAAGGTCGTTTACAGTCAGATTTGACCTGATCTTTTCCAATGAGGAAGATACGTTTGCAACAATTACATCGCGGTCCTCGTTCTCCGGCCCCAGGTGATCCAGAGCCCAGGCGATCACCTGCAGCGTATCCTGTCTTCCGACCCAAACGGGCTCATCATTCGTCTTTAGATAATACGGATACACCACCGCAAACATTTCATCCTGAACGGAGAGGTAACTATGTTTTGCCAGCACTCTGAGGGAATCAGCCGTGAGGCCTTCTCCCAGAATGAGAGATAATTCGTTTTGAAACTGTTCCGGCAGCGGGTAGCTGCCGGACACCGTATTCAAGTTGTCCAAAAATGTCCGGTGCTTTTGCAACCGTTTGATCCCGTCATTTATCAGAAGGTCAATTTCATCAAGAGTAAAATTATCTCCGGAGAGCTGTAACGGCAATTCCCGCATAAATTCCACATTTCTGTCAAGCAGTGTGACAGCATAGGATTTCAAGGACTCCGTACTCTCCGTTAGTGCAGCTTCCGCATCATCAAGCAGACGACTGATGTGCCCAAGTCTGCCTGCAACAGCTTCAGTTTTATCGTTCATGGACAACTTCTGATCTTCAACCACTGCAGCCAATCCAAGCTTGAGCTCCTGCTGGTAGATTACGGGATTCCACTGCTCTTCCCGGTAGTTTCGGTTTTCATAGATCAGGCGCTGAACATTCCGACTCATAATGAGATAGTCAATGGCCTCGTAGTCGGGAAGTTTGGCCCTGTCGATCTGGGAAAGTTCGAGATCAAATCTTTTCAGGTCGGCCAGATGATCTCTGAGGTAGTCCTTGTCAAAGCGCCGAAAATCCCCATCAAATTCATGGACCCCGATTACAGTTGACGTGACCGGATGGCCTTTGTAATACCACTGTAAAAATGCAGTACTCAAATCCTCGAAAGATTTCTGTTGATCGTGATGACAGGAGCTGAAGGAAAGCACCGCCACCAGAAGACTTATTAGCACCGGGATTCTGTATTGCAACTGCTTCATTGGCCCCGGTTACATACGCTGTTGACAGCCGGGGATGTCTTGATCCATTCCTTCGGGAAGGCAGGCCGTTTTTGACTAAGTGGCGGAGATATACGCAGGAACCGTCTCTGAAATAATTGTAAATTATTCATCCGTATTATCCTTACCGGGTTTTGTTTTTGGCTGTTCAATCTCGATGTAGTTCAACGGTGAGGAAAGCAGCCCCCCGGAGATCACCATTTTAAGTCCATTCTCAATGCTGATATCGGTCTCAATGACATCCGTTTTCCTTACAAACAACATAAACCCTGATGTGGGATTGGGCGTTGTGGGCACAAATACATGATAAAACTCCACACCCTGAGAGTTGACGGATTCTCCCGTTACCATCATGATAGTCCATATATTTTTACGTGGATATTCGACAATGACAACTTTTTGAAATGATTTGGAATTCGGATTGGCCACGCTGGCTGTAATTTGTTTGATGGTCGTGAAGATAATATTGATTATGGGGATTTTGGCAAAAAGATTATCAACAATATTCAGCAGCTGGCGTCCCAGTGTTTTCCGGATGATTACCCCCAGCAGATAAATGAACAGAAGCGTGAAGATAAACCCCATAATCGGCGGCAGATATTTATAAATATGGTGATTGCGAAATATAAATTCAACCAGTTTAACACCCGGTTTGGAAAAATATTTAAATAACCAGAGAATAATAATAAGCGTCAGCGCCACCGGCAATACTGCCAGCAATCCTGCAAACATATTCTGTTTTAAATGTTTTTTCAATTTAAAATTCTGTGTTTATCTGTTACTTCGGCCTGATGCGGAGTTTAAAGGCAGAAACTTCAGGAAAGCTCCACCTCAAAATCTAAATCCATTTTCCGTAACCAGGTCAATTGTCTTTTGGCAAATTGCCGGGTTTTTTGTTTGATGATCTCAGCGGCACTATTCAGTTCAAGCCGGCCTTGCAGCACTTCGATAAGCTGACGGTAACCCACACTCTGCATGGCATGCTGCCGGCTGTCCACACCCTGTTCCAGCAGTTGACGGACTTCCTCCAGCCAGCCGTTTTCAAGCATGGCATCGACCCTTTGCTCAATTCTTTGATACAGTTCAGAGCGAGCTCGTTTCAAACCGATTAGAAAATATTTTAAACGCACGGCACTGTCTTTCTGCTGCTGTTCCCGGAAGACCTGCGACGGTGCCATTCCGCTCTGACGATAGATCTCATGCGCTCTTACAATCCTTTTAAGATCATTCGCGTGGACCAAACCGGCATATTCCGGATCAAACTGTTCGAGTTCCCGATAAAGGACTGCCGGCCCTTCGGTCCGCAGCCTCATTTCAATGGCACTGCGGATATTCTTATTTCCGCCCGGATCTTCCACAATTCCATGGCAGATCGCCTGAATATAAAGCAGGGTTCCACCGGTCAGAACGGGTTTTTTCCCGTTTTTTTGGATCTGCCGGATTTTCACCTTCACCAGATCAGCATAATCCCCTGCCGATATGATCTTGTGGGCGGGAAGGAGACCAACCAGATGGTGCGGGATCCGGCTCTGCTCAGCCTGTGTCGGCTGTGCGGTTCCAATAGTGAACCCGCGGTAAATCTGCCGGGAATCGACTGAAATGATCTCTCCGGAGATTTCCTGCGCCAACCGGATGGCAAACGAAGTTTTGCCAACTCCCGTCGGACCAACGATGACGGGAATCCTGTCTCCGCAGAGGCTCGGGATCCGTCGGGTCATCAGAGCCTTTCGAAGCGGTGATCCAGTTCGTCCGTGGTCAGATTCACGACTATGGGCCTGCCGTGAGGACAATAGTAGGGATGCTCCGTCGCAAAGAGCTTATCCAGCAGAGAGCGCATCTCTTCCGGTTCCAGCTTATCCCCGGCCTTGATGGCAGCCTTGCAGGCGTAGGTAGCAGCGATATAATCTAAAAAACTGGCTCCCAGATTATGTTCGGACATGTACTTGTCCAGAATATCACGGATTATTTTGTCTTCCGCACCCATATAGATATCCGGAGGTACACCGTCAATCACGATGGAATTCCGCCCGAATTCCCGGAGTCGAAAGCCGATTTTTTCCAGATAGGGAACAATTTCAAGAAAGCGGGAAAATTCCTCCGGCTGCAGTGTCAGGGTCTGCGGAAATAGTACGGTTTGTGAAGGAAAACCTTTTTCTTCCATTGCTTTTTTTGCGGCCTCAAACAGGATACGCTCATGAGCGACATGCTGGTCGATGATGATCATACCGCTTTTAACTTCTGTAATGAGGTATTTATTATGCAGCTGCCAGATCCGATCGATCACAAAGGCTTTCTCCAGTGCTGTTTCCCCCATCATTTTCTCGATACGCTGATGCGCTCTTTCAATTTTCTGATCCGTGAGTCCGTGCGTATCTCCGTTGCGCACCACACCTTCGTCACTGCGGCGCGGGGCGCTTTCAACCGGGTAGTCTGCCCCGGACCTGCCGGATGGGGTCAGACCCAACACACCGGTTTGCGGAGCGGTTTGAAACGGGACCTGCCGGCGGTTTAAATAATCAAAATCCGGTATCGTCGCCAGAATATCTTTGAGAGCCTGTGTGACTGCAGATTTTACCACATAATAAACCCGCCACTCATCCTGAAAGCGTACTTCCAGCTTGGCAGGATGGACATTGACGTCCACCAGTTCTTCCGGAACTCCTAAATTCAACACAAAAAAGGGATATTCTCCCCTCGACAAAAGAGACCTATAGGCACCGTAAACGGCTGAATTCAGGAGTCTGTCACGGATCGGTCTGCCGTTCAGAAAGAGAAACTGCTCACCCATGCGTTTTTTCACCAGACTCAGATTACCCACGAAACCCCGCACTGAAAATCTCTCTTTTACATCATCTACCGGTAAGAGTGATTCCGTAAAATATTTCCCGTAAACATCTCTGATACGGTTTTCAAGAGTCCCTGATTTCAAACGGAATACTTCTTTTTGATCCGCGGTATAATTAAAGCCGATTTCAGGATGAGCCAAAATGAAATTCCTGACATTTGCGGTAATGACCCGGCTTTCAGTTTCCTTTTTCTTTAGGAATTTGCGCCGGGCCGGTACATTGAAAAAGAGATTTTTAACGCTTATGGAAGTGCCCTTGAGTGCAGCCGCCGGTCGGAGGTAATTCGTCTGCCCGCCTTCGATAGAACATTCAAAACCCCCGGAATCGTCTTTAGCCGAAATTGCAGTTACCAGCGCCACAGAGGCGATACTGGGCAGAGCCTCGCCTCGAAATCCGAGGGACCGAATATGGGTGAGGTCCTCCGGTGTGGCAATCTTACTGGTCGCGTGACGTTTGAAACACAGATCCAGATCACCCTGGCCCATGCCGCTGCCGTTATCCCGAACCTGTATGGACTTGATCCCCCCCTGCTCAATGAGAATGTCTATCTGCGTCGCTCCGGCATCAATGGAGTTTTCCACCAGTTCTTTTACTATGGAAGCCGGCCGCTCGATGACCTCTCCGGCGGCAATCTGGTTGACCAGAGTCGAGGGTAATATGCGGATATCGCCCACTTCAGCCTTTCATTCCTGCGGCCACCAGTTCCCGCAGTGCCTGCAGGTCTCTATCCACCTGTTCCAAAATCCCGGCTGTCTCCAACCGCATCCTTTCACAGTAATCCTTATCTGCAAGGCCCCCCAGATTGATCAACACATTCAGGGCGGCACCCCTGGCACCAGCGGCTGCCATCTCCCCTGCCACTCCCGCATCGGAAATAGAGTTCGGATTACCCTTTTCAGCTGCTTCCAGGGCGAGTTTAAAAATGTCTCTGCAGGATTCGAGGACTGTGAAAGGTACTGAAGTCGCTTTTCGGGTTGCCTGCTGTATGGCAGCTTCTCTGTCCCGGATTTGTTCTTCAGTGCTTTTTGGGAGCCTGAAGGCTGCCATTACATCGTTGAAGGCTTCTGTGTCCTCATCCACCAGTTTCAGAAGTTTTATTTTAAGACGCTGTCCTTCATCAGCCAGGTGACACATTCGCTCATAGAGCGGTTCCCATTTCCGTTTGCCGAAAGTCAGATTGGCCACCATGGCGGCAAGTCCGGCTCCCAGACTGCCCGCAACGGCCGCAACGCTGCCCCCGCCCGGTGCAGGACTCTCTGAAGACAATTCATCCGCGAAGGCATCTATCGGTAAGCGTACCAGAGGTCCGAAGGTTGGCGAGATGCGGTATTCAATGATCTTCTCAGCCGGATCAAAGGGACTCAGTTCATCCAGGCCCATCGATTTAACTGCAAGATACAATATGTCTTTTTCCGGGATACCCGTTGAACGATGCTGCTTTTCCAAATAATATCTTCCTGCATCCAGCATGGCCTGCAGCGGAATCAGCCCCACCAACTCACTGCCGGTAACCCGTAAGCCTCTTTTCCGGGCCTGGCAGCGGACTTCTTCGAAGGCGATATGTACAGGCGTTCGGGTTATATCCGTTAGGTTCATGGACAGCTGAGCAACACCGTATTCGTCAATGTACCAGCCCACGGCTTTTACAGCTTTAAGTGTCCCGGGCTGTTTGAGGGGTACTCCCTTTGCGTCACGGATGAATTTATGGGTCTGCGGGTCCCGCCGGTTTCGTCCGGCTTCCCGGATATCGAGGGCGATATCGCTGGCAATTTTTTTGTCTTTGGTATTCAGGTTGACATTGTAGGCCACAAGAAACTGCCGCGCTCCAATTGCCGTTACACCCGCTTTGGCATTCAACGCAGCGGGACCGAAATCGGGTTTCCAGTGGGGGTCCTGCAGCTTTTCGCCCATGCTTTCGTATTCCCCGGCGCGAATATCGGCCAGGTTGCGTCTGTCCGGCCGGCTGGCTGCATATTCATAAAGGAACACCGGTATTCCCAGTTCTTCCCCAACCCGTTTACCGAGTAATTTGGCATATTCCACACAATCTTCCATGGTAAGCCCGCTTACCGGCACAAAGGGACACACATCCGTTGCACCCATTCTGGGATGAGCCCCGTGGTGTTTACGCATATCCAGAACCTCTGCGGCTTTACGGATGCCCTGAAAGGCTCCCTCCATGACCGCTTCAGGTTCTCCCACCAGCGTTACAACCGTGCGATTGGTATCTGCGCCGGGGTCAACATCCAACAGACTCACTCCGTCAACGGCACTGATGGCATCCGTAATTGCCCGGATTCTGGCAGTATCACGGCCTTCACTAAAATTGGGGACACATTCTACAATCTTCATTGCTTTCCTGTTTAATTTTTTCTATTTAATCCATACATTACAGCCTGCCGGTCCTGAATAAAAAATACAGGATCAGAGCCAGGAGGATGGCATATTTTAACATTTTCCAACCGGATGCCGGTCGCCGATAATCCTGACTGAGCAGGTGTTTCAGTTTCTTTTGAACAGTTTTATTTCCGGTATGATTTTTCATGCAAGCTGAACCCTGCCATCCCGGAGCCGGTGTCAGACTGATATCCCTGCGAAGAGAGACATGAATATTTTTAAGAAAGGGGTAATAAACCAACCCAGCAAATTGACGGGTGTGAAATACCCCAAAAGAATTACACCCAGCAGGATCCTCGGGCCATAATGCTGCAGCTTGATCACCAGTTGAGGATTATACCGTACGATCAGTCCTGAAAAAATCTGTGAACCATCCAGAGGTGCAACGGGTATCATATTAAACACCGCCAGCATGATATTGATCTGTACAAAATAGGCCAGCAGCTGACCCACGGAACCACTCAGGACCAGTTGGGCATAACTATGGTACCCCAGAATCCGGATAATAATCCCCCCTACGAGGGCCAGGAGCAGATTGGAAGCCGGGCCGGCAAAGGCCACTTTCATCATATCTGCCCGGGGATGACGCATATTGCGGGGATTCACCGGTACGGGTTTCGCCCAGCCGAATCCCACAAACAGGATCATCATAGCTCCCAGGGGGTCCAGATGGGCCATGGGATTCAGGGTCAGTCTGCCCAGTCGGGCGGCTGTATCATCTCCCTGCCGGTAGGCCATCCAGGCATGGGAAAATTCATGAAAACAAAGTGCAAAAAGTAAAGTGGGGATCAGAAGCACAAGGACTTCTGCGGGCAATCTGAATAGCATTTAACCTCTCGGGTGAAATTGTTTGTGTGTCTCTTTCAAATACGTCTTGTCAAGATGTGTGTAAATCTGGGTCGTGGTAATATCCGCATGTCCCAAAAGTTCCTGGACCACTCGCAAATCTGCCCCCCCTTCCAGTAAATGGGTGGCAAAACTATGCCGAAACGTATGGGGACTGACTCTTTTACGGATGTCGGTTTTGACCACATTTTCATGCACAATATTCCAGACTGACATACGTGTAATCGGTCCGCCGCGCAGATTCAAGAACAGGAAGCCGCGATTGTTCCCTTTTCTGGCCAGCGAGGGACGTAAATTTTCCACATATTCCGTCAGGCTGCTGAAAGCCGGAGCCCCAATGGGGACAATCCTCTCTTTACTGCCCTTGCCGATGACCCGGACCATAGTATCCTCCCAGAGGATATTGGGTAATTTCAGACTTACTACTTCCGAAACGCGCAGCCCGCAGGAGTAAAGGAGCTGCAACAGGGCCATATCCCTCGGGCCGGTTTTGCAGGTGAGGTCCACGGCTTTAAAGATGGTTTCGATCTCACCAACCGTCAAAACTTCTGGTAATTTTTTTTCTTGCCGCGGTGGTACCAGAAAAGTAGTCGGGTCTTTTTTGGACAACCCCTCATGTATCAGGTAGCTGTGATAGCCCCGCAGCGCCGAAAAAGCTCTGCTGATTGTCGCTGTTTTGAAACCCTCGGAACTGTCTCCGGGGGTTAACCGGGACAGCAGCTTGACATAGGCCCGGATCTGGGCAAGTTTTATCTCCTGCGGCCGGCTGATACTGAAAGCGTCGTTCAGATAATCCGTATAACGACGCAGGTCACTCCAATAAGCTTCGATAGTGTTGCGTGACAGGCGTCGTTCAAACTGAAGATGAAGCAGAAAGTGCCTGGCACTTCGATATAATGGATTCTGTTCGTTTTTCGACTGCACAATCAGGAGTTCCCTGTATGATGTGCGGCGCTCACCAGTTCCGCTATATCATCCGGAGAACCCGTTTTTTCCAGAGCGTTACCGATGACCACATACCCTGCACCGGCCTGCACCAGACCACTAACGGTGTCCTTTGTGCGAATGCCCCCTCCCACGACCAAAGGAATTTCCAGAGCGCCCGCTATCAGTTCAACCAGACCTGCCCCGGCACTATTTTCGGCTCCGCTGCCTGATTCCAAAAAAATGAGTTTCATGCCCAGATACTGACCTGCCAGAGCATGGGCCAGGATGATATCCTTTTTTTCAGGAGGTAAAGGATTTGTATTGCTCATCACCTGTACCGATGAAACGGCTCCTCCATCCAGCAGGATATACCCCGTCGGGATGGTCTCCAGACACAGGCTGTGGATGAGGGGCGCAGATTGTACCTGTTCGCCGATGAGGTACTGGGGGTTCCGGCCGCTGAGCAGCGACAGAAACAGTACTGCGTCTGCAACCCGTGAGAGCTGCCGGGATGAGCCGGGGAAAATGACCAGCGGCAGGTCGGTCAGGGACTTGATCAGCCCCAGGCGGGCTTCAAAGCGCTCATCCATTATGAGACTGCCACCTACGAGGATGCCGTCAAAATCAGCGGCTGTAACCGTATGGACCATCTCTTGCAGTCGGCCGTCATTTTTGATATCCGGATCCAGAAGAGCCAGGGCACAGGCACCTCTGGCCGACCTTTTCTCTTCCAGTCTTTCGAAGGTGGTCATCAGATCCTGTTCAGAAATTCGATCAGCCGGTCTATTTCAAGCCGGGTTCTTTTTTCGGTAAAGGCCAGCAGGAGCAGATCCGTTGAATTCTGCACGGTACCGATGAATATATTTTCCCTTTCGGCAGCTTCAACGAGATTCCGGGCAGTCGGGCCGGATTCTATTTTAAGGACGAATTCATTAAGGAACTGATCTCCGAAGGGTAGGGAGTACCGTTTCGATTCCAGTATTTTGTCTGCTGCATAGTGGGCCTTCTTAAAACAAAGTCTGGCGATTTTGGGAAGATTTTCTTTCCCCATGAGTGACATGTAGATGGCTGCTCTGAGAGCCATCAAGCCCTGATTGGTACAGATGTTGGAGGTAGCATTTTCCCGACGGATATGCTGCTCCCGGGTCTGTAGCGTGAGTACATAAGCCTCGTTCCCGCTGCTGTCAACGGTTTTGCCGCTGATCCGTCCGGGCAATTTCCGCAGGTATTTTTCGGTAACTGCCAGCAGTCCCAGGTATGGTCCGCCGAAGGAGAGCTCATTGCCCAGCATCTGTCCCTCCCCGACAAATACATCCGCTCCGCATTCCCCCGGGGACGCCATGACACTCAGACGCAGCGGGTCGGAGACGGCGACTAAAAGAGCCCTGGAACTTCCGGTCAGTCCGGATACTTTGCGCCAGTCCTCCAGTACGCCGTAATAGTTGGGGGATTGGACTACCAGGCAAGCTGCATCACCGATCAGCCCGGGTACATTCCTCAGGTCAGTGACGCCCTCTTGCTCCGGCAGGATAACGAGCTCAGCCTGACGGTTCTGCAAATATGTACGGACAACGGAAATAAATCTGGGGTTCACTGTACCGGAAAGCAGAATTCTGGTCTTCCTTGTGGCAGCCATGGCCAGAGAACAGGCTTCTGCCAGAGCAGAGCCTCCGTCATACATGGAGGCATTGGCCACATCCATCCCGCTTAGGGCACAGATCATTGACTGAAATTCGTACATGGCCTGGAGCGTACCCTGACTCACTTCAGCCTGGTAAGGCGTATAGGCCGTATAAAACTCGGAACGACCTGCCAGAAAATCCACGGCTTTGGGGATATAATGATCATAGACCCCACCGCCGAGAAAACACAGTCCGCTGCCGGCGGGGCGATTCAGCTGCCCCAGCACCTGAGCGGCAGATTCCAGTTCCCATTCGGACAGTCCGGGCTGCAGTCCCAGGGCACCGTCAAGACGTAGCTCTTCGGGAATATTTCGGATCAATTCCTCAAACCCGGAGACGCCCATATCGGCAAACATAGCTGCTTCAGTACGGGCGGTATTGGGAATATACGGCATCAGCTGATGTGCTCCTTGTAAGCCTTTGCATCCATCAGTTGATCTAATTCCTGCAAAGCACTGGCTTTGATCCTGACAATCCAGCCGCTCTGATAGGGGTCCTTATTTACGGATTCAGGGCTGTCCTCCAGTCCCGTATTCACTTCCAGTATTTCTCCTGAAAGGGGTGCGAAAAGATCGGCAACTGTTTTTACGGCCTCCACTGTTCCAAAAGTATCACCGGCGGTGACCGTATCTCCGACTTCGGGAAATTCAATGAAGATCACATCTCCCAACTCACCCTGAGCGTAATCGGTGATGCCCACAGTGACAATATCTCCTTCGGTCCTGACCCATTCGTGATCCGCCGAGTATTTCAGTTCATCTGGTACATTCATTCTCTAATCCTTATCTGGTTCAAATTTAAAGGTGTCTAAAAATCCGGTGTGGATATCACCGGCTCTGAATTTTTTATTTTTAAAAAGTTGTTTGTGAAAGGGGATAATGGTCTTGACGCCCTCGATTACACATTCGTCCAGAGCAACTTCCATGCGGTTAAGAGCCTCTTCTCTGGTTGGTGAATGTACAATGAGTTTGGCGATCATGGAATCATAATAGGGCGGAATGAAATAACCGGAATAGGCGTGTGTGTCCACCCTGACCCCCATTCCGCCCGGCATGTGGAAGGCCGTGATCCTGCCGGGGGAGGGCATGAAGTCACGTGCCGGATCTTCGGCATTGATGCGACATTCGATGGCATGCCCCCGCAGCTTGATATTGTGCATCCAGTCGGGCAGGGGCTCACCGGCATGGCACAGAATCTGAAATTTGATGAGATCCAGTCCGACCACCATTTCAGTGATGGGATGTTCCACCTGAATGCGCGTATTCATCTCCATGAAATAATAGTCACCCCTGGCATCGAGGAGAAATTCAATGGTTCCGGCGCCCACATAGTCAGCAGCACGGGCTCCGGCAATGGCGGCTTTGTAGAGCTGCTCTCTGATCTCGGGTGTCACTGCCGGCGAGGGCGATTCTTCCACCAGTTTCTGATGCCTCCGCTGAATAGAGCATTCCCGCTCGCCCAGGGCAATCACATTACCAAAAGTATCAGCCAGTATCTGAACTTCGATGTGGCGGGGTTTGAGGATGAATTTCTCCAGATACATATCCGCATTCCCGAAAGCCGTGCGGGCTTCGGACTGGGCCATGTTAAAGGCGGTTTCCATTTCGGAGGGTTTTTCCACAATGCGCATGCCCCGGCCACCGCCACCGGCTGAAGCCTTCAGAATGACCGGAAAGCCTATACCCTTCGCCAGAGTCAGGGCTTCCTCAACTGTCGCCACAGTACCGTCTGACCCGGGAACAACCGGAACCTGAACGGATTTCATGGTACTTTTGGCCCGGGCTTTATCACCGATGGCGTCGATGGTTTCCGGAGGCGGGCCGATGAAAGCAATTTCATTATCCCGGCAGATGCTGGAAAACTCGGCATTTTCGGACAGGAACCCATAACCCGGGTGGATGGCTTCTGCATTGGTGAGCTCTGCAGCCGCAATGATGGAAGGGATGTTCAGATAACTTTTGTTGGAATCAGGCGGGCCGATGCAGATGGCTTCGTCGGCAAATCTCACGTGCAGTGATAACTCGTCCGCCTGTGAATACACTGCCACCGTCTGGATACCCAGTTCACGGCAGGCCCTGATGATCCGCAATGCAATTTCGCCACGATTGGCGATGAGTATTTTACGGTACATGTCAGACGGGTTCTACGATCATCAGCGTCTGGCCGTATTCCACCGGCGCTTCATTCTCCAGCAGGATCCGAACTACCTTCCCTGCCACTTCGGATTCAATCTCGTTGAAGATTTTCATCGCCTCGATGAGACACACCGTCTGACCCACATTAATAATATCACCGACCTTCACAAAGGGGGGGGAATCGGGTTTCGGTGAGGCATAATATGTTCCCACCAGGGGAGCTTTTACCTGCAGCTGTTCCGGACCGGAATCAGTTGTTTCGGCGGGTACTTCCGGCGCTTGTACGGGTTGTTGAGCCGCTGGGGCAGGTTGAGCAGCCCTCAATACTTCGGAATACGGCAGGGAATTCGTCCCGTGATTCAACCGGGAGATGCGAATTTTATGTGTGTCTTTATCTGAGGTTATCTCGATCTCACTGATGTCGGTGCCTTCGATGAGGTCGATGATCTCTTTGATTTTTGATTTCGGGATCATGATCCGCTATCCCTTGACCCGTTCAATATAGCGGCGGTCTTTAGTATCCACACGGATGGTTTCCCCTTCCTGAATGAACAGCGGAACCTGCAGGACTACTCCGGTTTCGAGTTCGGCGGGTTTGGTGCCACCCTGGGCCGTATTACCCCGCTCGCCGGGATCGGTTTTCACGATCTTTAAACTCATGTGTTGAGGGATGCGCACCTCCACCGGGTCGGTGCCGTTGAAAGCGATGGTGGTGTTGGTGTTCTCGACGAGAAAATCGGTGACATCGTCCAGCTGTTCTTTTGTGAGCGTGATCTGCTCGTAAGTCTCGTTGTCCATAAAATAATAATGCTCTCCATCGTTGTAGAGATAATTATAATCCCGGGCTTCCAGCCTGATCACCGTGATTTTCTCACCGGCGCGAAAAGTTTCATCAACCACCTGGCCGGTTTTTACATTTTTCAGTTTCGTCCGGACGAAAGCCGGACCCTTGCCTGGTTTTACATGCAGAAATTCAACGATTTTCCACAAGCCGTTTTTATGCTCCATGACCAGTCCGTTTCTGAAATCCGAAGTATCCGCCATAAATATTCCTTGTATTTCTATTTAAAAAAAAGCTGATTAATTTACAGGTGACTTTCCATCGGAAACAACCATCAGAAACGGTTTGGCAAGTAATTTGCGGACCACCTGACAAGCATTTGTAAATCGATCCAGCCCCAGTGAAAATTGAAAACCACCGGGGATATGCCAACGGTTACAAATCCGGAAACCGGGTTAAAATATTATACCTTTCAAAATTTTCATTTATGTACGGATGTACCGCTGCAAAACCGATTCACCGAAAGGACTTTACACTTCCCACTTTTTAAAATGTGAAACGATAAACTAATTTTGCTACGGCAGCGGTTGTTTGCGGTTTTAGATAATCAATTCTTTTTATAGAGTCCCCATAACCAATATTATAAACGAGATAAAAATCTGAACCGACTTTAGGAATCCAGTGCAACCGGAAGTTCCAGATCATAAGCTCGTCTAAACTGTTGAATTGGGCAAAAAATGATAAATTCAAATTGGGATTAAACGTATAATTAAGATATGAGGCAATTTCATGAGTGACTACTTTCCCCTGAAGTAAGTTCACTTCGTTCAAAGAATAATTTTCCGTCAGATTCAAATGTTTATTGACATTGATCCCCAGTTCACTTTCAAAGGTTTTAATTTTACCGGAATAAAAACCGCCTGTGTTATACAATAAACTTATCCAGATTCTGCGAGCATTGTAAGTTTCAAACTGTAATTCATAATTATACATCCAATATTTCCCTGCCGGGATACTTACTTCAGAGGTTAATTCAAAAACTTTGTCTAAGCGATCGAAATTTTGTATAAGATTGAATTCAAATCTCTCACCCGTATTAAAGACAGCACCCAACGGACGCGTTTCGTTCGAAAAACTTTCCATTTCTCCCGTTGAATGCGTATTATACAAAGTAAATCCCCATGGTTTTAAGAGCAGTTGCTTAACACCGTATCTGCTTAATGCACGAGGAGTTATTCTAAAATACCAGGAATATGAATCGTAGTTAGTTCTGCGAATATAACCCAATTCAGGATTAAACTCCTTTTGCATACTTCCCAAAGCCATAAAATTATCGATTAAATCATTTGGGTAATCAACTGACAATCGGTAAGTGAGTGCATTTTTTTGTAAGGTAAAACTTTCAGTACTCGTACTGATCTTTCCCGAAACCACCAGATTTTTATCATTAAGAAATTCGGAAGTTTGATATGCCCCATCCAACCCGAAGAGTTGACTGGAAGCTGTATTATTGATTTTACTGGTAAATATTGCACCAATATAAGATTGTTTACCAATATCTTGTTTGTAGCGGAAAACCGTATTATTGGTAGTCGGAACCGCGTCTTTTGAGGCTTCCTGAATATTTAGAAAACCAATATTTTTTCTTCCGATTTTCCCAAACAAACGGGCACCTGCAATGATGGGAACTTGTATGCCATCCTCAAGACCAATTTCCCGCGTATAAAAACCCTGATTCCTCTCACCGAGATAAAACTCAAAAAAGTCATAGCCCTCGAGGAAAAACTGCCTTTTCTCGGGATAATAAATACTAAAACGAGAAAGATTAACCGCTATTCTATCTACTTCAACTTGTGCGAAATCGGTAAAACTTGTCAAATTGAGTTTAAGAGTCGGAGTTAAATTTACATTGAGGTCGGCACCGTATTTTTGGGGGTATTTGTCATCTTCGGCTTTCTTGTAATGCCAGCCGCTTAAGAGAAAAGGTTTAAGTTCAAATCTTTGTGCATAGGTTATATTTTTTATACCGGAAAGTGTCCCTGCGTTTACCATGTCATAAATGGAATAATCTCTAGACCAACCCTGCCAAAGTGCCTGTTCATTTTCAAAAGCAATATCCCGCTCAAAATTAATTGCCCAACTCAGGATCCTGTCATTCTTGAATTGCAGGGTGCTGTAAGGTATGTAAACTTCCGCAAACCATCCCTTCGAAGTGATAGAGGTTTTCACATCCCACACACCATTCCAGTCTTCATTTACATTTCCATTATTAATTTGAATATCTGCTCTTGCGCCGTTGGGATTAATAATAAACAAGTAACCGTTACGATTATCATTGAAAGGGCCAATTAATATCTGGAAATTATCATCTGTTCGATAATTAAAATCCCACTCCATGTTTTTCGCAACGATTTTACTGCGGTCTTTCTGATAACACCAAATACCGAAATATATTGTGTTATTATTGTATATAACGGCAACTTCCGTGCGTTCGGTCACGGGTTTGCCAAAATCCAGCTCGCGTTGAGTGAAATTTGAGATATGCGTCACTTTTTGCCATACGGGCTCATCTAATATTCCATCAAATCTTATTTTTTCCTGTGTTTTAAAAGCTTTGATACCGGCAGGTTCAAAATGTTGTGCTGAAAACGGCAAAGAAATAAATATGGAAAATGTAAAAATCACAATATCATATTTGAATATTTTTTCTATCATCGCGTTATAATGCTTCCCAAAATCCAAGGAATTGAATAGTATTTTTGTCTTTCATCCAATATCTGATATGATCGCTTTATTCTTAAACTCTTACCATATCAGTCAGGGATATAATCCGGTCCACCCTGTTTTATAATTGAGATCAGTTGGCCTTCAACTTTTATCGTTATCGTTTTACCCATAATTCAAAATTTATCTAATGACATAGTTAATTCACACAACGGGTCAATTCGTCATATTGATCTCGGTCTTCAAAGTGTTCCGGCGGCAGAGCAGATGCCATGAGGCAACCTGTCGAATTGGAAATATTCAAAAGTAATACCTGAAGTTATTTTAGTCGTTTTACTGAGTACAGTGCAATCTCCGATTTTTCCACGGTGTCTTGACCAAGGCCAATCAGTGCTGTGGTTTTTGAGGCCGGGCTCTCATCAGCGGGACTCAAAATGAACGCTGTGGTGATGAGTTCCGGGAATCAGCGCAGTCCTGCGAAGACAGCTACGCACCGATTACAGAAAAAGGCTGTAACATGACCTTTCTTTCATCAAAATGCAATCCTTGTTTCCGTTAAAAAGAGCTTTCACCGTTTTGTCAGAGTGCTTTAAAATAGCTCCATGAAAAAGTTAAAATTACACTGGCAGATCTTTATAGCAATGGGGCTTGGCGTTGGATTTGCCCTGCTCTTTGGAGAAAAATCCCTCATCGTCGCTCCACTGGGCGATATTTTTATGCGGCTTTTGAAAATGGTGATCGTTCCCCTTATTTTCACATCAATTACAGTGGGAGTGGCCGGCCTGGGGGACAGCCGAAGTCTGGGGCGCCTGGGCAGTAAAACTCTGGCCTATTATTTTCTGACTTCTATCATTGCCATCCTCATCGGCTTGACCCTGACGAACCTGATACGCCCGGGCGTTGACGTTCAAATAAGCGGGGAAAGTGCTAATTTTGATGTGACACAGCTCAAAACACCGGATTCGCTGGGGGATATTCTCATCCGCATGGTCCCTACCAACCCCGTCAAGGCAGCTGCTAACGGGGACATGCTGGCACTGATATTCTTCGCCATCATTTTCGGTTACGGCATCACGAGCCTGACCGGCAAACCACGGGAGTTTCTGCTGAAGCTCTTTGAAGCATTGTTTCAGGCCATGATGAAAATCACCTCGGGTATCATTCTCCTGGCTCCCATCGGTGTATTCGGTCTCATCACTAAAGCCGTTGCAACGGCGGGGTTTGATCTCTTTAGAGCCGTGGGGCTATATATGCTCACTATTGCCCTTGGTTTGACACTGCACCTGGTAATCGTACTGCCCCTATTATTTTTTCTTTTCACACGTATTAATCCCCTGAAACATTTCAAGGGGATGGCCTCAGCCATGGCTATGGCCTTTTCCACCAGTTCTTCCGGCGCCACTTTACCGGTGACACTGGATTGTGTAGAAAATAAAATCGGTGTCTCCAATAAAGTGAGCAGCTTTGTTCTGCCTCTTGGGGCCACCATCAACATGGACGGGACAGCACTATATGAGTGTGCCGGAGTGCTGTTTATTGCACAGGCTTTGGGATTCGATCTCAGTTTCACACAGCAGTTTGTGGTGGTAATTACGGCCTTCCTGGCCTCTGTGGGTGCAGCCGGTATTCCCTCCGCCGGTCTGGTAATGATCTTCATCGTACTGGATGCAGTTGGACTGGGCAGCCATCCACAGGTGGGTTTTCTGGTGGGCACAATGCTGGCGGTTGACCGGCCATTGGATATGTTCCGCACTATGGTGAATATTTTCAGCGATTCGGTCGGTGCAGTGTCTATTGCCAAAAGCGAAGGAGAAACTGAACTCTATAAATCTATTTGACGGGTTTCCCAAACTGATATTCGCCCAAGAGTGGTTTGCTTTCAGGCAAAGAGATGCAGCTGCAAGAGTCTCATTCTATTTTATGAGACCAATCATATTTCCCGTGCTGAAATACTCCCGAATTAATTCACTTAGTTCACCGGATTCTCTTGACCGGGGTTGGGCATTGCAGTTAAATTGAGTCAGGATTTTTGAAATAGATTTTCGCAAGAGGACTCAATTTTCAGAACTTTCAAACTTTAGAATTGGGTTTTTGATTTGCCGATTTCAAAAGCAGGCCTTATCGAGCAATCGGTTGAAGGAAGCTTGCGATCTCGGGACAAATTCCCACCGTGTATTTACATGGAGCTTTCTGAAAATACCTCTTGCGAACTATAAAAGGGGCTGGCTTTCGGGTCAGCCCTTTTTATGTCCACAACAATTAGATGTTAAACCGAATATTTAAAATATCCCCGTCCTGAACGACATATTCCTTGCCTTCAAGCCTGAATTTTCCTTTTTGACGCACATCTTTTTCACTACCGCAGGCTGTCAGATCGTCGTAATGAAAACATTCGGCACGGATAAACCCACGGGCAAGATCATTATGGATGGCTGCAGCAGCACCGACCGCTTTGGCCCCCTTGCGAATGGTCCAGGCACGAACCTCGTCGGGTCCCACCGTGAAAAAACTGATATAACCCAGAATTCTATAAGCCGAGTCCGTGAGGCGTACAGCAGCAGATTCAGTGACCCCCAGATCATCCATGAATAACTTTGCATCTTCGGCTTCCATCTGGGATAATTCCATCTCAAATTTTCCGGCAAATTCAATTGCCGGATAATACTCGCGGATATTTTCAAGCTGCTCAGCACTATTGTGAAACCGGTCTTCACCGGAATTAAGGATGACCAGCCAGGGTTTATTGGTTAAAAACTGGAAACCCCTAAGCTGTTTTTTTTCCTCCGGTGTCAGGTCGAGCGCATCGACTTTCTTGTCACTCTCGAGTTGAACTTTTATCTTTTGCAGTAAATTGAATTCACGTTGAAGTTCAAGTGTTTTCTGCCCCCTGGCAAAACTGTGGCTTAGCTTCTCAAGCCGATTCTCTGTGACGATCAGATCGGCGACGACCATCTCCCCTGAAAATGTCTCGAGGTCTTTAATTGGTTTGGGAGACCCCTGGAAAGTATCATCGAAGTTCCTAAGTACGATCCCCAGAGCATCCATGACTTTTAATTCCCGGAGTAACTCCGTGGGAAAATCATTTGAATTCTCACTACGGTCTGCAGGAGCGGGGAAATCCGCCAGCTCAATCTTGGCGTAAACCGTCTTTTTCGGATTATACATTTCCGAAAGTCGTGTGATGCGCTCATCCAGTACTTCCACAACGGCAAGTTTAGGCTCCTGTTTGCCCGAGCCGAATCCGGCTTCGGGTTCTGTCTGCGTCAGGGCTGAAAAGATGGTGGATTTTCCGCTTTGCGGTAATCCCGTTAGACAAAGTTTCATCTGCTTATCTCTGTTAAATTATGAATTATTCGGGCGGTAATATTAGCCCTTGAGGGTCATATTCTTTAAACAAAATGAAAGTAAACCCTGGTGGCAAGTTATCCTGGGTGTTGAGTGCTTTGAGGTTCACTGGCGGATATGGTCAGAATCTGATGATCTCTGGCAGTACGGCTTTGAATTGCGGCATGGACATGCCGATTCCGGCATTGATATAGGTCGGATCACAGATGAGAAAATCCTGTCCGTCCACTTTAATATGATCTCCATCAATGGCGGTATCCAGTTTTACACCCACTGCCACATGCCCGGGATAGCGTAAGCCAACTGTTTCAAGCCCCAGCAATTCACCGGTCATGAGGGCAAACAATACGGCGCGGTCTTCACAGTCACACGAAGGATAATAGAGAGTTTCATCCGGAAATAAAGGTTTTTCATAACCGAATTGATCTCCATCGGTTTCATAGTCAAATGCAGTTTGTACAAAGCGCAGTATCAGATCCAGGGCAGCACCCTGCGATTTTCCATCCAGTATGGGCGTAAAAGACTCGTAAAATGATCTGCGGGCTGCTGGCGACGGAGTGGCGGAAAAATAGACCTCCAACTCGGTCTGCGGATAGACGTTGAAGAAATCAAGCAGATCGGCATTGTATTCCAGGACCGGAGCATATTCCACTGACTGGTAAGTGAAAGGATATTCCCTCCTGACAAACCGCCTGCCCAGGGCAGGTAAGCTTGACAATTCTATGCCAATCATATGCTCTGCCTGCGGATAATTCCCGTTATAGGTTTTTAAAGTGACCGGTTTTTCACTGTTTTTATCGAAGATGTCGGCAAAATAGCGTCGGCCGTCGATTTTAAAATAGGGCGTTTCATAAACCAGCCTGGATGCAGGAGTCAGCAGGATGATCCGGTCAGCGAGGTAGCCGACTTTAACATCATATCCTGTTTTCACGAGCAAGTACCAGGTGACCAGATTAGACCCGGCGGAAGGTCCGCCGGTAATGCTTTCAGCAGTGGATTTGACCAGACTGCCAAAACTCCAGTCGTTTAGTGAAAGTCCCTGGTGCAAAGCTTCAAGCTGGTTCAGGAGAGGCGAAAAATCCATTTTGGCCAGTTCCAGCCAGAAATCACTGATCGCGTGATTGTCAATGGGTTTTTTCAGGGTTAAATCGAATGCCACTCCGCTGTCGAGAACCAGTTGTACACCAAAAAAGTTCACTTCTAAAGGATGTATGTTTTCTGCGTGTATTTCGGGTAGTACAATCTCCGGTTGTGTTACGGGTATTGCCGGAGGAGGTAGTATTTGGAGCGGTGGTCCCGGCGGCGGCGGTACAATTTTAGCCACCGGTGCGGTTACGGGCTTCGGAGTGTCATCCCTTGTAAGGCCGTTGAAGGCTTGAAATTCTTTCCAGTCCCTGTCGAGAAAATCGGCAAAATCAGCATCATATTTGTCAACGTAACGCTCGTACTTCTCCTGTTCATTTTTCTTCCAAGTATCGAAATCCTGCTGCCCTGCGAGAAAAACGATTGCCAACAGAGTCAGGAGTAACCTGTACTTCATCTGATATTTTCCTGCATTATCTTCTTACAAGCCATGGATTATACCTGCCGATACTATAAAGTGCGGGGCCTTTGACAACGTAACGGAACCATTCTGACCGGCATATCAGACCACCTTCAGCGTATCACCGCTCTGCTGTCAGATTCGTCCCGAAACACATTCACCGGGACAATTTCGTTGTCGGCGGTAAGTTTGAAAACTTCCCAGGTATTACCGGCGTTTCCGGCTTTCACCTCGAAACTCCGGATCAGTTCTCCCCCGCCATAGACATCCACGTGCGCGCCGCTGTAGGAAAGTGCTCTGGTTCCGGATTTCCCGCGGTGCGTATAATCATGTACGGCATAGCGATATTCGCCCTTTGCCGGCTTGTAGATCGTTATTGTTTCGGGACCATAGGAAGAAGTATCATCCCGGTCGAGAAAGTTGCGTCCTCCCACAGGCACCTTGTGGTCCCACCAGATGTGAAAGCGGGTCCCTGCCGGATCGGGTCCGGCCAGGTGCGCATCCAGGTCGGCAGGCTGTCGGCCCCAGGTGAGCACAATCCGATAATCCCGGGTAACGGGCGACATGGCCACTCTGATGGTCACGGGTAAATCCGTCAGGTCCATGGTAAAAGTCTGGTGAACAGTAATAAAACCGGACTTTGACAGCACGGCATCATAGTCCCCATAGTCAAACTTTCGGCTGTAGGTCCCCGCCAGATCCGTAATACCCGGGTCAAATTCATCCCCGGCCCTCCCGGATGAAAATCTAACGGTTACATCCGGCAGGGGGTTTCCGGTAAGGGCATCTACAACATTTAGCTCATATATGCGCAGCTGCGCAAACATTCTCGGATCAGCAGAGAATTTACCTCCGATGATGGTGCCGGCCCTAAAAGCGAGACCTTCGGCAGCTTCCGGAATGGTCACCTGATATTCTTCACCTGTGGTTTCGTTCCTGATCACGGCGGTCGCCCTGGAAGCCGCCAACACCTGTAGATCCTCTGCATCGGCAAAGGTCTCATCGATGATAGAATTCACAAGCCAAATACTCAAATATGTTCCCGACACATCCTTGATCCTGAAAATTTGGTCGGCGGTATGCCGGTGCCGACTTACCGAAATATTCCCATCACTTGAGCCTTTGCTGATATTCCCGCGAATATTCTCCGTAGAGCCGAACCGTGTGTATTGGATCAACCCCTCAGCATCCCCTGCAAGGTCATCGCGGCTGACGGTTATCGTATAACTCTGTGCATCCGTAGCTGCCACCATCAGAATGATGAAAATGATCATTTTATACATGTTATCTCCCTGTTGATTGGTTTATTAAGGGTGAGAAGATATTTTGTTTTTTAATACGCACAAGTACATAAAAAATATCATTTGCAGGGTCGGGATAGCGTTCTACAACCTGCAGGCCTTTCAACTTGTACTTCAGCCTGATTGAACTGATCCGGTTGAAGTCCGTATCCCTGGCCGTATCCATAATCAACACAGAATGAATATCCAGAGCCAATCCGCTCATAATGGAAAAGAAAGCCTTTTCCTCGGCGGTTTTCCAGGCATCATTTATATTTGACCGCGAGGTGTACATTCCCACTCCGTAATAATAACCTCCGTCGGTATAAAAAGTCCGCTCGACCCAATCAGGACATTGCAGAGAATCCACATCCACGATCATGCTGTTTCGGATTTTCACTGAATCCACTCCGAAAGCAGAGATCATACTGCCCTGCAGAGCATTGCTGTAAAACGAATCCAGTTCGTGGAGTTTTCCCCGGATGGCCCTGAGCGAATCGGCATCAAAATTATAAAAATATTCACTGTCACGTTGCTCATATTCCCGGAACTGCTGCAGTGAGCCCGTTACTATGCACTCCTGATAGACACAGTACATCCTCTCCGCATCGGTTACAGGGGCCTCTCCGTTATAGCTGAAGCCAACAATTATACCGGGATGGGACAAAGGGTACAAAAACCAGTCCGGATAGCGGTCCAGAGCGAAAGCGGCAGTGAACTGCATGAGGAGAATTACCGAGAAATAAAACCGGTGTTTCATGGATAGTGAAGTGGATTGGAAAGCCGGCCAAAGACCATGGTCGGCTTTCCGGGATTCAAGTCAGGTAAACGGATTACTTATCGTAGTTTTCCATCTCTTTTTCCAGTTCTTTATAGGCTTCGGAAGCACGGAATCGCTCGTAGAGTTTGGGCTTATTTTTCATCTGATCCAATAGTGATTGGTTCATCACATCGGGACTCACATACAAAACGACGCCGGCGCTGATCATACCGGTTTTGTTATCCTTAAAATATTTGGCCTTATTTTCAATCGCACCGTAAAGCACTGTTTTACTGGTGGTTTTGATCACATTTGTGAAGGTTTCATTGAGTTCATTGGTCATATCCGAACCCAGTTCTTCGGTGAATTTCTTTTTAAGGACTTCCACTTTGGTTTCAAAACTTTCGGCGAGTTTTGCCTGCGCTGAGGCTCTGGCTTTATCTCTGGCAATATCCTGCCGGGTTGATGTCCCTACGCCTACTACCGCAATGTTACCGTCTTTGATGAAACCGTTGGCCATATCCTGTAATTCCTGAAATGGATCTGCAATCTCGGTGAGGTCATCGGCAACAGCCGGGGCATGACCGCCGCAGCCAATGAGCATAAACAGTCCAATTGCGGCAACAGACATCAATATTATGATCTTTTTCATTTGTTTCTCCTTTTTCTACAGTTAGTCATTATGAATTATCCTGAATCGGAATCAGAGCCGGTGTACACCGTCATTCGATAATATCGAAATCATAGATGGACACATCGTAATCCCCTATAAAATCCTGGTCCTGCCAAACCCGAACCAAAACCAGCGGATCATTATTCTCAAGAAAATAGACCGTGAGAAACAGATAGCCGGTGTCTTCGTAACGGGCGGTTTTCCAATGCTGTTTCAGCTTAATCCCATAAACATTCGCCATGGTGCGGTGATGGGCAAGTGTAATTTCGGAAAAGTCAATATCGATGTAAGAATTTGAAGGGAAAACATAATTACGCAATTTATTAATGTATTGCTCCTTAGTGTGCTGTCGATATTCGACTACTTTCTCGGTCTCGGCATTTTTCTCCTGACTCATGAGGTCGTTGAATTCGGGTTTACGGTATGTAACATAGCCTGTGATGATCAGCGCATCGTCACTGAAAATGTTTTCGAGATAATCAGCGTCTTTACGACTATAGGCCGTGCCGAAAGTCTCGAGAAATTCAAGAATTTTCTGGCGTCTTTCCAGATCGGCCACATCCTCACCCGCATCGATAATATCGAGATAATTGTTTTTCGGCAGGGAATAACGCACATCAACAATTTGAGCCTTTTCGTCAAGTGCAAAAACAAGGTATTGGATGGGACTCACATCGTTCTCCCCGGTTTCAACCTTGACTTTGAGACCCCGGACTTCATAAATATCACGACCGACAAGCCGGGTGATGGTTACTTTATATTTTTTTTTGGCGGTATAGGGATTAGTGTCTTGCACCAGGTCTGAAAAGACGGCAAATCCCTCCGTGGTAAAATACTGTTTGGCCGAAGACAGTTCACCCTTCCCCTTACGAAAGCGGTTTGAAGCCAGGAGAACTTCCGAGAGGACAGCCGAGACTTTATCGCAGAATTCGGGAGCCGCCCCGCTGTTGACAACCACCGTCGGCTTGATCTGCCCAGACAGGAAGGTCAACAGAAACAGCGAAAATATGAGATGCAATTTGTATTTTAATTTCATTTCTGTATCGAGAATATTTCAGGGTACTGTAGTGCAAATTTATGTGATTTTCATGAACATTTCGAAATAATTGAAATACTATTTAATTCTTCAGTCTCCTCTGCGCCCCTGCCGGGCAGTAGAAATGGCTGTTATCTGTACTACCTTCGGGGCAGTCCTGCCAGCAATGATATAGTAACTCCCCGGTTTTTGTAATTAAGGTTCGAAGGCGTATTCAACATCACATCCACCAGACCGAGATAAACTTCTCCTCTAAGACCAATGCGGGCATTGATCATGTAGTCCATCCCGAGAATAACCCCGAAATCGTTGTCAAATCCCTTCATATCCAGGTTATAGGTTCCGGATGAATCTTCGGTAGTGCCGCTTACCATTCTTGAAAAAGCGCCGCCTCCGTAAACATACATTTGATTGCCGATTTTAAGTGGAAGTGTCATGTAAACGCTTAGGTAATTATAACGGTCAGTGCCTTCAAAACCAAGGATATCCACGCTGACCGAGGCACCTCTTTGAACAATTGCAGCGCCGGTCATGAGGGGTCCCATGCGGTGTTCAATTCCCAGATAAACGCCGGCAATCCCCGAGACTTTTATAATATCAGTTAAAGTGTTATCGTTGTAGATGATGGCTCCTGAATTTAGTCCCACTATGAAGTGCAGCCGACTTCTTCCCGAAGTTGATTTTTTTGCCGGATGCCAGTATTTCGTTTTGGGGCCTTTATATTTTTTACTTGTATCCGATTCTTTATTTCCGGTCTGCTGCCGGTTATTTTTTTCAGGGAGCCCTTCACCCGGTGTATTCAATCCTGCTATCCAGGCTTCCCGGTTTGCTGCCGTAAAATCAAATTTGACTTCCGTATTTTCACGCTCGCGCACGGTACCGGTTCTGCTAAGTGCACCGTACCCCTCTATTTTAACAAAAATCTCATAATCACCTACAATGCGATTGACCCGCTGCGGTGCATTGCCAATGAATTCACCGCCGATATAGACTTTGGCAGAACTCTGTTTTTCGTACGGTATGACCGTTACGGAAAGGGAGCCTTCGATGGGAGTTAGTTCAAATGTAATGGTCTCACGGCGCCCGGCAGTGAGAATGAGATTTTTTTCTTCCGTATAATAATTATCGGCGCTCACTTTAATTTTATAGGTTCCGGGCTGAAAGACCTGATCAATTTCATTTTCACCATAGTCCCGCCCGTTTATAAAAATCCGTCCTCCGGGTGCTGTGATGTGCAGGAAAGACATATTGGATTTTAACAGCACCGTACGGCTGATATTCTTTTTGGACTCGAGAATCACGGATTCGGTGCTGGTGTCATAATATTCCTTCTGTACGGCTATCGTATATTTACCTGCCGGGTAAGCCCTGTTGAGAAATGGCGTCAGGCCGGCAAATTCGCCGTTGATGATGACATCCGCACCCTCGATCTCGTTTCCTGATTCGTCTCTGGCGGAGATGTTCAGTGTGCCTCCGGAAGATTCCAGCTGAAACTCCCTGACTATGCTTGCACCGTCTTTCAGAGTAATGTCCTCCCGATAATCACGGTACAGTTCCATTTTTACTCCGAGACTGTGTTCTCCGCTTTAAACCTGTTTCTTCTGGATGGGAGAATCTCCGATATAAGTCCCGTCCAGATAAATCCGCGCTCCCTCAGGATGGCTGTTTACCGTTAAATATCCGAATCTGGGTGTTAAAACGATCTTACTCAGGGTCTTTATCTCCCCCTCTTTCAATTCAAACTTCCCGGCATAGGGATAATAAAGGTCTTTGCGCAGTTCCAGCTGATGTTCGCCGGCGGCGAGATTGGTAATCGTCGCATTGGAAATTCCCGCTTTAATTCCGTTAATCGTGATCTCGGCGCCGGTAGGCTCAGTTTCGACATTCACGGTTCCCGGAGGTACATAGGGTAAACGCTGTGATGTATCTTTGACAAGTTCGATGTCAATTGACATATCCTGGTCAACCTTAACAGACCGGGCAGCCGGTTTGAATTGATCTTTTGTAAATGAAAAAGTATATTCACCCCCGGGCAATTTGAATATTGCCAAATCCCCGATACTCATCACAGGAGTGGACTGGTCTTTTGAACAATAAACATTGTCCGTATTGAATCTGAAGGTGACTTCGAATAAATTGGCATCCAGCTGGGCCAGTTCATGAATTTTCTTTGAAACCCTGCATTCGTAGGCTTTCCCGGCTTTGAAATTGTGGCGCTCAGAATAAGAAAGAAACCCCTCTGCTTTGATCTCGAACCGCTGACTGCCCGGGTCAAGCGTGAGTTTCCATTCTCCTTCACCGGTGATTTCAACTTTTAAAATGCCCCGATTGCTGTCAAAAGTCAGGTTTTTTACAGATGATTTGACCAGAACTTTGGACATATTCGGAAAGGTAACTCCCTGATCCATCTGTGTGATAGTCACTTCAAATTCATTGAGGGTTTCCTGAGTTACAGCCAGGGACAGCAAGAGCGTCAATAATAGAGTTTTTCGTAGAATCCGTTTGATCATTTCACTTTCCTGTTTATCATTAGTTTAATTTCATTAATACCGGGGGATTGCTTTGAATCCAAATTCTGCAGGGGTCAGCTTCCCGGGAATTAACCCTGACTGCTCGTCAGCGGGTAACAACAGCAATAGAGGGGCAGTGTTTCAGTTTGCAGTCATCCGGAAAGATCGGGGAGCAATTATTCAATTTCCTCCACCCAGACGGCAGCCACTTTTTTCCCGTCGTAATGTGACTTCAGAGAGATGAGGGTCTCACCGCTTCCGAGGTTTTCGTAACTGCTATTTTGAAAGCGGTAGGCTGCTAACTTCTCCCCCGTCTCCTTATCGAAAATAAAACAGAGTAAATTCTCCCGATTTTCGAAATCATTTGCACTGCCAAAGATGATCCGGTTTCTTTGGCTCAGGGCCTTTGCCAGAACCATAAATTCTTCAAAATCCCCGGCCTGCTTCAATGTCGTTAGCGAGGGCGGCTCTGTCGGTGTCTGCATAGCAAAGCGGTTTTTTCCTTCGGTCCGGGAGACTCTTCCCTTTTCTTTTTGCAGTTTTCCCTTTTCCGCTCCCCGGCTCGTCGCAACAGCAGGTATTGTTGTAGCCTCCTTTTCTTCTCCGATCGTGAGATTCCTGATGACCTGTAAGCCCTCATCCGAATTGATTGTAAGCGTCACACGATAATCTCCGTCCCGCTCGTATGTATGTACAGGATTTGTCATGCTCGATGTACCCCCGTCGCCGAAATCCCAGGCCATGTCATTGACGGATATGTGCGTCGTCCTGGGAATAAAGTACACCTGTCGGCCGTCTGTTTCCGCTTCAAAATCACAGCTCACAAACGGACTAACGTCAACGTCGAATTTAAAGCTGTTGTCGAACATGGGAATATCTAAAAAGTTATAAACCTGTTGGACATCTTTAATCTGTTCCATCTCATCTTTGAATTCATATTCCACATAAGGTCTGATAATCTTGTGAGTGGAACCGAAATTTCCGGATAAGGTCAAATTGGCTATTCCGTCTGTGACGTCACACCAGTCTTCTTCCGAGCCGTTATAATAGGAAAACTCCAGCTCCGATACGGGTGCCCCCTGCAGACTGATGGCCAGGGATACAATAAAATCGTCCCCATCCGAAAAACTTTTAATAACCTTCGCCGATAAACCTTTAAAAATATCGTTCATTTTTTCGGTTATTAGAACTCTAGCATTGCCGGATTCACGAAGGGGAGGCAGTGAGGTCCGGATTGAGTCCGGATAAGAATAGGTGAGAATATAGGCTCTGAAATAATTTTTCAACGCCTTGGAGATATTTCCGGAATTTTCGGCCCGAGCGGCCTCTTTCAGCATCGTCCGGATGGTGGATTTTCGTGCTTCAAAAATACGGTTCACATCCAGTTTAGAAACGCTGGCGGTCACCAGGTAAACCTTTTTCCGGCGGAACAGTCCCTCTTTCAATTCATCAACATCATAGCGGATGTTCTTTAAAACGATCGATGAGAAAGTCCGGATCTGGGACTCTACATATTCTTCTGAAATATTGAGATTTTCTTCCGTTGTTTTCTGCTGAAAACTGGTTGTGACAAAGGATTGAATGCTGCCGGCAAGATCGGCAGTAGCCAGCTTCTTGGCTTCTTCCAGTGTAGCAGCCCTTCCTGTACCGCTGTAGTACTGACCGGAAACTGCCGGTAAGAGAGCAACGAATAAGGCAGCCGTAACCAACACTGATTTAATATTCATGGCAAGTCAGATTTAATTATGGATGATATTTGCACGGGGATAATTTAGCACTCGGATACTATACCTAATCAGGAAAAATTCTGCCTTGGTTTTGAAATTTCAGCAAGCTGAGACGGCCTGCAAAGGAACTGACAAGCCTCCGAATGTTTCGATAATCCATCTTTATTACCGGTTTATCCTGATCAGAGCCTTGATCGGCGTAAAAAAATGTTTCTGTTCTATATTCTTTAAATTTATGGTGAAAAAATATCCCTGCGGCAAAAGCAAAGGCCGGCGCAAAATTGAGTGGATGACGAGAAGCAATTCACCGCTTCAAATAAGACTTAATTGTCCGTATAACAGTTTGGTATTAATTCCGTATCCCTCCTAATTTTAATGCGGGTATCGGGCAAATATCCGTTTATTATGCAGTTGAACAGCGATAGGAATTTGGTGATTTTATGGTATTTATAAGGACTAATTCTAATCTCGCTGTCCCCGTTTTTCTTTGAGCCTAACAACATTAAGGAGTTAATAATGATCACCAAAAAACAGGCGCTTGATTATCATTCGGAAGGCCGACCTGGAAAAATTGAGGTTTCTACTACCAAACGGTGTGAAACCCAGCATGACCTGGCACTTGCTTATACACCGGGTGTGGCAATCCCCTGTCTGGAAATTCAAAAAAAACCTGAACTGGCCTCTCTATATACTGCAAAAGCGAATCTGGTAGCGGTTGTGACCAATGGTACTGCGGTTTTGGGACTGGGTGATATCGGTCCTCTGGCCGGCAAACCGGTTATGGAGGGCAAGGGAGTTTTATTCAAGAGGTTTTCCGATGTGGATGTGTTTGATATTGAGTTGAATACACACGATCCCGAAGAACTTATCAACGCCGTCAAATTACTTGAGCCTACCTTCGGCGGTATAAACCTGGAAGACATTAAAGCACCTGAATGTTTTGAAATTGAAGAACGTCTGATAAAAGAAATGAATATCCCCGTTTTTCATGACGACCAGCATGGTACGGCAATCATTTCAGCCGCAGGGCTCATTAATGCTGTCGAACTGACCGGAAAAAAAATGGAGAAGCTGAAAATTGTCATCAGCGGTGCCGGAGCTGCGGCTATTGCCAGTGCAATCCACTACCTTCGTTTTGGTGTCCGACGTGAAAACATCATTTTATGTGACAGTAAAGGGGTGGTTTATAAAGGACGTAAAGCCGGTATGAATAAATATAAAGAAAAGTTCGCCACCAAAACCGAACTCCGGACACTAAAGGAAGCCATGGTTGGTGCCGATGTCTTTCTCGGGATGTCCAAAGGCGGTTTAGTCACCAAAGCCATGGTGCGCTCGATGGCCGACAACCCCATCGTTTTTGCCATGGCCAATCCCGACCCCGAAATTTCCTATCCCGATGCAAAAGCGGCGCGGCCTGACGTCATTATGGCCACCGGACGCTCTGACTTCCCCAATCAGATCAATAATGTGCTGGGCTTCCCTTTCATTTTCCGGGGAGCCCTGGATGTCCACGCAACCAAAATTAATGACGAAATGAAAATTGCTGCTTCCAGAGCGCTGGCTGCTCTGGCCAAAGAAAGTGTCCCCGAAGAAGTTACCAGGGCTTATGGCCTGGATAATCTGGAGTTTGGTCCCGACTACATCATACCCAAACCTTTCGACCCCCGTGTGCTCACCTGGGAGGCCGTAGCTGTGGCCAGGGCTGCCATGGAGACGGGTGTGGCAACCCATAAGCTGGATCTTGAAAAATATCGTGATCAGTTAGAAGCCCGGCTCGGTAAAAGCCGCGAATTGCTGAGGCTAATCATTAACAAAGCCCAGAACAACCCAAAGCGTATCGTATTTCCCGAAGGAGAATGTGATAAGATCATTCGCGCCAGCTATCAAATTCAGAAAGAAGGCATAGCCAAACCCATTCTGTTGGGAAATATCGAAAAGATCAAAGCGGAAGCCGACCGTCTGCGGATCAACCTGAAGGGCATCAAAATGATTGATCCCGAAAACAGTAAATCCCAGAAAAAATATGTTGCTGTTCTGCATGATCTCCGTAACCGTAAAGGCATGACCCGTCGAAGGGCTAAATCGCTCATGACCCGTCCGAATTATTTTGGACCGATGATGGTTAATATGGGGGATGCAGATGGCATGGTGTCCGGTATTACACAAAATTATCCCGATACGTTGCGCCCGGCTTTACAGGTTTTGAAATTACAGGACGGAATTCAGCACGTCGCCGGCATGTATATTTTGGTTTTTAAAAATATAATTAAAGTCTTTGCAGATGTCACGGTTAATATCGACCCCACTGCCGAAACCCTGAAAGAGATTGCGATACTGACGGCAGAAAAAGCCAAACAATTCGGCATTGACCCGCGTATTGCTTTGGTTAGCTCGAGCAATTTTGGCAGTGTTAAACATGAAAAGGCTGCCCTGGCTAAAAAGGCCGTAGAACTGATCAGACAGGCCAGACCGGACCTCTGTGTGGACGGAGAGATGCATGCTGACGTGGCTGTTTCAACGGAATTACTGCAGAAGCACTTTCCCTTTTCACATTTGAAAAAAGAAGCCAATGTACTGATCTTTCCCGATCTGACTTCCGGGAACATCTCCTATAAACTCCTGAAACAGCTTGCAAATGCCACGGCTATTGGCCCGATTCTGCTGGGATTGTCCAAACCGGTACATCTGCTGCAGTTTGCAGACAGTTCAGTTGAAGATGTTGTCAACATGACCGCTATTGCAGTAGCGGATGCCCAGCATCTTGAAACGCAAAAAATCCTGATGGAATTTAAAGATGCAAATAAATAAACTACCGTCCGGCACGATAGTTTAAGGCCGGGATAGAGCTCTGTTTCAACACTGTAAATAAGTAATGGTGAATTAACAACCTGTATGTCTGTTTATAACGAATTAATTAATGCAGCACTGATCTTTACTACTTTTCAGTCACTGACAGGATGGAAATAATTTTCCTTTTTTTAACAATGCTGAAACATAATCCCTTTTGTGTAAGTTAGTTTATGCCTGACGGTGGAAGCTGAACCGCCTTACGGTCAGATCCGTAAATGAACAAATCCGGCTGTCGGGTCCTTGAGTTCAGAAACCGCATTATTAAGCGTAATAAATCTACTTTAATGATAATTAGAGATTGCGGTATATTTTACCTTAAATATTGTATCGGTTTTTAAACAAAAGCTCAGCTTTTTTACTAAGGCTTTATTTATTGACCTGCAAAACTTGAAGAAGTGATTATATAAAACATAAGGAGATGCTATGACACTACAGGAAACGCTCCAGGAAAAAATACCTGTTTGGCGTGAAGAAAAAAGAAAAATACTTGGGAGTGTAGGCGGTAAAACCATCTCGGATGTAAAAGTTGCCCAAGCTTTCGGAGGGATGCGTGGAATTAAAGGGATGATTTGCGATACTTCGGTTGTCGAACCTGATAAAGGGCTGATCATTCGCGGTTATCCTCTGCTTGAAGTCAGCCATCTGCTCCCTGAACAGATCTTTTACCTGTTACTTACCGGGGACATTCCCGATGAGACAGCTACCAAAGCTTTGCAGGATGATCTCGCTGACAGAAGTGAAGTTCCCGCATATGTATGGGATGCCCTCAGGGCTCTGCCCAGGAAGACACACCCGATGACTTTACTGAACACGGCCATCCTTATGTTGGAATCCAAATCTAAATTCAGAAAACAATATTCAAAGGGGCTGAAGAAAGAGGATTATTGGAAGCCCATGCTCGAAGATGCTTTGAATATTTTAGGAATGCTGCCCACCCTTGCAGGCTGTGTTTATAAAATACGTTACCGGAAGGGACTCAAGCGGAAATCCATGCGCCTTGATGATATTGTACCCTATGACAGGGATCTGGACTGGGGTGCAAATTATGCTATGAAACTCGGCATGGACGACCCGAACGGAACCTTCACCAAACTGATTCAACTTTATCTGACTATGCACTGTGACCACGAAGGAGGAAATGTAAGTGCAAATGTGTGTCACACCGTAGGATCAGCCCTCTCCGATGCCTATTATGCAGTTGCAGCGGGGTTGAATGGACTGGCTGGACCATTGCACGGTCTTGCCAACCAAAATTGTCTGAAATGGATTCTCGAGTTGATGGAAGACTACGACGGCGTACCGACACTTGAACAAATTGAAGAAATGGCTTTTCAGACATTGCGGGCCGGTAAAGTTATTCCCGGCTATGGTCATGCCGTGCTGCGGGTCACTGACCCCCGCTTTACGGGTTTCAATGAATTTGGTAAAAAGCATTTACCCGACGATCCCATTTTCATGACTGTTGACAGGATCTTTCAGGTCGTACCCAAAGTCCTGGAAGCCTTTTCAAAGGAAAGAGTCGCCGCCGGAAAGGGACCTATTGCTAATTTCTGGCCGAATGTTGACGCCGGTTCCGGTGCTCTGCTCTATCACTTCGGCTTGAGAGAATTTGAGTATTACACTGTTCTGTTCTCAGTCTCAAGGTCTATGGGCATGCTTTCTCAGTTGGTGCTGAACAGGGCTCTCGGAACGCCCATTACAAGACCGAAATCAGTGAGCACACAGTGGGTCAAAGAAAATATAAGCTAAATATCAGAGGTATGAAATGAGAAAGAAAATTGCACTTATCGGTGGAGGCCAGATTGGCGGTGTACTCGCCCTGCTTTGTACCCAAAAGGAACTGGGCGATGTTGTAATTATCGACATCCCCAAAGCAGAGGGTATGATCAAGGGAAAAGCTCTTGACCTAATGGAATCCCGCCCCCACGACTGCTATGACGTGAATTTATCAGGATCCTGCAATTATGCCGATATCAAAGGAGCCGATGTGGTTGCTATCACCGCCGGGGTCCCCAGGCGGCCCGGTATGTCGCGGGATGACCTTTTGGAGATCAACCTGAAAATCATCACCGATGTTGCCAATAATGTTAAAGAATATGCACCGAACGCCTTCGTCATTGTGGTTTCAAATCCACTGGACGCAATCGTCTATGCTTTTTATAAAGTCAGTGGATTTCAAAAAACTAAAGTTGTGGGTATGGCTGGAGCCTTGGATTCGGCGCGCTTCAGGGCTTTTATCGCCATGGAAACCGGACTTTCCACGCAAGATGTTTCCTGCATGGTTCTTGGCGGGCATGGACCAACAATGGTTCCAATTCCCAGATTAGCCACTGTCGGCGGTGTACCAATCCACAAACTGCTCTCCGCAGAAAAAATTGATGCTATCGTTGAC
This sequence comes from Fidelibacterota bacterium, assembly GCA_024277615.1. GTDB lineage: Bacteria > Fidelibacterota > Marinisomatia > SCGC-AAA003-L08 > JACNLC01 > JAADGM01. The sequence goes on along the minus strand of JAJRUW010000010.1, from coordinate 25,975 downwards.
CGCACCCGGAAAGCCGGTACCGAAATCGTACAACTGCTGGGAAACGGCAGTGCCTATTTCAGTCCTGCAGCCTCGATTACTGAAATGATTGAAGCCTATTTAAAGGATAAGAAGCGGGTTATTCCATCTGCAGCCCTTTGCAACGGGGAGTATGGCATTGACGGGTATTTTATCGGTGTCCCCTGCGTCATAGGAGCCGGAGGTATTGAACGGATTCTTGAAATCGACCTCACTGACGATGAGAAAGAAGCCCTCAACAAAACCCTCGAAGCAGTAAAAAAGACAGTTTCCGAAACAAAACTGTGAGCAGATAATCTCAATAAAAAAGTCCGGCGAACGCCGGACTTTTTTATTTCTTGAATTTTGGTTTCCTTTTATCGATAAAGGCCTGCATACCTTCTCTCTGATCCTCAGTCCTGAAGATATTACCGAATTGTTTAGCTTCCATTTTAAGACCCTCCGCCAGGTCCAGATCAGCTCCCTCATTCACAACTTTAATGATCATCTCAGCGGCACTTGAAGAAGTATGTGCGAGCCGGTCTGCTAATTTTTTTACAGATGTTATCAGATTGTTTGCAGGAACGACCTTATTCACCAGTCCAATCTGAAGAGCCGTCTTTGCATTGATCATTTTTCCCGTCAGCAACATCTCGAAAGCTATGCCTTTCCCCACCAGTCTCGGCAGCCGCTGAGAACCTCCGAAGCCCGGGATGACACCAAGGCCGACTTCAGGCTGGGCAAATTGTGCATTTTCCGATGCATACCGTATGTGGCAGGCCATCGCAAACTCACAGCCGCCTCCAAGGGCATAACCGTTCACAGCGGCAATAACAGGTTTGGGGAATTGCTCAATATAATTGGTCAAATCCTGCCCCTTCTTAGAATACACCTCTGCCTGAGCCGGCGTCATCTTTGCCATCTCCCTAATGTCCGCTCCTGCTATAAATGCTCGTTTACCGGCACCTGTGAGGATGACAACCTTTATGTCAGGAGCTTTCCCGGCGGCTTCAAAGGAATCCCGTAATTCATCCAAAACCTGATTGTCCAACACATTTAAATACTCAGGTCGGTTGATTGTGATGGTGTATATACCCTTTCTCCGATACACAAGTACTGCACTCATTTTTCCCAATAACTCCCTCTAAATAATATGATAACAGCAAATAATTCCAATCTCCCAAGCAACATGCTAAAGCTTGACAGCCATTTGGCAGCTACCGGGAAATGTCCCCAATTCTGATAGGGCCCGATTGATCCAAACCCCGGTCCCACGTTCCCCAACGAGGATGCACTCGCTGAAATAGATGTTGTCAAATCCAGTCCCATAGCTGCAAATAATATACTGATAATCACAAAAGCGGCAATATACAATAAAAAGAAACCCACAGTATTGATAACAATTTCTTCAGAGATAATTTTCCCTCCAATAGTCAAAGGATAGACACCATTTGGATGGAGCATCTTTTTTATTATTATCCGCAGGTATTTTACGACGATCAACGATCTAATTATTTTCACGCCACCTGCCGACGAAGCGGCCATCCCTCCTATAAAAAACATCAGCAGAATCAATGTACGGGTAAGATAGGGCCATAAGTTGTAGTCAGAAGTATAGAACCCTGTGGTGGTCACCATCGAGATCGTAGTGAAAAGTGCATTTTTAAAAGGCATATATCCGAACCCGAAATAACGAGCTGAAATATCGAAACAAAGGATCAGGAAAAAAACCAGAATAACCCAGAAAAAGGTTCGGAATTCTTTGTCTTTCCAGTACAGAAAGCTGCTTCTGGTCAACAGACGATGGTGGTATGTAAAATTAGTCGCTGCGATAAGCATAAATAACATAAGGGTCCATTCAATCTGACCTGAGTTGAAATGCCCGATATTGGATGAACTGGTGGAAAACCCCCCCGTAGAAAGTGTGGCGAAGGAATGACACAGGCTCTCAAAAAGTGTCATTCCGCCCAGTTTCAAAAACAGAGTTTCCAGCAGGACGAGGGCAATATAAACCGAGACAAGGGCTTTGGCGGTTTGCCAGACTCTGGGAGTCGCCCTGTCAGAAAGAGGGCCGGCAACATCCGTTTTGCTCAATTCCACAGAACTCATCCCGTGAAGCGGAAGAATTGCAATCGAAAAGATCAGCGTTCCGAACCCGCCGATGAACTGTGTTAAGCTCCGCCAGAAAAGAATTCCGTGAGGTATTTCTTCAATCAAGCTTGTAGAAGAACTGCCGAATACAGTTGCTCCCGTTGTTGTCAGCCCTGAAATAGCCTCAAAATAAGCATCATAATAATGCGGCAGAATTCCCGACAGATACATGGGCAATGCGCTAAAAACAGCAGCAACGACCACTCCGAAGGTCGCTATGGCAAACCAATCCTTTATAGTAAGCCGAATACGGCCTTTCGTAGGAAGCCAGACAATACAGGCCAGCGAAAAAGTAATGATTGCCGATCTCAGCAAAAAGCGCAGATCTCCTTCCCGATAATAAAGTGACCAAAGCGTACTCAACATCATCATCAGGCTCAATACCATCAATAGAATACTGATGGTATGAATGATCGCTTTCTTATTCATTTACTGATTGAATAAATTCTCCGCCGTTGATACAAAGGAAGGTTTGGTGAAGATCAGCAGATCGTCATAGGGTTTGATGATGGAATAATGATTGGGGATTTCCACATTACCATCTCTAATAATAGCACCCAGTGACATCTCCTGAGGTATTTTTTCTATCGGCCATTTTTTACGCAGGAATTTGCAATCCGGCTGTACGGTCAACTCCACGGCTTCTATATCGATATCTTCGAAGCGGGAAATGGATATATTACTGTCACTGCGAATATAATTTATGACATCATTCACAGCAGCGATATTTTTACTGACGATTGCATCGAGGCCGAATCGTCTGACGGCGGGGATAAAAGAAGTCGTAGTGATATGTGTAATTACCTGTTTTACTCCCATGTGTTTTACGAGTAAACTTGAGAGAATATTAGTCTGTTCGTTATCCGTTACGGCAATAAAGCAGTCAACTTCAGAAATGTGTTCGGATTCCAGGAATTCGATGTTCGTTCCGCTCTCATTTAAGATCAGGGTATTGCTTAGGTTTGCACCGGCTTTTTCAGCTTTGTCGCGATCCTTTTCAACAAGCCGGACATCAAAATCGGTTTGCAGCGATTTTGCGAGCAAACGACCGATTTTACCGGCACCCAGGATCATGAGTTTGTTCAATTCAATCGCCGGGATTCCCGCCATTTGTTGAATGGATTCGATATCATTTGTGTCTCCTACGAAATAAACGGTATCATCCCTATGATATTTAGTATCCTCATGGGGAATGAACGGATGATCTTTCCTGATTACAATCACGAGTTTATGCCGTATGAATGGGTTCGAAAGCTCTACATTCTGTACCGTTCTGCCTATCAGGGGAGAAGAACTTTCGAGTTTAATACCGGCCAGAGTTATTTTCCCTTTAGCGAATTCCTGTATTTCGGCGGTAGCTGACCTTCGCACCAGCATATCTATTTCCCGCTGAGCAGCTTTTTCGGGATAGGTAACATAATCGATACCGAACTGATCCGGTGAGATAACCGCCTTCTTATGGGAATATTCTGTATTTCTTAGCCGGGCAATGACCTGATTTGCCCCCATCTTTTTTGCAATTCTGCTTGCAACGAGATTGATCTCGTCGATCCTGGTTAAGGCAAGGAATATATCGACTTCAGGCATATTAATTTGCTGAAGTATCCGCTGAGAAGCGCCGTCGCCCTCAATTACCTGTGCATCGACGGTCGTTTTAACAAATTTACATTTTTCCGGATTATTATCAATGACCGTTAGATCATGATCCTCTTTTGCAAATCTGATAGCGAGGTTATATCCAACTTCACCGGCACCTATAATGACAACTTTCATAGTATTCTTTTCTTCTGTGACATCTTTAAAAGAAATTTACATTCCCGGGGTAATATTATCCGACCTCATCCGATCAAAACAAGGATTTGCCCAAAAAAAATGCCCCGATAAATCGGGGCATAAATCAACTGGAAAAGTTAAATTTATTTTAACAGGGTCATCGTAATGGAGTCCGTGAAATCAGGACCCGTCATTTTTAAAATATACCGGCCGCTGGCAACGGCATTGCCCTGATTGTTAGTTCCGTCCCAAACGGAGGTATAATTAGCCGCATCCCTGTATCCTGAAACGAGATTTCTTACTTCGGAGCCGTTCAGGTCATATATCACCAGAGATACATATCCAGGTTTGGCTATGGAGTAATTTATGTTCGTCGTGGGATTAAAAGGATTCGGGTAATTATCGGATAATGATGTCTCCGATGGAATAAATGCATTATCAAAGGTAACTTCCTGACTTGAGGCACTGACGTCGATTTCTTCTCCGTGCTGTCCTGCAAGAATCACACTGTTGAATTCAACCAAACTGGAGCCACTGTGATTATCGCCGGGTGCAAATTCAAATTCCAGCACATTGGTAATGTTGCTCTCTGAGACCAGTTCCGCACCCTGAAGACTAAAAATCAGCCCCCTGATGGTCCCCTCTTCCGTAACTCTGTATTCGAATGTATATCCATCCATTAGAGATCTGACATCGACAAGGCTGAGCTCTGTGGGATTATAGGATACTTCAAATTGCAAACCATAAACGGCAATATCGGATGTAATTGACAAGTTCAAATATGCATCATTGTCTGAATTTGCTCTGTTCAAAGTTGATTTGTTGAATCCAACGGTCGCTGCATTGGCCAATGTCAGGGACAGGGCGATAACTATGGTTGAGATGATTTTTATTTTGTTCACGAGTTTCTCCTTTTGTATTACGTAAATAAATTAGAGTTTGCTGATGTCTTTATGCAACAAATCTTTTGTAATGACAATGTAACAACATCTTTCATTTGTTGTTCCCTTCAACCTCTTACTCTTGAGATATCAGCACCAATATTTTTTAATTTTGTTTCGATTTTTTCGTACCCTCTGTCGATATGGTAAATCCTTGAAACTTCAGTTTCCCCTGCCGCTGCAAGTCCGGCGATGATCAGGGAAGCGCTAGCCCGGATATCCGTGGACATTACGGGAGCACCTGTCAGTCGGGCAACACCCTCTACCACTGCAACATTTTGCTCCAGTTTGATCCTGGCCCCCAATCTGTTCAGCTCGGCAACATGTGTGAAACGATCATGATATATTTCATCTATTATGATAGAATCTCCCACTGCCCTGGACATGAGTGCCATCCATTGAGCCTGTAGATCAGTAGGAAAACCCGGATACGGAGCAGTTGTAATATTCACCGGGGCAATACTTGGTCCGCCTTGACTCAAAATGGAATCGGCCGTAATTTCCAGCCGGCTACCCGCTTCCTGCAGTTTAGTCAGTACAATGGCAAGATGCTCCGGATTCACATTATGCAATCTGATCTCTCCGCCCAGCAACAGATTGGTGATGAGAAATGTACCGGCTTCGATGCGGTCGGGAATAATAGTGAAATCGAGCTCATTCTTTAATTCCTTTACACCATTAATGCACAGGCGGGTACTGTCCTGCCCGCTGATATCTGCCCCTAAAGCATTTAAAAAATCGATCAGGGCGGTTATCTCAGGTTCTCGGGCCGCATTTTGAATTATCGTTTGGCCTTCAGCCTTGACTGCTGCCATCAGGGCATTTTTTGTGGCCCCCACACTGGACAGTTCAAAATTGATTTCTGCTCCGGAAGCAGCGCCTTTGACAATAATATATCCGCCTTCCAGAGTGACTTCTGTACCCAGGGCTTTCAGCGCTTTTAAATGCAGGTCAACCGGCCTTGGACCCCATGCACAGCCACCCGGCAGGGATACCTTGGCATACCTGAACCTACTTGAAAGCGGACCCAATACATCAAATGAAGCCCGCATGGTCTTCACAACCTCGTAAGGTGCAACCGGGTTACTGCAAGTTGTCGAATCAATTTCCATTTTCCCATCTGAAAAATTGACTTTCGCCCCGATAATCTCAAGGAGTTTCAACATGGTCCGGGTATCGCGCAAATCCGGTACATTCCGCAAAATAAAATGGCCGGGAGTGATTAATGTCGCCGCCATGATGGGAAGGACGGCATTCTTGGCCCCGCTGATAAAAACGTCTCCACTAAGCGGTTGTCCGCCACGAATTATAAATTTATACATCGATGAGTATATCCCCTTCTAATAAACGCACGGCCTGTTCCAGTCCCGAGGCCGTTATCGACTCACCACTTACTAACGAAGCAATTTCCTTAATTCTTTCATCCCGTGTTAACTCTCGTATTTTGCTCACGGTTCGATTGTTCTGCTGTTCTTTGAATATTTTGAAATGAGTCCGACCTCTGGAGGCTATCTGGGGCAGGTGGGTTATGCACAGGACTTGCTTGCATGCGCTTAATTCTTCAAGTATCTCACCGATTTTTAACGCTGTACGCCCTGAAATACCGGCATCAATTTCATCAAAAATCAATGTATTCACGCTATCCCTGTCATGCAGAACCATTTTGATCGCCAGCATGAACCGGGAAATTTCTCCTCCCGAAGCAATCTTAATAAGCGGCCGAATCTTTTCTCCCACATTCGCTGAGATATGAAACTCACATGTGTCCAAACCTGTTGCACTCATTTCATCAGCGTCAAGCTCTCCCAGCAATATTTTTAACCTGGTATCCTGCAAATTCATGCGGCCCAATACGGAAAGTATTTCCCGCTCCAGCAGGGTTGCATTTTTTTTTCGAATTTTACTGATTTTCACGGCCAGTTTAAAATACTTTTCACGCCGGTGGATGAGATCAGCCCGTAATCTATCAAGCTGCGATGTACCGCTGCCGGATTGGGCTAAACGCTTTTGAATCTCGTCACGATAGGCAATTACCTTTTCCAGACTGCCACCATATTTGCGCTTTAATTTTTCGACATGCTGAAGCTGTTCAGAAAGCTGATCCAGTTTCTGTTCATCTATCACAATTTCCTGTTTGATCCTGATGAGGTCGGTCACAATATCATCCGTCTCCAGTTGCAGGCTCTCCAGTCTTCCGGCAATTGTCCGGATTTGTGCATCCATGCAAGGTAAAGCCGATATATTCCGAAGACCCCTTGAAACCAGCTCTTTCAGAGAACCTGGTGACTCATCTAAAAGATTGATAAGCTCGGTGAGACCTCTCTGATAAGTTTCTGCATTCGCCAGAATTTTATACTCCCCGGTGAGTTGCTGATCGAGATCATTAGTCAGGGGTATTTCTGTGAGCTCTGACAGTTGGAATTCATACAATTCTTTTTGTTCAGCGAATTTTTCCAGACGTTGCGTCTGCAGGTCTATTTCCTGTTCCAGCCTTAAAATATCATTGTATAATTCTGCTATTGTTTTCAGTTCATTCTGATAGTTTCCAAAAGCATCCAGATATTCCAGATGATTGCCCGCATCAAGCAGTCTCTGGTGATCATGCTGACCGTGAACGTCCACCAAAAATTCTGTTTTCTTTCTCAATTTTTCTACTGAAACAGGAATATCATTCAAAAAAGATCTGGATTTCCCGGTCGAATAGTAAACCCGCCGGATAATGTCTGTACGCCCGCCATCCCGGAATTCACCCTCAACGAGGGCTGATTCGGCACCGGTACGGATATTATCCCGGGAAAATCGCGCGCCCAGTAAAGAAGTCAGGGCATTTACGAGAATGCTCTTCCCCGCACCCGTTTCGCCGGTTATTAAGTTCAACCCGGGCTGAAAATTGACCGTCATTTCATCGATGATGGCAAAGTTCTTAATGTGAAGTGATCTTAACATTTTTCATCTGTATGAAGATGATGTATCCGAAGGTCCCGCCGATAATATCTGTAATTGCATCTAAAAACTCGGGGAACCGGCCCGGTACAAAGCTTTGTAATATCTCATCAAAAACCGGAAAAATGAAAATAATCAGTAAGGCTGCCAACCTGATTTTAAAGCTCCTGCTGCTATTTTCCATAGCATTGATGAGTAGTAAGCCAAAAATCAAATATTCGAAAAAGTGTACGATTTTGTCGTTGTGCATGAGAAATCTGACTTTTGGAAGTTGACTGGCTTCCAGTGATGAGATAAACAGAACAAGCAATGCATAGCCAATGAATAACCATGTTTTATAAGATTTAAGGGGCAGAAGAAAGCGCGGCATAAGCCCCCGGTATGTAGTTAATAAGATCTGATGCCACCAAACCTTTTGGCCCCCGATCCCTGATAAATAATTTGGCGCATTCGGCATGAATCCAGGTTGCAATGAATGCAGAATCATCAGTTGAATAACCCTGTGCCAGCAAGCCTGCGAGTAATCCGGACAGAACATCTCCGCTTCCCGCAGTCGCCAGTATAGGATTACCCTGCGTCATGAAACAGATCATACCGGAATTCGTCAGGATCAGGGTGGGTGCGCCTTTTAATATCAGCACACGGCCCTCAAGCAAGGCCGAAACCGAACGAAGGGCTCCAAGCGGATCTGACGTCACTTCTTTCTTATCTTTATTAAACAGACGACAAAATTCATGCAAATGCGGCGACAAGATTGACTCCTGAGGCAGATCTGATATGGAAATTGATCCATTTATCAGCGGCTCGAAACCGGAAGCATCAAGAACCAGCGGCTTTTCCCAAAATTTGAGGATTTCTCCGGTGAGGGCAACGGCTTCCGGCATAGTCCCGAGCCCCGGACCGCAAATCAGCACATCTCCCCAGTCGAGTTCTCTATTAACCGGCTCTGTGGAGTCGCTGGTCAAATAGCCCTTTTGACCGTCTGCCACGGGGACTGTGATGGTTTCGGTTAAAGTTGCTTCGAATACTGAATTCAGACTCTCCGGTACGATTAATCTAATGATCCCGGAACCACTTCTGTAAGCACTTTTGCAAGCCAGTATGGCTGCTCCCGTCATTCCTTTCGATCCTGCATAGGTGATGATTTTGCCTCTGGAAAATTTATTAGCATGTAGCGGATATGATTTCAGACGACCCCGAATATCAGCCCTCGTCATTAGAAACTGTTTCACGGCGCCCTCTTCCAAATCGTCAAAGCCGATATCAAGCGTTACGACTTTTCCGGAATGGGACAATCCTTCATTCAAAAAAAGACCCGGTTTGGGATAACCCATCGTAAGTGTAATTTTAGAACGTACAGCACAGTTACCGGCAACCCCTGTATCCGTATAAATGCCCGTGGGGATGTCAATCGATATCATATTGGCACAGAAAGTAATTTTATGAATCAGGTTTTCATACATTCCCGTAATATCACGCTTTAATCCGATCCCGAAAACTGCATCCACAATCCAGTCAAAACTATTAATTTCGAGGGTCTCATTGTAGATAATAACAGTATCATCGGGAATGTCGTGAGACCTGACCACAGTTCTTTCCGGCTCGGATTCCGACAGCAGAAGCAGCGTCGAATCGACCCCGAATTGCAGCAAATAATGGTGCATGACGATGCCGTCTCCCCCATTATTGCCTTTCCCGGCAACAATGAGTACGGCTTGAGAAAATACGTCCTGAATATTTTCCACAAAATATCGGGCCGATTGTTTTCCGGCATTTTCCATCAGATCTGCGCCGTTGAGCCGACCCGTCCGAATGGTCCGCTCGTCCAGGTTTCTGGCCTCGTTTTCTGAAAGAAGGGGTATCATTTTATTTCAAGGACTGCTACAGCCGTAGCGTAATCCCTGGTATGCGAAATAGAGATTTGAACCGTATGATCAGAATTCTGTATCTTGACAATGGGTGCGCCGTCATCCCGGCGATTAATGCAAATGTTTTTAAGCGGTATTAGCTTTTTACTGTCATAGGAAAGGAGCGATTTTTTGACGGCCTCCTTAGCGGCGAATCTCCCGGCATAGTGCATCGCTTGTTCTGCCTTGCCGGAACAATAGGCGATTTCCTCAGGTGTAAATATTTTACCGACAAATCGAGACCCGTTCTTTTCGAGGGTCTCCCGGAGCCGTTTGACTTCAATAATATCCGTTCCTACAAAGATCACCGGTTAGCTTCCAATTCCAAAACTTTTAAAATATCGGAAAAATTCTCGAGGTCATAATCGGCACCGGAATGAACTGTTTCGAATCTATCCCCGTATTTTGCAAATGCGGTTCTCATCCCGACTTCGTTTGCTCCGATAACATCGCGTTCCGGCCAGTCCCCGACCATCAGAATATCCTCAGCCTTACAACCGAGACGTGAAGCGATCAATTGAAATGGTTTGGCAGAGGGTTTATGCTCTCCTGTATCCTCGAATGTAACCACAGCATCAAAAATATGGTGCATATTCACCGAGCAAATTCTCATCCAGGCCTCCCTGGCCGGTGCATCGGAAACAAGACCGAGTTTATAGCCGCTTTTGGCTAGTTTTTGAAGTGTGCTGTTAACGTATGGATAGGGGACAAGCGAGGCTTCCTTGGCCTTACGATAAGCAACTATTCCTGCCGCAAGATATTTATAATTCACTTCTCCGAGTTCTTTTTCAATGAAATCATCCAGGACCTCCTGATATTCAACCCCCTTCTGCCAGTAAATATTGAAGATTTTCTCAGCCGCCTTAACCGGGTCGATATCCATTCCGGCTTCGATCATCCCTTTCACGGCTGAATCGACAGAACGTTCTTTCATCTGCATAAAATCAAGCAGGGTATTATCCAGGTCAAAAACTACCGCTTTAATCATAGTCAAAAATAAAATAAAAAAGGCGATATGATTCGCCTCTTTTATTCCCTGAAATGTGAATTATTTTAATTCTCTAATTCTTTATAATATTTTTTTAACTCGTATTGTGCCGATTTACCCCATTCTCTGTCATCCAGGATTTTCTTCCAGGACTCGAGTGCGGCTACTTTTTTCCCCAGGCATTTTTCAGCGAGGCCAAGTTCGAAATAAGCTGCTGCATAATTTGGTTTTATATCGAGTGCCGCTTTTGCCGCGGTTTCTGCCTGGTCACATTTATCTTCAATATTGTAAACGGATGCAAGTCTCCAATAGGCTGAATAGGGTTTTTTGCTGTTTTTTATCGCCAGACGATAGTTAAGGATTGCAGCATCATTCTCATTTTTCTCCTGATGGATGATTCCCAACAATTCATAGGCCCGGTAATAGGTGGGATCCAGTTCCACGGTTTTATCCAAAACAGCTAAAGCCTCATCATTTTTCCCAAGTGTTTGCAGGATCTTACCTTCCGAATAATAAGATTTTGTGTAATCCGGCTTAATCTTCGTGGCTTTTTTATACCATTCTACTGCCGTTTCGAAGTCATTTTCCTTAGCATGGATATCCCCCAATAATTTTCTTGCTTCAGCGTGTCCCGGATCCTGTGAAACTAATTTACCAAGATGATTTTTAGCTTCTGTGAAATCAGATAACTTATAATAAGCATAAGAAATTCTAAAGAGAGCCTGACTCAGTGTAGGGTCATATTCGAGAGCTTTTTCGTATTTTGGAATTGAGTCCTTGTACTTCTTCCGGCGCTGCTGATCATTGCCTTCATTATAAAGTTTTGAAGCGATTGCCGAGATGGCTTTTGAGTATTTCTCTTCAAAAGGATTTAATTTTCTGGCAATTTTATAATTGGCAACGGCCTCGTCATAATTTTTCAGACGATAATAAACCTGCCCTTTCATGTAATAACCCAGGGCGAAATCCGGGAACTTCACAATTGTACTGTCGAAAGATTCCATGGCTTCATCATAAGATGCCATTTTGAAGGTCTTCTGTCCATAAGACATCAAATCACTTAACGATTTCAATTTTTCCCAGTAATCAATGATATCCACATTCTTCGGATCAACGGTATTTGCTTTTACCATAAAATCCTTTGCTTTGTTTAAATCATCGAGTTTAACGGCTATTTGTGCACCCAGTAATAATAGTTCAGCATTCTCTCCGGACGATGAAAGCGCTGTTTCGACTTTTGCAAGAGCATCAGGGTATTGCCCTGATTCCACTGCCTTCTGTGCTTCGCTTAAAGGGTCAGCCTGGGCAAAAATGAAAACCGAAATTAAGAGATTGATTAAGACAATTTTCAAAGTGTCGCTCCTATTTTATTCAAAATTCTGTGCTGAAGGCGGGACTCGAACCCGCACGAGAAATTTTCTCACTGCCCCCTCAAGACAGCGTGTCTACCAGTTTCACCACTTCAGCATTTTATCATTCACCGCCAGAGTCTGTTGCTTTATCACTATTGCTTTCAGTACCGGCCGGGCTGTTTTCTGTTCCCGTCGGGCTTTCAGCAGGTTTGACCGGTGAATCCAAATCCAGGGGAGCCCCCAGATTACCCACATCTGATTTTGCCTTTTGACTGATAATACTTCCTCCGGTTGCCGCATTTGTAACATCAGGTGTATTAACCAGGTTAATACTGATTGACAAAAGCATGAAAGCGGCTGCTAATCCAATTGTAATCTTAGTGAGAAGCTTGTCGGCACCCTGTCCACCGAAAGCTGCCTGAACGGCCGCTCCCCCCATGGCAGTTCCCATACCGCCCGTTTTACTGGATTGGATCAAAATGATGCCCATCAGCAGCAGACAGACCACTACAAAAATAAAAATTAAAAAACCATACAGCACTGTTAACTCTCCTTACGATTTAAATTGTTCGTAGATCTGACAGAATGCTTCACTTTTCAATGATGCGCCTCCAATTAGGAAGCCGTCAATTCCATCAGTTTTTATTAATTCTTTAGCGTTCTCCGGTTTTACACTCCCGCCATAAAGGAGTGAAACAGTTTCTCCGGGTAGTCCCATATCCGTCAGATTGTCTCTGATCAGTCTGTGAGCGTCAGCTGCCAGGTCCGGTGTTGCAGTCTTGCCGGTTCCTATGGCCCAAACCGGTTCATAGGCTATGCAGAATCCATCCTCGGGTATCACTGAGATATTCTCAATTGCCGACTTTAGCTGACTTTTCAAGAGTGCGTCCGTCTGTCCGGCCTCTCTTTGCTCAAGTGTTTCTCCGATACATAAAATGATCTTCAGGTCATCCCGCAAAGCTCGTTGAATTTTCCTTGCAATTGTCTGGTCGTCCTCTTTGAAAATATGTCTGCGCTCCGAGTGCCCCAGAATAACCCATTGACATCCCGCATCTTTCAGCATTGCCGTCGAAACCTCCCCGGTAAATGCACCTTCCGGTTCAAAATAAACATTCTGGGCTCCAATTTCAATCCGGCAGTCTTTTGCAGCTTCTACTGCCGGAATAATCCCTGTGAATGAAGGGCAGAGAATGATCTTTGCGGATGCTGACATAATATCTTTGGACACCAGGTCCAAAATGAAGTTAACGCCCTCAGTGGACGTAAGATTCATTTTCCAGTTGGCAACACAGTATTGTTTTCTACTCATGGTCATCCAGCGCCTTAAAGGCCGGCAGTACAAGGCCGCTTAACAGTTCGAGAGACGCACCACCACCGGTTGAGATATGGGTGAACCCGTTCATGCCGGATTCCAGGCTCTCAACTGCAGAAGCCGTATCTCCACCTCCAACAATAGAAATAGCTCCTTCTTCCGTTTCATTAATTATGGCATGGGCAATGGAGTGAGTCCCCGTTGAAAAAGCTGGAATTTCAAATACGCCCAGCGGGCCATTCCATAAAATCGTACCGGCGTCTTCCAAATGAGATTCGAAGATCATTGAAGTTTCGGGACCTACATCAAATCCACTTTCGTCGTCCTCTAACTCGTCCAGTTTTGTGACCCTCCAGGGTGAATCCGTATCCAATTCCGGTGCTGCAACAACATCTGCCGGCAGGATAATCTCAACATTCTGTTTCTCCGCTTCAGACAGAATTTTTTTTGCCACCGACAGTTTATCCGCTTCTACCTTTGAGTTCCCCACATTTTCACCCAGAACTTTGAGAAAAGTGAAGGCCATTGCGCCGCCAATCATTATTTTATCCGCTTGCTTTAAAAGATTGTGGATCAGATCAATCTTACCGGCAACCTTAGAACCGCCAAGGATAACCACAAAAGGATGTTTTGGAGACTTTACCGCACCGGATAGATATTTCCGCTCCTTTTCGAGTAAAAAACCAGCGGCTGATAATCTGAAATAATCCAACACACCTACATTTGAGGCATGGGGACGGTGGGCAGTTCCGAAGGCATCATTTATGTAAATATCACCATGTTTAGCCAATCTCTCTGAAAATTTGGCATCATTATTTGTCTCACCCGGGTGAAAACGAAGATTTTCCAATAAATGCACTTCACCCACACCCAGTTTTTCGGAAACCTTCAGAGCTTCCGTTGAAATGCAATCCGTCGAGAATTTTACTTCCTGAGCTAAAAGTCCTTCCAGGGCATAAGCCACGGGTTCCAGGGATAACTCTTCTACGATCTTGCCTTTGGGTCTTCCCAAATGTGACATCAGCACCACAGAAGCACCCTGATTCAGGCAATGCCGGATGGTTGGTATTGCGGCCCTTATACGAAAATCATTTTGCACGTCACCATCGGCAAGCGGCACATTAAAATCGACGCGCACCAGACAACGTTTTTTGTTGAGATTTAGTTCTGATAGTTTTCGCATGAATTCAGTCAAAATTCAGAACGCAAATATCGGATTCTTATCGTTCATAAAACAAGGCTTTTGCCAATCGCAAATCGGCTGGTTTCATGTCATAATCAGCACTTCTCACAAGTATCAGGATTGCTGCACTCGCCGGTATTTAATAGTGCCGCGGCCCGGTGCTCATTACTTCAGGCCGAAATCCGGTGTGGCAACAGTGAAAATGCCTACGGTCGCTGCACCCCGTTCTTTCAGCTTTTTCGCGCATGAGTTCGAAGTAGCTCCTGACGTCAGCACGTCATCGATCAGCAAAAGACGTTTACCTTCACAGATGCCGGTAACTTTAAAGGCCTGTTCCGTATTCCGGCGGCGTCCTGCTATATCAAGCTTCGTTTGAGAAGTCGTCCACTCTGATCTGTGAATCAGATTGGTTTTTACAGGCAGATTGAATCGTTCACCAACCGTCCGGGCGATTATCTCGGCCTGGTTAAAACCTCTTTCCCGATAGCGCACCTTGTGCAAAGGAACGGGCAGAAGCAGATCAACCCGCATAATTTCCGGGGCGTCTTCCAACTCTGACAGCGCCATTTCGGAAATTATCCTTAAAAGTCTTTTACAGCCATTATATTTACCGTTGTGGATACAATCCTGCAGGATTTCGTCATACCAAAAGGCTGAATAAGCAAAGTCAAGATGTTCACCCGTTGTGGTCTTTTTTATCCAGTTGCCGAGATCCGTCGGGACAAGTTGATTAAAGCAATTCCTGCAATATCGAATTTCAGCGGAGTTTAACTTTCGTTCGCAGGTTTTACAGTATTGCGGGTATATGAACTCAAGAACTTCGTGGTAGAAGCGAATATTCATCAAATCCCCTGTACGGATCAATTACCGGGGATATCAGAAGTTACCGCCTGTAAAGGCTGTCCCTCGTTTTTGAATTTGACGGAGACAATTTTTGACACACCTTCTTCTTCCTGGGTGACACCATAGAGATAGTCGGCCTCTTCCATGGTCAATTTATTATGGGTAATTACAATAAATTGCGTATTTTCGGAAAACTGACGTAAGACCTTTGTAAACCGTGTAATGTTACTGTCATCCAGGGGGGCATCGACTTCATCCAAAATGCAAAACGGGCTCGGTTTTACAAGATAGATTGCAAACAGCAGGCTGATAGCCGTCAGCGCTTTTTCACCGGCAGACAACATTCTGATGGTTTGAGTGCGTTTTCCAGGAGGCCGGGCAATGATCTCGATTTCCGCCTCCAGCGGGTCGTCACTCCCTACGAGTCTGACGTGAGCCTCACCTCCGTCGAAAAATAATTTATAGGTTGTTTTAAAATTTTCAGCCACCTGTTCAAAGGTTTTGCTGAACTTTTTACGTGCTTCGGTATCAATTTTCTCAATTGATTGTTTCAGATTCTGCTCAGACTCCTGCAGGTCATCAAACTGCTTTTTTAAGAATTCATAGCGCTCGGATTCAGCTTTATACTCCTCTGCGACAGCCATATTGATAGGGCCGATGCGGTTGATTGAGCGGTCAATCGCCGCGATAGAATCCCTGAGTTCATCAATATTGATCTCAGTTAAATCCAAAATCCGTTTCGGTACTTCCTGGTGATAGACCTCCCGGATCTTGTTGCGGATCAGCTCTTTTTCCTTTGTCAGCTCTGCAAGTTTAAGTTCTGCCTGGCGGATCTGCTGAATATTTTCTTCCTTTACTTTCTGACGATCCCTAACATTACGCTGCAAGTCCTGCATCTGTTCGTATAATCCGTTATAGGTATCCTGGATGCTGCGCTTTTTATCTACCAGTTTATTCTGTTCGCGGATGAGATCTTCTTTTACCTCTGAATTTTCAGCGATGGATCGCTCCAGGCCGAGCACTTTTTCACCCAGTCGTTCGGAGGCCGACATGATTTGCTTTTTCCTGTTATCCAGTTCGACCAACTGGCTTGTTGAAGCTTCAAGACGATACTCTAATCCTTCAAACTCCTTTTCAATTTCAACCAGTTTTACGCGGGAATCCTGCTTCCCCTGCTGTTTTTTATTGCGTTCCTTGTTGATCGTCTCCAGAGCGACAGACATTTCAGCAATTTCTGCCTGGATGGATTTATATTCGGTTTTTAATTCATTGAGAGCTTCATCCAATTTTGTCTGCCGAATTCCGAGAACCTTGACAGCTCTTATATTTTCAGCTATAACCTCATCATTCTCGTTTAATCTTTCTTTCTGATGCTGACAGGAGTACCGGTGCTGCGCCAGTTTTTTTTCAAGCTGAACGGAATCTGCAACCGATTTATCCAGCTGGGTTATTTTTTGCTCAAGGGAAGTACGTACGGCATCTGCCCGGGTTTTATAATTCTGAATATTTTTTTTAATTTGCTCCAGCTTTTCAGCTGTGCTTTCAATTTCAATTTCCAATTTACTGAGTTGGTCCCGGCGGCCGATGAGAGATTCTTTTGATTTTCCACCATATTTTATCACCGTCGATCTGCCGAGATAGTCTCCGGCATCCGTAACCCAATTGTAGCGGCTGCGATACTCCGAAGTCAAATTACGAAGCTGTCCGGCCGTTTCAACCTAATGCACATCCCCCAGCAGCACTGTAAACAATGTTGCAAGCGAAGGATCATATTTTATTAAAGAGAGAATGTTTTTACCTGGTAGTTTTCCCTCCTGCTCCGGTTTGAACTTTTGCTCCAGCAGATCAAGAGCCACAAAACTAATGCTGAAATCTGTTTTTTGTTTGAGCAAACTGAGGTTCTTAAGGGCATTCTCGGTTGTATCAACCACCAGATAATTAAGAGCTTCTCCCAGTGCTGTTTCAACGGCTATCCGGTGAGGCTCTTCAACACTGATCAGATCAGAAACACAACCGATGATCCCCTTAAAATCATCCTGATGTGTCAGAATATACTTTGTACCCGAGGGTTTACCTTCGTGAGCAGAGATGATTTTTTGATAAAATTGATAGCGGGCATTTAAGGCCGATAAACCGGATTGTGTTTTTGAAAAAAGCTCTTTTTCGCGAATCAGCAGATCCTCCGCTTTGGCCTGTTCATCCTGTAAGTTTTCGATCTCGAGGCTCCAGCCGGAATTGATCCTTTCGATCTGATTCAATTTCCCCTGCAGTTCATCCGCTTCAAATTGTTGGGCAGATAATCTTTCGAGAAAACTTTTTTTCTGCTCCTGAAGTCGTTCGATCAGGTGTCTTTTTTCTTCAATTTCAGCCCTGGTTTTGTTAAATCCGGACTCAGCCTGATATACGCGTTCCAGTTGTTTCTCGAGTTTTTTCCTCAAAGTGTGGTATTGATTCTCGACTTCACGATATCGGGCCGCAACCACATCATATTCCTGCGATTTTTTCCTGAAAACTGCTTTTTGAGCTTCAATATTCGGCTTGAGCGCAGTGATCTCGCGATTGAGTTCTTCGATCTGACGTTGAATCGTCTCGATGCGCGTTTCGGCCTGCACGGATTCGTCGTTATACTGTTTTATCCGCAGTTCCCCTGCTTTCTTTTGCTCTGTCCAGATCAGCAGATTATTGTTGATCTCACTCAGTTTTTTTTCGAGGGCATCCACCGATTGGCTGTAGTTATCCAGTTCAACCTTTGCCGCTTCAAATTTCCCCTGGGTCTCAGCAATCAGCTCTTCATCCAGATTCACCTGACCTGAGAGCGCTGTCTGGCGACTGCGACGCTCGGACACTTTGGCCTCCAGCGGGGCAGCTTCCATATCCAGCAGCTGGATTTCAGCCTGAGCCAGCAGAATTTCCGAAGACAGCAATTTATCCGAAAGTTTTTTGTGACGTTCGAAGCGTTTAAGCTGGAGCCTGAGCGTATTGACATTATTCTCAACTTCCAAAATAATGTCTGCCACGCGGTCAAGATCAATGCGGGCAGCCTCCAGCTTCCTGAATGTAGTATTGCGCTGCTGTTTATAATAATTGATTCCCGCTGCTTCCTCGAATAATTTTTTACGCTCCTCGGGGTTGTGCGAGATAATCGAGTCTATCATTTTTAATTCGATGACGGAATAAGCGTTGGGACTCAATCCCGAATCCATGAAGAGACCTGTGATATCTTTTAGCCTGCAGGGTACTTTATTGAGCAGATATTCACTTTCACCGCTGCGATAAAAGCGCCGCATTATTTCAATTTCGGTGTATTCCAGCGGAAGGCGTCCTTTATCATTGTTGATCGTCAGCGACACTTCACAAAAACCAAGTGGTTTATAATTTTTAGCGCCTTTGAAAATCACATCTTCCATCTTCTGCGAACGCAGTACGGTAGTTTTCTGTTCTCCCAGAATCCACCTTATGGCATCGACGATGTTCGATTTTCCGCAACCATTAGGACCAACGATAGACGTGATACCTTCACCGAATTGAAGATCCGTTTTATTTAGAAAGGACTTGAAACCCTGTATATGTAAATTTGAAATGTACATCTATATCTTCACAGGCACGATTGCACCGGCATAAGGCCTGATGATATGTTAATTATGTATCTTTGGATATTGGCGGATGCTTTTAGCTTTGATTGAATTTTTTGCACGGGACTGGTGTCTTATCCGGGAGGCCAAGTCATTTTACGACCCCCGAGCAGATGCAAATGCAAATGGTCAACTGCCTGCCCGCCGTCTTTACCGGTGTTGATGACCCAGCGGTAACCCCCTGCGTTCAGACCGAGTTCTCTGCTGATCGAATTTGACATTAGACCCATCTCGGCCAACAGGGAAATATTTTCATCCGAAAAATCGAGAGTTGATCCCAGATGCTCTTTCGGGATTATGAGAATGTGTACAGGCGCTTTCGGGTCAATGTCCTTGAAAGCTAAACAACTCTCATTCTCATCTACGATTTTTGCCGGAATTTCCCTGCGGATGATTTTACAAAACAGACAATCTTTCATCGAATCTCCAATTATTTCCAGAAAATGGTGAATTTTATGAGCATGGCCCCATCGATTCTGTCATTTGATGTATATGCTACCACTATCCTCGTTTTCGATTTACCATAACCGAATTGAATGCCGGGACCGACAGACCATTGAGGTGAAAATTCATAAGACCGTGAAGCAAGGGCCTGCAGTCTGCCAAGACCCGTAATTACGCCGGCCTCAACGGAAACTAGGGGCCTGAACGAACCGGCCAGGGCATCATCAAACAATATTTTTGAAAATCCCAGGCTCACCGGGAGATAAGTCACTAATTTTTTCGTATCCTCTGTAATACCGTAATCGTAGATCACATAGTTGATCTCTTTTCGCTCAAAATGCAAACCGGCACTGATATTAAACTGAAGCACAGCCGAATAATTATAAGCCACAATATAATTGAATCCGGTACCGTTGTTAGTAATCCCGACGGATGCACCCTGGTGGACATCCGCAAATGCCATCTGGCACACAAACAAGATCATGGTCAGAACGGCAATATTTGAGCGAACCGGTTTCAATTTACGGCATCGGTTCTGCAAAACAGGGCCTCCACGGCTGCAGGTCCGGAAAGATGTGTCGGTGTAATTCCCGGTCATAAAACCAGCACAACCTTCCCCATTTGTTCTCTGTTCTCAATTCTCTCGTGAGCCTCCCTGACATCTTGCAGCGGGAATATGCGATCGACATAGGGTTGGTATTTTTTTGCGTGAATTTTATCCATCACTTTCGCAAAGGTATCGAGATCACTCATGGTTGATCCCAGGATACTTTGTTGTTTCATGAACAGATGTCTCAAATCAAGGTTCACTCCGTGGCCCGTGGTTGCCCCGCAGGTTACAATCCTGCCTCCGCGCCCCAAGAGTCGTAAACTCTGAGACCAGGTGGCTGCTCCCGGATGTTCAAAAATCACATCGACGCCCTTCCTGCCAACCAGTTCTTTGACTTTCAGGCTCCATTGCTCATCTGAATGCAGGAATACATGCCCGGCCCCCAATTCGAGGGCAAAATTACGTTTTTCTTCACTCCCTACTGTAGAAATTACTCGCGCTCCCAAATCTTTTGCGATCTGGATTGCAGCCGATCCCACGCCTGAAGTCGCTCCGTAAATCAAAACTGTTTCGCCCGCTTTAAGTGCGGCTCGTTTTACCAGCATCTGATGGGCCGTCAGGAACACCAGTTGCATGGATGCCGCCTCGGGAAAGGAAAGATGATCGGCCATGGGATAGAGGTTTACGGGATCGGCAAGGTAATATTCGCATTGGACGCCGTTTTCCGTCTCTCCGACGATCCCGAATTTTTCGCAGTAATTTTGTCTTCCTGCAAGACACTGCTCACAGTTACCGCAGAACCGGTTCGGCTGAATAACGACCCGCTCTCCAACTGAGCGGCCTTTCACGGATTGGCCGACTTCGCTGATTATACCGGCGCCGTCGGATCCGAGGACAAGCGGCAAATCCAGCTGTAAACCGGGGAGTCCGTTTCTGACCCAGATGTCGAGATGGTTCAGCGCAGCGGCTTTCATCTGTACGAGTACTTTATCCCGGGGACAGACCGGTCTGGGAACTTCATCCACACTGAGTACTTCAGGCCCGCCGTGCCGGTGTATTCTCACGGCTTTCATTCAATATCCTCGTAGTCTGCATCCTGAATATCCATGTCAGCCGTCCTTGAGGATTTCTGTTTGCTGCCCCGGCTTTGTGCTGACCCTGCTCCCGGTCCGTGATCATCCCGGCCTTTCAGGTATTCTGCAATTGATCTTAACAGCCAATACCCCAGCAGAACAAATATGATAACCCGGAATAAACTCATCAGAACTTGCTTTTTATGGGGTTGAAGAATTTTGTCCCCTGGACAGGCGTGCGGATAAAAGCAAGGATCTCTTCCAGATCTTTTTCGTTGTTGACGAAATCAATATCATTGGTGTTGATGATCAGGAGTGGACTTTTGTCATAGCGGAAGAAATATTCGTTATACACCATATTCAGGGCATCGATATATTTCCAATCCATATTCAACTCATAATCTCTGCCCCGTTTCATAATATTATCCATGAGGTGATCCGTATCCGATTGCAGGTAAATGACCATGTCCGGGTAGGTGACGTTTTTCTCCAGTAAATTGGCGACACTGTTGTAGAGGGACATCTCTTTATCATTGAGATTCAGCGAGGCAAACAGGCGATCCTTGGCAAACATATAATCAGCCACCACCGCCTTTGTAAACAGCTCCATCTGCTGCAGATCAAGTTGCTGCCGATAGCGGGATAGCAGAAAAAAAACCTGGGTTTGGAAGGCATATTGTTCGGGATTTCTATAAAAATCTGCCAGAAAAGGATTTTCCTCGAATTCTTCCATCACCAACCGGGCATCCAGTCGTTCTGCCAAGATTTTGGCCAGGCTGGTTTTTCCAACACCAATTGTCCCTTCAATGGTAATATAGTAAGCCGATTTCATGCAATTAACAGATAATGATTTGTGTTAACAATAGTAATCTCGGATGTGTCCCCGCAATTTAACAAGAGTTCACGTACCGTTCGACCTGATCCGGGAACTTCAAAATCCGGTGCGATATCTGCCCAGGGTTGAAGCACAAATTTTCGTTCAGACAGTTTCGGATGGGGAATTTGCAGCATATTATGATGGATTTCAAGATTTTCATAAGCCAGAATATCCAGATCGAGCGGTCGCGGGGAATAGCGCGGTTGAGCCTGCACCCGGCCCGACCTGACCTCATGTGTCTTAAGCAGTTGCAGTAATTTGTGCGGTGTGAAATCCGTTTCCACTTCAATTACACAATTCAGGAACTTTTCCTGGTCAGTCCTGTAAAGCGGCGGCGTCTCATAGACAGGAGAGATTTCCACTACCCTGAAACCATCGACAGAAGACAAAGAACTAAGCGCAGTCCTGATATTCCCCAAACGGTCACCGAGGTTGGAGCCGATTCCGAGATATGCTTTCATTTCGAGCTCCGGTTCTGTGTGATTTCAACTTCTATGGAATCAAATGCTCCGGCAATTGGTGCGCTGATCTTCCGGACTCTCACGGTGACCGTATTAAAATGATCCAGTGCCAGAATAGCCTGACAGATGCGATCTGCGGCAGTCTCGATCAGATTGTATTTATTTTGTGTAAAGACGTTCTCAATGGTCTTATGGATCATGGAATAATCCGTTGTGGTGGTGAGCTTATCCTCGGCTACCGCCTTTGACAAATCGGCGTCAATCTCCACATCGATTTCAAATGGCTGTCCCAGACTTTTCTCCTCCGGGAAGCAACCATGATAGCCGTACAGTTTAATATTGTTCAGTCTGATTTTACCCATTTATCAATCAGTTTGGTGAAGTTTTTCAATCAATCTCTTATTGCCAAATATTGCATGACCATTTCAAATTTAATTTACGGGAATTACAAGGCTTAAATTTAACACTTGAAAGCCTATGTATTTTGAGTGAATTTTAAGGTACCTCCTATCCCGTTGAATCAATATAAAGCCGGATACTTTTGAAGAAGATCATTGCAGCATAGGACCCGCCGTTTTAAGAACTGCTCTATCTCTCTGCGGTTTGCTGAAAACTTTCTATGATTGGGAATATTAGTAGCAGTACATTGATGTGGATTTTTACCGGTACTTAGTCACTCCGCCCATCTGCCGATGGATTCATATTTTAAAATGCGCTTCTCGATCAACTTTTCCGGTGTGAGGTCCCGGAGTTGAACCAATTCTTCCATAAACGCCTTTTTCAGTTTCAGAGCTGCTTCTTCAGCATTAAAATGTGCTCCCCCTAATGGTTCCGGGATAATCCTGTCTGCGATCTTCATTTCTAACAGGTCCTGAGCAGTAACCTTCATGGCATCTGCGGCTTCTTTAGCCCTCGATGCATCACGGAATAAGATTGAAGCGCAACCCTCGGGTGAGATTACTGAAAACCAGGTGTTTTCAAGACAAAGCAGGCGGTCACCCACACCAATCCCCAAAGCACCCCCGGAGGCACCTTCGCCAATTACGATATTGATAATGGGGACTTTCAGTAAAATCATCTCCATCAGGTTCCGGGCTATGGCTTCCGCCTGGCCTCTTTCTTCCGCACCGATCCCCGGATGTGCCCCGGGTGTATCGATGAGTGTCAGGATCGGGATATCAAATTTTTCGGCCAGTTTCATTACCCTTAGCGCTTTGCGGTATCCTTCCGGATGTGCCATTCCGAAATTCCGGGCCAGGTTCTCTTTTGTCCCACGGCCTTTCTGCTGGGCAACGATCATTACCGGTTTTTCATCAATCTCTCCAAAACCTGCAACGATGGCTTTGTCATCTGCAAATTTACGGTCACCGTGCAGTTCAAAAAATTCAGAAGTGATCAAATTAATATAATCCATGGAATGAGGACGTCGTGGATGCCTGGCAATTTGAACGCGGTTCCATCTGGAGAGCTTGCCATAGACGGACTTTTTCTTGCGTTTCAGTTTACTCTCCAATTGTTTAATATTACTACTCACATCGACTCCGGTTTTTATTCCGGTAGCTTTCAGAGCGTCAATTTTTTCTTCTATTTCCCTTAACGGGGTTTCAAAATCAAGAATATATTTTGACATCAAATCCTCAATAGTGTTTTTAAAAGTATTTCCAAATCAAAGATCAACGAGTGATTCTGAATATAGTACTGGTCAAATGACCGGACGTGTTCTTTTTTGATCCGCATTGATTTCAATTGTGACAGACCGGTGAGACCCGGCTTGAACAGAATATTTGGATCATTTTCCGAATAATCCACAATCTCACTGCCCACAAAACTCATCCGTCCGCTCAAGATCGAAAACAAGTATGGCAACTCACGCAGCCCTTGAAATGCCGTGATATACTCTGTCACGGTAACAAATTTATGATTCAACTGCCAGATCCTGCGTTGCTCTTTTTTCCTGCTGATGATGAAATACAAATGAAAAGGACTCGTTAGAATGATGAGAAAAACAGCCAGCAGGATATCAAACAGGCGTTTCGACCAAAGGTGTAGGCGGTCAAACAGCGGAAATTCAATATCCAGCAGGGGAACGCCTGCCAGATTTTCAACGATTCCTTTGCCGATAAGATTATGTTCGCCGTCAGACACAAACTTAAAGGCAACCGTCTGCCGTGAGACCAGCTGAATGATACTAACCATGCGGTCCACAGAGTAATTTCTCTGCGGAATGATGATCTCATTGATCCGGTTATTGCGGATTATTGTGGGCAGATTATCTGTAAATCCCAGAATTTCCGGACGTTCCTGATCGATTTGAGCAGGATCATCACAGATGTAGCCAACCAGGTCGAAGTTATAGGTTGGGGACTGATAAAGTAATTCTCCGATCCGGCGTGCTTCTGCATCCACACCTAAAACCAGAGCCCGTCTGGTGAAAAGCGAATTCTTATGTTTTATGTTAATAACGCCGTATCGATACAGCAATTGGACACCGATTCGCCAGCAGGCAACTCCGAACCCTGTTATGGTGGAAGAGAATAACAATACAGCCCTCGAATAGGCGAAGACGGCACTCATATAGGTCAGGGCGCTAGTGAGCAGAAAAGTCACCCAGGCGATGACCAGCGCTCTTCCGTATGACAGATGGTTTTTTTTATACAGCTTCAGGCCGTTCGCCACAACATACCATAACCCCGTATAGACGGCCATCAAATCCCAGTGGTGCAGAAAGAGCGCCAAATCGGGTTTTGTCTGATAGTAGTACGGATACCAGAACAGGATGGAGATGAAAAAAGCCGTGACAATTGATAAAAAATCCAAAACACCGGATACAATGGCCGTTCGCCGCTGAACCACGGCGGCCAATATCTTGGTAAAAAACATTGCCAGTCGAATTAAAATACCAAACAGCCACCAGGGCTTGAACTCCGAAGAATGTTTTTTAAAGAATTTATAGAGGGAATCGTGAAATGCCTTAACGGTATCGAAAGGGGCATGTTTTAAACTTTCCCCTTTGTAGTGAATGATCTGCGTCTCGGGATTATAGATTACCTTGTAACCCTCCTGTTTTACGCGATAACAGTAATCCGTATCTTCAAAATACATGAAGAAACGCTCGTCAAAATTACCCACCCGAGCCAGCATATTCCGGGGGAACATCATGCAGGCTCCGCTTACAGCATCAACTTCCTGGATTTTATCCGGATCCAGATGTGTCAGATTATATTGCCCGAATAATTTACTCCCCGGGAACAGCCGGTGCAATCCGAGCAACTTGGGCAGGACCACCAGCGGAGCCGGAAAACTGCGTCTCGAAGCCAGCTGAAGTTTACCGTCAGCATCTAATACTTTACAACCGACAATACCTACTCTTTCATTATTTTTAAGGTAGTTAAGCAATACACTTAAAGTATCCCTTTTAATCATTGTGTCGGGATTCAGTAAACACAGATAATCTCCGGTAGTTTGCTGCAGGGCGGCGTTCACTGCGGCAGCAAATCCGATGTTTTGAGAATTAGTGATCAATTTTACCTGCTCGTACTCATTGTGTA
>JAJRUW010000103.1 GCA_024277615.1 Fidelibacterota bacterium | reverse complement strand
GGTTTGGGTTCGGGAACTACGGCGCAATCTGCAAAAGAAAACCGGCGCTTTCCATCCGGTGTTTCCAGATATAAGGAGCTGAAAACAAAGCGGTATTCCCGGCATATCCCCAGAACCCGGATAGCTGTCCGGATGATGTCTTCCTTCGGGGTTGATATACCGGCCACCATACCATCGGCATCCCCGAGCGCTACCATGACGGACGCAAAGTTTACGGGGTTTTCAAGAAAATCCTCAATGAGTTCCCCCGGCCAGTTTCGCGTAAAAGCACGGCGGCGCAAGTACAAGGTATAAGCCTCTTTTTGATGCGCAAAATCAGCAGGTGTTACAATTTCAATTCCCCCGGCACCTAACAGGTCTGCCGCTTTTCGAATACGATCATCTTCAAACTCCGGCAGAACGATCTTTGCCGCAGATCCGTTTATCCTGGACCGTAATTGACATGAAAGAGCAGTTTTATACAAATTTCTTTTTCAGCATTCCGGCAACATGAGCCGGGACCAGCATTGAGACATCTCCCCCCAGCCCGGCAACTTCTCTGACAAGGGATGAGCTCACATGCGTGTATTTGGCATGGGGCATCATAAAAACGGTCGTTATGTCCTCAGCCAGACTCCTGTTCATCAGCGCCATTTTAAATTCAAACTCAAAATCAGACAACGCCCTGAGTCCCCGGATAATGGCAGTTGCATGTTTTCGGCTGACATACTCGACGAGCAATCCCTTGAAATGATCAACTTCACAGTTGGATAAGTCCGCCACGGAGCTTTGGATCATTTCACACCGCTCAGGGACCGAAAACCAGGGTGTTTTTTCAAAATTCTGACTGACCGTCACTATCACTTTATCAAACAGCGTCACCGCTCTTTCGATAATGTCAATATGGCCAAAAGTGATGGGATCAAACGATCCCGGATACACGGCAATTTTTTTCATCCGGGGTTCCTCCAGAAAACGACTTGCGTCTTACCATAGAGTTTTATTCTTACATCCCTGGCTTCCAGCTGGGTTTTTTTCATCTCCATACAGAATATTCCTCCGCTTTTCAAATAGGGCAGAACGGCGGTTTTCAGCTCCTCGAATTTTTCCGTATGATAGGGTGGATCTGCCAGAATCAGATCATATTCCCGGTCTTCCAGAGTCAGGTGATGGTGAACATCCATTTTAACAAGATGATACTCATCCTCATGACAGATTTTTTCAAAATTTTGACGCAGGATG
The DNA here is from genome assembly GCA_024277615.1 of Fidelibacterota bacterium. Taxonomy (GTDB): domain Bacteria; phylum Fidelibacterota; class Marinisomatia; order SCGC-AAA003-L08; family JACNLC01; genus JAADGM01. The sequence goes on along the minus strand of JAJRUW010000103.1, from coordinate 7,732 downwards.
CGAAAAATGGAATAATTTTTTTCAACGGCAGTGACGGACTTGGCCCCGCGGCTCAACGCCTCAATCCCCAGCGTTCCGATTCCTGCATAGAGATCGAGCACTTCGGTCCCGGCGAAAGGTTCCAGAATTTGCATAACGGATTTTTTAACCCGCGCCAGGGTAGGGCGAATTCCCGGATCCGAAACTCCGATAAGCTTACGCCCCCGATATTTCCCGGCAATGATAGTGATCATTTTGTCGATGAGGCATCATATAAGAGCTGAAACGAACAGTCCTGATCAACTCTGCATTCGATCCAGCATTTTTTATAATAGATGAAGCCGGCCTCCAACATATTTTGCAGGAGTGGAAAAATATCTTCATTCCGTAGCGTGGCAGAAATGGTTAATCCCGACTCCCGGATATCGGATAAGCCTTGCTTCTCCATGATCTTTTTCACAGGGGTTGTGTCATTGAGTTCCTGGCTTTCATATTCAATCGGAATGGAAATTGAAAGCAGTACACCGAATTCCTTACTCCCTGAAATACGGCACTGAACCTTAAGCAGGTCCTCAAGCTCAACGCTCAGCATATTTAATTCGATCTGATCGTCGGACCTTAAATTAGCCAGGATGATCTCGGGTGTAATCAGAAAACGCTGAAGATATACCTTGTCCGACAGATTCCCAAGTACGGATATTACCTGTGAGACCTCATCCTGTACAGACAGACTCTCTCTGGCAGCAGGCAAGGCTGCCTGCCGTCGCCCGGTATTGAAGAAATAGACTCCTGCCATCACCAGTAAAATCAGAAGTAGTATCAGAAAAGGGGCGCGACTCCGGCCCGGCCGGCCATCCTCAAGAGGTTCTTCTGTATATTCTTCGCGATGGAAGCCGGCAGCCGGTTTTGGCTTTTGTTCTATGAAAGAATAGGTGGTCTGCACCACCTGCGGCTGAATTCCCGGTTTCCCCAGTAAGTTCAGGTCAAACATCCAACCCTCTGAAAATCAGCCCTGTCTCCGCCAGATAAGAAGTTTTGTAATAATTGATCTTTCCGGGGTGTTCGGAGTGCAGGACTTTCAGCGGATTCAGCAGTGTGACATTATCTAAAGCCGCCTCAATGACCTTGCGAACATCCAGGTATTTGTGATCCGCCTGATAGACAAAAACTCTTTCCGCACTGCTAAAGCCTGTGAGGTCCCCCCGCAGATACTTTTCAATCTCCCCGGCTACTTCTTCGGCCAACTCTTTATTGCCGTAGATCTCTATGAGCTTCACCGCATCCGGAGAGCGCCTGACCGAAAAATAAGCCTGTAAAGCATTATCTTCAATGATAAGAAGCTGATCGATGTTGTATTTTCCCATCCGCCAGACTATATAGGAATTTAGAGCACCGGCCTTGAAACAATACCGGGCACAATTTTCGGCGGAAAAGATACCGATGCTTACAAAACGAACCTCCCCCTTATATTGCCGGGTTGACTCAATGATGGATTTCTTGATCGCTTTTGGAATGTGGATGTTCAAAAACATCTCCAAATCCGTTGCGAAAGGAAAGTGGTAAGAATCCATTACTTCCTGAAATTTCTCATCCTGTGACTGGTTGATCTGCCAGGACAGAATATCTGCCGGGTCAACGATTTTGGGCGCCGGCGTTGTGGAAAAAAAAGCTTTGGAGGCATCGAGTGAAAAGGCAAAGACCGGCAGGTCCAAAGTGACCTTGGCCTTTATGGCGGCAATGATCTGATTGACAGAGGCAGCGGTGCTGAAATCACAGTCCGAAAAGGTAAGATTTCCAAACCCCGTGACCAGTGGACCGCTTTCTGAAGGCGTCCAGTGTAAAAAATTAACGGCGTTATACGCCTGCGAGATGGCTAGCAAGGGCTGCTCCTTATTTTTCAGCCCAGCTTTTTACACCATCTACAATTTCTCCGTGATTTCCTGATTCATATTTAAAGATCCAGTATCTTCTTTCCATAAAATTCGGCGGCACGGGACTGCGTACGATAAATATATCCCTTTCAGGGTCGGACTTATCAATCTCGAGCAGATAGGGCTTTCCCGAAAGCGGACAGTACAGCAGGTCAGGAGTCAGGTGATACTTATCCCGCAGGTAATCTGTAAAATCTTCAACACGCCGTGTCACTTCCGTACCGATAACTTCTTTGAAAAAAGGATTTTCTCTTTTATCTGCAATATCGTTTTCGTTCACAGCCATTGTATCCAGCCCGCCGGTATCAATATTGATCAGGGTAACATAAAAAATAGTATCAATAAAAGTTTTCTTCAATACCTGTGCATGGCTGAAGGTAGTGTCGATGCGGTGTTCTATACCCCTGGTCATATTCACAAGATAGTCTTTGCCCTGCAGGTGGATGGTCTGTTCCCCGACAAAAAGGGTATCGGCGATGAGAGAATCCATGGCAGCCTCTACCAGCGAGAAGAGTTCTTTACCGTCGGTTGTGTAATGCCCGGTGAGTTCTTTAAAGAAAGTCTCAGCTTCGGCGATGATGGTCATGCGGTGCCGGCTTTCCCGTCGATCTTTGATTTCCTGCCGCCAGATAGAGCTGGGAATGTAGATCACCACCAACAGCACCAATACACTTAACAGAATCCCCCAATCAAGGATGCTGATCTTACGTTCAATATTATTTTCGTTTTTCAATTCATTTCCCCCCAGCTATAATTCAATAAATGGTAGTATCTTATTCAAAACGGCTTTACCGATTCCCCGAACCTTCGTCAGATCTTCGGGGCTTTTGAACTTACCTGAAGTTTCCCGGTAGTCTATAATTCTCTTGGCAATTACAGGACCAATTCCAGGTAACCCGGTTAAACTTATGGCATCTGCAGTATTCACATTAATCTTCGTTTCTGCCGGTTTTTCCTTATCCTTTTGAATTTCTGCGCCATTATAAACACTGCTGATATCATCCGATACAGCGATTTTTGTCAGAGTCTACGTTGAATCGTTTAATAATTTTTCTTTTGTAAAATTAATGATAATTCCTAAGATCAGAAAAGACGAAAGTATGATGATGATTTTTCTTTCCTGATCTGTGAATATTCTCATGGCCTGAATTTTTTAAATTCCGGTGTTGTGCCCAGCTCATCTTCCAGCTGTTTCAGCAGTTTTTTCATGTTTGCCGAGACTCTTGTGGGCGTTATTATCTGTATCTTTACCAGTTGGTCGCCTTCGCGATGCCGGTTCAGTTCGGGCAGACCTTTACCCCTTAGTCTCAGTACCTGACCTGATCTGATCCCCGGTGGAATCTTCAGTTTAACCTTACCCGAAAGAGTTTGCACTTCGATATTCGTTCCCAGAACTGCCTGAGGATACTGGATATCGACTTGCAGGATTACGTCATTCCCGTCACGTATAAACAGGGGATGTTCTTTCTCCTCGAAATAAATAATGAGATTTCCCGGAGGGGCTCCTTTGGGTCCGTGGTTGCCCTCCCCCCGTTTAGTCATATAATTTCCGGTGGAGACTCCCGGCGGTATCTCAATATCGACTGAACCGGATTTTCTCACGACACCCTCACCGCTACAGGCTCTGCAGGGATCGGAGACAACCTTACCGAGACCTCTGCACTGATAACAGGGTTGAATATTCACAATTTGACCGAGCAGGGACCTTTGGACCTGCCTGACTTCTCCGGTACCGTGACAGGCGGGGCAAATAGTGGGTTGACTGCCGGCTTTTGCACCGGATCCGTGGCAGACATCGCAAGGTTCGAGCCTCTTCAACTTGATGGTCTTGGTGACACCCTGCCGAATCTCCTCGAGGGTAAGGCGGATCGTGATCTTCTGGTCGGTTCCCCGACGTTGGCCGCCGCGACGCCGCCCGCCGCTCCTGCCGCCAAACAAATCTCCAAATCCGAAATCACCGAAGATATCCCCGAAGGAGGAAAAGATGTCTTCCATATTTGTAAAATGGACCCCACCCTGCTGAAATCCGCCGCCGTTGACACCGGCTTTTCCAAATTGGTCATAGCGAGCCCTTTTATCGGCATCACTCAGGACCGCATAGGCCTCGGCGGCTTCTTTAAATTTAGCTTCGGCCTTGGTATCTCCCGGATTACGGTCAGGATGATATTTCATGGCAACCTTGCGGTATGCTTTTTTAATCTCATCCGCCGTGGCATTTTTGCTCACACCGAGAATGTCGTAGTATTCGCTCACTTGACAGCGGCCTTCCTGGCTTTACTCACAATAACCTTGGCGTGCCGAATGACCCTGTCGTGATATTTATAGCCTTTCTCAAATTCTTCCAGGACCAGGTCTTCTGCCATATCCTTGGTTTCCCGACTCATGAGCGCTTCGTGGAGATCCGTATTAAATTTCTCACCCACAGAGTTAAAAGGCCGGATACCGTTCTCCCTGAGAAGCTTATCGAATTTATCCCTGACCATGATAACCCCTTCCAGTAAAGAATTCTTGCCTGTTTTCGGTTTGGGCGTTGATGCTTTAATAGTCCGGTCTAAATCATCCAGGACCGGTAAAAGGGCAGTAGCGATGTCTTCACAGGAATATTTGATGAGTTGAAGCCGGTCTTTTGCGGTACGGCGTTTAAAATTATCAAACTCGGCCAATAGTCTGACATTTTTCTCTCTGGCAGCATCGCGTTCTTTGACGGCTTCTGCGATCTGGTTTTCCAGGGCCTCGATTTTCGCACTCAGGGCTGCAGTTTTTTTATCAACCGGAGCTGTTTTTCTTGCCCGGGTCTTAGTTTTTTTTCCTGTTTGCGCAGTCGTACTTTTCGCCATGTTTTTTTATTTTTTCCCTATAAATTTCTTTAAAATTAAGGCCTCAAATTTACTTGGCTCATATCTTTCCAACCAAGTTGTTTGAATTTCGTAAAGTGGTTCTGCCGCTGCCTGTTAAAGCTGAAATTAGACTTTAATTCCCGTCGGGGGTTACAAAATATATCAACCGCAAGCCAAACCGATTCAGGAATGCCGTCTGACTGCCTGCAGCGTAACCTGTTATTTGAAAAAACCGAAGGGTGTACGCTTGTCTCTCATGCGTCCCGCGCGGCAAAGTCCGAAATTACGATACGGCGCGCACGATTACCCCAGGAGCCGGGTTTAGTTTCAAAAATACCACTGCATTTTTGGTTGCAAAATTCACAATTCCCCACCTCCGTCAGGTGCCAATCCGACAACTGATATCCTCTCCTCCCGATGAGTAATTTACCGCAGTTATGACAATAGGTGTTGGTACCGACCGGGTCCGGGAGATTACCCGTATAAACATACTCCAAACCCTCCGATAATGCAATTTGCCGCGCTTTTCGCAAGGTCGATAGTGGCGTTGCCGGAACGTACAGCATTCGGTAAGCCGGGTGAAAGGCCGTGAAATGCAACGGGACATCACAACCCAGATTTTCTGCAATCCAATTGCACTGCTGTTTTAACTCATCCACGGTGTCATTCTGTCCGGGGATCAGCAGAGTTGTAATTTCCAGCCAGACATTCGTCTCGGTTTTAATGAAGCGGAGTGTATCGAGTACGGGAGCCAGAGACGCTGAACAGTGATTCCGGTAAAATACTTCGGTGAAACCTTTAAGATCAACATTAGCCGCATCCATATTGGCAAAGAATTCATCGCGGGCCGGAGGGTTGATATATCCGGCTGTGACCGCCACCGAATTAATGCCCCGCTCACGGCAGGCCCGGGCGATATCCACCGCGTATTCCAGGAAAATGACCGGATCGTTATATGTGAAAGCCACACTCCTGCATTGCAGGGCCGTGGCAGCCCTGGCAACCTGCTCCGGCGTTGCCTCTGCCTGGAGAAGCTCCATTTCACGGGATTTACTCATATCCCAGTTCTGGCAGAACTTACAGGTCAGATTGCATCCGGCTGTACCAAACGAAAGAACCGGTGTGCCCGGCAGGAAATGATTCAGCGGTTTTTTCTCGATGGGGTCAATACAAAAGCCCGATGAGCGTCCATAGGTTGACAAGACCAGCTTGTCCCCGTCACGCCGTCGAACAAAACACAATCCGTTCTTACCATCCTGCAGACCACATAACCGCGGGCAAAGGTCGCACTGCAAAGTCCCGTCGTCAAGTGTCCGCCAGTATCGGGCTGTCTCAAACATCCAGCTCACTGAATTCAAGGGTTTGATAGCGCTCAATCCTGATATCATCAGACCAGAAAGTGGCAGAAAGGCCTGCTTTTCGTTTGAGCTGCCCTAAAAATTCCCGGGGGGTCTGCAGGGATTCCCAGACGCTGGGCAGAAAAGTACTGCTGTGACCCTGAGCTGACAGCACCAGACCGTCAATCCCGGGTTTAAGCTGCTGCAACAGATTCTCCTGAGAAGTAAATTGAATGGCCAGGGGTTGGGTCAAAACCGATATTGAAATCGTGACTTTGGGCAGTTCCGGGGCAGTCAGCGGTGCGAAACGAAAATCGGAAAAAGCCGCTGAGTAGGCATTTTCCACCACATCCACCAGCAGAGGACGCGTTGCGTTCAGCCGGCCGATGCACCCTCGCAATTCCCGATCTATCCGCAGTGTCACAAAAGATGACCCGACACGGGCGACACTCCCGGTAAGAGCGTGAACCGGAACCGGCATACAACCATTGTGTTCCAGCCCCCAGGATATGGAGCGTCTGGCATACTGCAGCAGCTGGCGCTGCTCTGCCGGTGATAGAATCGTCTGCGGATCATTTGGCATTGGCGGACTCCATAAAAACCCAGGCACCATAGCCGACTACCCGATCCTTATCTCCGCACATGTCACCGGAATTTCTAAGCTCCAGCCGTTCAACGGTGAGATGCGATTTTCGGGCTGCAATAAGCAGTCCCGCAACGGCAATACTACCGCAGGCTGATGACTCTTCAAGCCGATCTGCATCTAAATTTTCGATGATCTTCGCGGTTTTTGCATCCGCAATTCCGGCTTCATCGTAGGTATGATAATGGCTGAGATCGGAACTGATTACCACGAGTGTCCGCGGAAGTTTCAAACAATATTCCATGATCCGGGCTGTATCCATCGGCCTGGTCTGACCAACAACCATTGGGATGATGGAAAACTCAGCCAGTACTTCCTGAAGAAATGGTAATTGGACCTCAATACAATGCTCCCTGGAATGTGCAGCGTCAAAGGGTGTTACAAAGGGACATTCCTTCTCCAACTCTTTCTGCATCGTTTTATCGAGGGGGATATCCCCGAGAGCCGTCCTGAAAAAGTTGTACGACGAACTTGCCACGCCCTTAAAACCCACTCGGTGGCTCGGTCCAAGAAGTACTACCCTATCATATGCCTGCGGATATTGTCCGATAACTTTATAAGCAGAGGCTGCAACCGGTCCTGAATAAAGATAACCTGCATGGGGCGAGATTACAGCCCTGGGTTCGGGCAGGTCAGGGATGATGGCTGAATTAAGATATTTATGGATTTCCCAGGTGAGTATTGCCGGATCACCCGGATAAAACATATCGGCAACGGCAGGTAGTTTTATCGTATTTTTTGTCATGCTCTCCTCAATTTTATTGTGGATACTGACTGAAATAAATTTCTATTTATAGCAGGAATTTATGAATTTTTTCGAATTCCACTTTGAAATATTACAACAGCTCATTGGATTTTTCAATCTAATAGTGATTGCGCTCCCTGCGGTTGTTCAATAATATATCACCTGATAAGTTGATTATCGTATTGCGAATGAAAGAAAGAAACTAAACTCACAACGGGGATTAAAGTGATCTAAAACCCGGCCATCCTCAGTAAATTAGG
>JAJRUW010000102.1 GCA_024277615.1 Fidelibacterota bacterium | reverse complement strand
TTACGCGCTGTTTTTGATGTTAGCCGCTTGAGACCATAATTGTGTTTAATGTCAGTCATAGGAATGCTCCTTATTTTGTTCAAGTAACTGTATTAACTAAATATACGCATTCCTGTGGTCATATGCACTAAACTTACGATAAAAAGGGAAATGAGAAAAGTGTAAATTGGATTGATTATGAAAAAGAGAAAGATTCTTGCCTCTTTAGTATATGTTTTTGTTTTTGCCAGTTTTGCATTTGCTCAAAACAGCATGTTCCTTTCCGGCATCTCCGGTAATCCCGGAGATACCTTGGCCATTGCACTTGAGATTAATAATAGCGATGGATTTGTGGCATTTCAAACGGACATACAACTGCCCGGACAGGTGCGGTATGTGGAGCAATCGGCACAGTTAAGCGCCCGGGCCAATGGTCACAGCCTGTCTGCGAGTCTGCTGGATGGAAACATTTTGCGAATCATTGCCTATTCCCTGTCCCAAACGCCCTTTCTTGGCAATAGCGGAAGTGTGTTGAATTTTCAGGTGGTCCTGGGTTCTCAACCTGGAAGCTTTCCCCTGACGCTTTTGAACGCGATCATTAGCAACGCCAGTTCAGTCAATATATTAACCGGTTTCACGAATGGGAATGTGAGTATTCTCGCTCCGGATATTGAATCCTCATCGTTAGATTTAGATTTTAGTGAAACGCCCCTTTTGTCCTATACCGACCGAAATTTTACGTTAAGCAATCCCGGGAATATGTATTTGCAGATTTCCCGAATTCATATCAACAACCCCTTTTTCAAAATTTTAGGGGACACCACTTTCAGTATAGCGCCGGGTGGGAGTCGATCTGTAATTGTTCGGTTCCAACCCGAAACAAAGGGGACATTTGCTGCCCAATTATCCATTCAATCCAATGATCCTAATGAACCGCTTCTGAGCATAAGTTTGAATGCTGTGGCTTTTGCCGTGAATGAACTGCATATGCAAAATGCTTCCGGCCGTTCCGGTTATCCGGTCTGGATCAATTTCGCCATCAATAATATGGAACCATTTGTCGGGTTTCAGTTTGATCTGGTGTTACCCCCGGTGCTCACTTTTTTGTCGGATTCTGTCAAACTGACCAGCCGCAAGGCCGACCAGGTGGTCAGCGCCAGCATGATTGCCAGTAACAAGCTGCGGGTAGTGGCTTACTCGCCTGGCAACCAGCCTTTCAGTGGATCGGATGGGAATGTGGTGTCAGTTGGATTTATGTTGGAAGGCACAGGAGGAAACTACAACATTGGTCTGGAAAACGTTATCATCTCCGATGCGACGGCAAGCAATATTGTTTCCGCCTATTCTTCTGGATCTGTTAATATCAAATCTCCTGATATTTCGGTAAATGCCACTCTTCAATTCGGAAAAGTTTCGGTTCAGGATACAGCAGAAGTGCTTTATCCCATTGCCAATTATGGAAATGATACGCTCATTGTACAAAGCATAACATCCACACAACCCTATTTCTGGAATGATACACCTCTGCCCCAGAAGATTCCTCCGGGAGGAAGTCATAATTTCACGTTAAAATTTCACAATCTTCAGAAGGGAGACTATACGGATCGTTTTACCATTTGCAGCAATGATCCCGATGAGGACCCCTTTTATGTGAATGCTTCTGCACATGCCTATGCTCCGAATTATCTGATTGTGCGAGATACCAGCACTGCCTGGGAGGATACTGTTACCATAAGAATAGAAGTAGAGAATTACGAGCCCTTTGTTGCCTTTCAATTCGATTTATCCTTTCCGGATAGTCTGACCTATATCGCCAACAGTACCCGGTTAACTTCCCGGAAGCAAGATCACAATATTAATGCCAGTTTAGTTAATGATCATACGATCCGGGTGTTTGCCTTTTCTATGACCCAGGCACCATTCACGGGTAATTCGGGCGCTGTTGCCGAATTAGATTTTGTTGTTGGGCATAGCACGGGTAGTTTTCCCATTGAATTGTCCAATGCTATTTTATCTGACGCCGCTTCTCAAAATATTTTAAGAAATACACAAAACGGACAATTGCAGATATTCAATCCACTAGTATTGCAAAAGATTCCATTGGCGCCCTCAAAACTGAACATGATCAGTTTTAACATAGAGCCGGAGACAACAGGTATAGATAGTATGCTGGATGATGTGGAGAGTTTATTGGTGGCGCAGGATGATGCGGGTCGATTTTACATACCGCCGTATTTTGTAAACACCATTGGGGATGTGGATTTATCCAATGGGTATCAGGTTTATTACACATCAGCGGACAGTGACACCATTGTGAATGCGGGCTATCCACTCCGGCCAGATACAATCACCCAATCATTGGACAACAGCAAGCTCTACATGATCAGCTATCCGTACCAGGAAGCACATCCAGTTACAGAGGTATTCTCATCGATAAGTTCCTCAGTAGTGGTGGTGCAGGATGATGAAGGGCACTTCTGGATACCGGGTTATGGGGTGAACACGATGGGAGATATGCAGCCAGGGAAGGGGTATCAGATATATGTAAATAGTGATGTGGAGTTTCACTATCCCTCATTTGCAGGTGTATTGGCAAAGAGGGGAGGAGGAGAAGGATTGGCAGGGGTTCAGGAGCCGAGACATTTTTATTTTAGGGAGACAGGGCTTGCTTATGGTATTGTGGTGACGGGGTCGGAAGAGAAGTTAGAGCCGGGAGATGAGATAGGAGTTTATGATGGGGAACGATGCGTTGGCGC
>JAJRUW010000101.1 GCA_024277615.1 Fidelibacterota bacterium | reverse complement strand
TGATCTGACCATTAACAGTGGATCCTATATAAACATTGAACCGGGGATAGTGATTAAATATAATACAAATGTTTCAATCATTGTCAATGGTGGGCTGAGCCTGGCCGGGACAGCCGATAACGAGATTGTGATGACCTCGATTAAAGATGACAATATCGGGAATCCACTTGATACAAACGGTGATGGAAACGGCTCAATGCCGGACTGGGGGAACTGGTATGGAATTCGCTTCAACGAAACCAGTGATGACAGTTATTGTCTTATCGATCACGCGCAGTTAAAATATGGTGGTAATGGAAGTTATGGAGCAGTGTCTTTTACAAACGCCAGCGGGACGGTACAGAATTCTTTGATTTCCGGTTCCTATTATTATGGAGTATGGTGCAACGGGCAGTCCTCACCGCTCATACAAAATGTTGCTATTGAGAACTGCCGTTTAGATCCCATCGCCATGTCACTGAAAGCGAATCCCCAGTTTTCCGGAATCACCTTTTCAGCTAATGGCAGTCAGGGTATTTTTCTCCTCGAAGGGACCCTGTCCTCCGATGCCGACCTGGCCCGCAGGGATGTGGCAGGAATCAGTAATATCGCCTATATCGCTCAAAATATGACCATTAGTTCGAATGCCCATTTGACACTTGAACCCGGCGTAGTATTAAAATTTCAGCCCAGCGGTTATATGCGTGTTCAGGGTGCTTTGTCGGCGGTGGGAACGCCGACGGAAAATGTCGTTTTTACGTCCATTTATGATGATTCTGTCAGCGGAGACACCAATAATGACGGGAATGCCACCGGACCGAGTGCCGGGAACTGGGACGGAGTTTTCTTCTATGACAGCTCTGATGATTCCCTGAATGTGGTAAAAAATAGCCAGATCAATTATTCCGGCCGTTCAAGTTATGCTTTCAGCAGCAACTATTATAATGGGGCACTGCGTTTTGAAAATTCCTATGCGAATATAGACAGCTGCCTGATCCAGCAGTCTTCAACCAATGCTGTGGGTGTTTACGGTTCGGCAAACCCCTTGATCCACAATACACAAATGTATTCGATCACCTATGAACCTGTCTATATGAGTATGTTTTCCGAGCCGACCTTCAGCAACAATACGGTGCTCAATGCAGGGCGCCTTTCCATCGGTATTCATGCCGAAACCTGGTCACAGAATGACACAATTCCTATTCGAAATTTCGCAGGATTTGATAATATTACTTATACCTTATGGGGGCAGTATTTTATCAATAGCGGGACCACAATTACAATCCCTGAGGGGATTGTGATAAAAGAACCCTGGAATACGGGTGACTTTATCGTGAATGGAGAATTACGTGTGGAAGGTTCTGAAGAAAATCCCGTTGTCTTCACCTTTCTCTCCGATGATGAATATGGTAATCCGCCGGACACAAATCAGGATGGCGGAGGCAGTTCTCCGGTTATTCAGGGAGGGGCCTGGCTGACTTTTAACGATGTAAGTGATGATGCGAGCTTCATTGATCATGCAGTATTCCGCTATAAGGATTGGGGCATCAGTACTAATTCCGCTTCTCCCTCGATAACCAATAATCTCTTTGAGCATTTAAACCACGGGATCGCCTCCAACGGTACTTCCGAGCCCGCGATCACCGACAATGTGTTCAATGACCTCGTGTATTACCCCCTGAGGATCTCTTTGGTTTCCTATCCGGCGGTAACTTCAAATAATATGATTTCCGGAACAACCTGGAGGGGCATTGATGTTATCAGTGAGACTCTGGCCCAGGATGTAACCTTGCCTAAAAGATCCTTCGGAGGGATTGATAATATTCCCTATATTTTTGATAATTACACTGTTGGGACCGGTGCGACGTTGACCATAGAACCCGGTGTAGTATGTAAATTCACCAATAATAACGGCTTAACGGTCTATAAAGGTTTATTGGCCCTGGGGGGAGCCTCCTTCGACAGCACCATTGTTTTCACCAGCCTTAAAGATGATTACTACGGCGGGGACACGAATGCCAATGGCTCTGCAGACGGCCCCTATAATTATATCTGGCGCGGTATCACGTTTCAAAGCCAGTCACTGGACCCTCTTTGTAATTTGCGTCACTGTATCATCAATCATGCGGGTTATCCTTATGGCAATCCTCTGGGGGCAGTATCAGCCTTCAGTGCCAATCCCACTATTCAATACTGCTCCTTTTATAATGATTATTGGGGCGTGAATGCCTTTGGTGCGGCGAATCCGGTAATCAATTACTGTGATTTTACACAAATTACCAATGAGGCTGTGCACAATAATGATCAAAGTTTTGTGATCGATGCCGAAAACAACTGGTGGGGTGATAATTCGGGGCCAACCCATATCGATAACCCCGGCGGTACGGGAGAACCCGTTTCTGACAGCGTTGATTACGACCCCTGGCTGACCGCTGGCGCTCTGAATCCCAGAATGGGGGATGTAAGTTTGAACGGCTTTATCCAGGCTTTTGATGCTTCCCTGATCCTGCAATATACTGTGGGGAATATCGATTTGAATGAAATCCAGCAGCAGGCTGCAGATGTCAGCGGCAATGGAGGTGCCGACGCCGTAACCGCTTACGATGCCAGTCTGATACTGCAGTATGTGGTCGGTTTGATTAATTCTTTCCCGGCCGAGGAACTCTACCATGATTCGCCGCTGCAATTTACCGACACCAGGCTGCGGGTTGAAGACGGTTCTGTGGATCAGGGTAAATTGATCACACTGCCGGTATTTCTGGAACACTCCGAGTGACTCACAGCACTGGAGACAACCTTAAGTTACGATCCCGACCTGTTATCGCTCATCAGTGTTGAACCAACGGCTGAAGCAGCAGGCATGAACTTCAGATTCAGTGTGGATGAGCAAGCCGGTATTTTAAAACTGGCCCTTGCGGGCACCCTGTCTCTGCCTGAGAATTTACCGGTTTATGAAGTTACTTTGCAGGCTGCCACAGACATTATCGGAACTGTCTCTACCTCAGTGACCATTGAGCGTTTCCTGGCTCACGAAGATGATCTGACTTCAATCGCAAAATCGGGCGAGATCCTAATCCAGGGAACTCCGGAAAAGTTTGCCTTACATCCTGCCTATCCGAATCCCTTTAATATGAGTGTAACTTTAAGTTTCTCAATCCCGGAAGACAATGTGTACATCCGCCTGGATATTTTCAATGTGCTGGGGCAGAAGGTGACAACCCTGTTGAACGAAACCAAAACTGCCGGAGAATATACGCTCCGCTGGAACGGCAAGGACGCAGCCGGGAATAATATGCAGAGCGGTCTTTATTTTGTCAGGCTGGAAGCAGGGGAATATGGGGAAATCCAAAAAGTGATGCTGTTGAAATAGGGTAACAGTTAAATTGTCAATTGACACAGACCAGGACATGAAAGGGTATGTACAATGAAATTTATTAAGTTTATTTTATTATCGATGGCGTTATTGGTTACAGGGCTTTGGGCTGACCCCATTGCCCTGAGAATTCCGAATAATCTCACGGCTTTGGCAGGCGATATAATTGATGTTCCCGTTTATGCCGACAGCAGTTTTACCGGTGAGAATGTACTTTCTTATCAATTGAGCATCAACTACAACGGGACACGGCTTCAGTTGCTTGAAGTGATCAACACCGGTACAATTTCGGAAGCCTTCGGCTCCGTCACCGTGAATGGCAGTAACAGCGGTACATTGTTCATGGCCGGTGCCGGCGTGGAACCCCTGAGCGGTTCGGGCACCCTGCTGATAATCCGCCTGCTGTGTCTGCAGCCCGGCGGAAGTTATTTCCAGTTCAACCCGGCAGCAAACAATTATTTTAATGAGGGCAGTCCGGGAATTACATTAACGGATGGTTATCTGCAAATCTATAGCGAACCAATCTTAAATACTTCTCCGGGAAGTACTATCTTGATCGTAGGAGAGACACTGCAATTCGCAGCGAACGGAACACCGCCCTATGAGTGGTCTGTGAGTGATGAAACAGTGGGGAGTATCGATGACTCGGGACTCTTCAGCGCAGAAGCACAGGGCAGTTGTCAGATCCAGGCCACGGATTCGGACGGAACCACAGGCATCAGCGGACAGATCACAGTGCAGAGTTTTGACCTGGCGCTGCCCGACTCCAGCGTCTGGCAGGGTGAACTCATCGACCTGCCGATTTATGTCTCGGACCTCACTCAGGCAGCCATAACCTCAGGCAACCTTACGCTTAGTTTTAATCAGAGTATCATTACGCCAACCTCCATCGTCACCACCGGTACGCTGCTGGAGGGATACTCCGATCCGGTACTCAATTACCCGGGAGGAAACAATTTATATGCCGCCTTTGCTACAATTTCGCCCCTCTCCGGCAGCGGAGTTCTGTTTTATGTTGAATTTGCCGCCAGTCTTTCGAACTGGGGTGGTAGCTATGTCGGTTTTGAGTCCGCCCTGTTCAATGAAGATATTCTGGCACGCACGCATACCAGCATGTTAACGGTTAACCAGCTTCCTACCATTACTGTGTACCCGGCAAGCTCAGTTTTAATTGCCGGGGATACCCTGAGCTTCAACGCCGGCGGCGGAATTGAACCTTATACCTGGACAACCTCAAATCCAGCCGTTGCAATCATCGATGAAGCCGGTCTGCTGACGGCCATTCACAGCGGAACCATTCAGGTGCTGGCGACGGATTCTGTGGGTGCAATAGGGATATCCGGGGATATCCAAATCTTTGATACGACTCTGTCCCTGCCGGATGTTTATGCTACAATCGGAGCAGACTATGATTACCCCGTCAATATAGGTGAGCTGCCTCCGGGTCAGGTTTTAAACTCATGCCAGATCGGTATTAATTTCAGACAGCCGGAGCTTGAATTCATTGAGGTCATCACCGAGGGTAGTCTGACGGATGGCTGGAGTTATGCATCCAATGTGACAGACAATCAACTGACAATTGCCGGAGCCGGAATAACAGATGTGAGCTCGGCGGGCACTTTGGTTTTTCTGCGCTTTCACACTACAGCAGAACTGGATATCGGTGAATGGGCTTATGTTAATTTCTCCACGGTCCTGCTTAACGAAGGTGTACCGCTACCGCTTACGGATAACGGCTACATCATAGGCTCAGATGCCATTTACGGCTGTACCGACTCAGAGGCCTATAACTATAATCCTGATGCAACTGTGGATGACGGCAGTTGTTACGGTATGCGGGGCGACCTGAATCAGGATGGCGCCCGGGATATTCTGGATATTGTCAGACTCGTTGGAATTATCATCGGCAGCGTTCCGGACCCTACGGATTACGAACTGTGGGCCGGAGATCTGAATGAAGATAATGCGCAGGATATTTTGGATATAGTTACACTTGTGGGCTGGATCATCAACGGCTAGGTAATCGATAGAAAGCAGGCAGTTTGGAATGCTGCCTGAGAACATACCGGGGTGACCGGTATGGCAGAGGGCAGGACTGATAAAGGGATATTATTTTGAATCAATATATAACCGGACCGGGAATTTATTTATGCTGGTTTTTGGAAAATATTGATCTGTAAGCAGAATGCAGACTAGATATTGAATTTGCAAATGCACTGAATTAACAGGCCGTAAAGAGCCCCGGTGATAGTTTATGAGTAAAATTTCAATTTGTGTTATACGGCTGTTTTGGCCGTATAACACAGGAGAAAAACAAGAAGAATATTGTGTTTATCACAATACTGACAAAAAGTTAAGACAAACAGCGCTATTTTGTTTATACGGCTTTTTCAGCCGTATAGTGCAGATGCGCGAGCCGTATAATCATAGTTAGGGGTTTTCTTGGATTTCATATACAATAAGATTATTTCTGGAAGAGAAGCTTATGATTATTCAAAGACCAGAAGTGCTTGGGCAATAGCAAATATTGAACAAGGTATTGGATGGCCTGATGAAATTCTTGTCATAAAATTTAGAGAGAAAGACCTATTAATATTGCCTGAAGATGATACCTTGTTACCGTGTATTGCTACAAAAATTGATGGGCCTAATGCAAGTGAAGAAGGTATTAAACTAATAACTCATTACTTAAGTTCATTAACTTGGGTCGAAGGTCGACCTATAAAGGTGAAAGAATGGACAAGTGGAAGTCCACATCCTTTTCGAATGGCTAAGAATGCTACTATTAGATTGATTTCTGGGAGTGTGGATCATAAGTATTTTCCTGATCCTGTTGAACCAAACAAAAGGTTAGCCTTAGCACTGTATAGAGAAGCATTAAGTTTAGATCACACTGCATATAGTTTCTTAAGTTATTACAAAATAATTAATCTAAAATTTCCTAATTCTAGTGACCAGAAAAAATGGATGGAAAAAAACATTGACAATATATACGATAGTTTTGCCCTTCAAAGAAAGGAAGAACTATCAAGCGAAGTAAGTTCAATACCTGAGTATCTATATGTTTCCTGTAGATGTGCAATTGCTCATGCTGGTATAGAACCAACGGTTGATCCTGAAAATACTGATGACATTCTTAGATTAAATAAGGATCTTCCATTAATTAAAAATTTCTCCGAATTATTGATTGAGAATGAGTTTGATATAAAGTCCTCAAGAACCATCCATAAAGAACATTTATACGAATTATATGGATTCAAAAATATTTTTGCCAATGACTTGATTACTTCACTTAAAAATCTAGATGACGTACCGACAAAAACAATAGAGGTTTCACTTAATATCAGTTTAAGAATAAAATCCAAAAAAGAGTATTCACATTTTGAAGGATTGGCTATAACTCAAGCCGTTGCTAATGGTAAAGACGGTCAAATTCATATGACATGTGTCTCCGAAGATTCACTTGTACATTTAATTTTACACTTAGACTTTGCTAATGAACACCTCAAACATGATATTATAAATGAGTGTAATATTTATGATAATGGTGAAGAAGTGTCGGCGAAGTATTCAGCAGACTACTACAGATTTTTATCAGATCTTTATTTAAATGGGCATTTGACTATATGGAATTCAGATACTGAGGAATGTCTTAGTCAATGTAACGCATTTATCCCTGTAAATATTGATATGGAACGTACTATTCAGAATTTTTCCAACCTTGAAGAAAAATGGAAAGCAGAAGCGGAAAAAAGAAGCAATAAAGAAAACCCCTAACAATGCGCTGCTACGGACGTGATGGGCGGGTAGCGTAGCACTCAAGTTTTGGAGGTTCAATGAATGTAGATTTGCATAACAGAAGTTTCGGTGGTAAAACTCATCACGCCGCAGAGCTTGAGCGTTATGCGTGAAAGAGATTAAGCATGTCAATGAAACAAAGTCATTTAGAAATGATTCAGGGGATAGTGAATAGACTTTCTCACAATTCTTTTCTCCTAAAAGGATGGACTGTTATTTT
>JAJRUW010000100.1 GCA_024277615.1 Fidelibacterota bacterium | reverse complement strand
GGCATCTAAGACGGCGATGGAGCTGATTCCCATGCCTCTTTCTTCCAGCAGGCGTTTTTGTTTTTCTTTCTGCCAGATGGCTTTTCGCCGGGCAATTTCAGCTCTGTGATCAAAGCGGTCACTCGCCGCTGTAAGTTTTTCACTCAATTTGGAGACGGTTATCGCAATATCTCCCCATACGGGTACATCGACTTTATGGAATTTTGCCAAAGCGAGAGGATCAAAATCGATCTGCATTGTGGGTATTTTAGGAGTGATCCCCGTATGATTTGAAAATGATGCTCCGATCACCAGTAACAGGTCGGCTTCGTTCATAAACCACTAGGCAATGGGGGTTCCGCTCCTCCCGAGTACGCCGCATCCCAGCGGATGAGCATCAGAGATCTGCCCCTTGGCCTTGAATGTGGTCATCACGGGACAGTTGAGTTTCTCCGCCAGGGCAAGGACTTCCTTCATACAGAAGCGGGCGCCATGCCCGGCTATGATTGCCGGCCGACGGGAAGTGTTCAATAGTTTGAGGGCCTTTTGGAAAGCATCTTCCGGGGGCGAAATTTGAAGAGATGGCATCCTTCCTTCGGGGGTTGTCGGGTTTTGACCCTCTGCAGCGG
Organism: Fidelibacterota bacterium; assembly: GCA_024277615.1. GTDB lineage: Bacteria > Fidelibacterota > Marinisomatia > SCGC-AAA003-L08 > JACNLC01 > JAADGM01. The sequence goes on along the minus strand of JAJRUW010000100.1, from coordinate 59,293 downwards.
GAATGGTTTGGATCTCATCGGGAAAAGTGAGGTGAGAAACTTCGCGGTTTAGAGAGGCCTATTTAACGGCCAGGGACATTAGCTCTGCATGGTCACTGTTTTGTTCCACCCGGTGATTAAAACGGGCAACGGAACCAAAGGCTCTGATCAGATCAACTTCTTGAAAATTACCGGTACCCACGACCTGTGTTGCAACCTGCCCGGTAAGTGCCAGCACCGGAGCCCGGTCAACTTTTGCATCCCAGAGTCCGGTGTACAGGTTGGTGGATCCCGGCCCGGCTATTGCAAAACAGGCGGCGGGCTTGCCTGTCAATTTCCCGTAAGCGGATGCCGCAAATGCGGCGGCACCCTCATGTCTGATCCCGATATATTTTAAATTCCCCTTTGACTCCTGCCGCCGCAGTGCGTCCGCCAGACCTAAATTAGAATGACCCACCATGCCGAAGACCCTGTTGACTCCCCAGTTTACCATGGTTTCAACCATGATGTCGGAGATTGTCGTTTTATGAGCTTCCCTTTCCTGCAGTCCAATATAGACGGCATCATCTTCGATTTTCAGGTCGAATATTTCAAGACCGTCATCATAGCCACCGGGTGGCCGGCCCGTACAGGGATGATAGTCCCAGCCGTGCCAGGGACAGCGCAGCATTCCATTTTCGATACTGCCTTCGCCCAGAGGTCCGCCCTGATGAGGACATTTGTTTTCCAGCGCCGTATATTTCCCATCAAAACGGGTCAGGCAGATATCCTTGATTCCTGCGGTTACTGTCATGACCCTCCCCTCAGAAAGCTCTTCTTTGTGGTCAAGTACTTTGTACCAGTTGATTGTCTTTGCCATTGCGCCCTTTTGTGAACTCATAAAGAAATGATTTGTAAATTAAAATTTTCCCCAAATGCTTCTGTAGAGGATGAAGAATTACCCGGTCTTCAGACAGAAAATACGACTATCTGCCAAAGTCTCACAAGCTGCTAAATCCATGGCAGTGATGGCGCGAAATATTGTTCATCCCACCAAAGCCTGCAGATCCGTTGATTTGATAGAGATAATTCATTTCGGAGTCCCACACAAGAGTTCTAATTGTGTTGCACGGGATCGCCTCCAAATCACAGATAATGCTGACTTTTGAAAATAAATATTATGCCCGGGGAATTCAGAGAATCGCAGGAATCGACGAAGCGGGAAGAGGTCCTCTGTCCGGCCCGGTTGTGGCGGCGGCAGTCGTTCTTCCGGCAGGAATTGAATTGGCCGGGGTGAGGGATTCCAAAAAGCTCAGTGCCCGGAAAAGAGAGCTGCTGTTTGATTTGATCCGTCAGGAAGCCACAGATATGGGGATTGGCATTGTCCATGAGCGGCAGATCGATAAACTGAATATCCTGCAGGCAACCTATCTCGCCATGCGCAGGGCTGTGGGCAGTCTGAAGATGCGTCCGGAAGTGCTTCTGGTCGATGGAAATCCTGCAGATTTACCCGGCTTTCAGCAGGAAAGCATCATCCATGGTGATGACCGGTCCCTCAGCATTGCAGCTGCCTCCATCCTTGCAAAGGTCACCAGAGACAGGATGATGCTGCAATATGATAAAGTCTATCCGGAATATTGTCTGAAAAAAAATAAGGGTTATGGCACGCGGGAACATCTCGAAGCCATTCGCAGCTTCGGAGCCACACCCATTCACCGGAAATCCTTCAATCCGGTGCGAAAATACCTGCCAACCTTTGCAGATTTAAAAGATAAGAGGAAACTCGGCCGTTTGGGGGAGCAGCTGTCAGCCGGAGGACTCATTAAACTGGGATATGAAATATTAGACCTCAATTATAATGTCCCTCAGGTTGGGGAGATTGACATCATTCATCGGGAAGGGGACGAAATTGTATTTTCAGAAGTCAAAACCCAGCTTTCACGGCGTAACTGGGGAGACCCGCTGGATCAGATTGACTTGCGGAAACGCGACCGTATTATTGCTGCAGCGAGTACATTTCTGCAGGAAAAAGGAATCGTTCAGAATGCGCGCTTTGATGTAATTTCGGTGCAATTTTATGGGTCGAAACCGGTCATTAAACGAATAAAAAGTGGATTGTCTGTTGTATAAAAAAATCTTTTTCTTTTTCTCTCTGATCATCTTGTTACAGGGCCGGGTTCCGGATGCTGCCGGCTATAACGGAGCCGTAACTTCTTCCAGCGAACTCGCGACACAAACCGGCATCGAAATTCTGAAAGCAGGCGGAAATGCCGTTGATGCTGCCATTGCCGTAGGTTTTGCCCTGGCAGTGACCCATCCCGCAGCCGGCAATCTCGGCGGCGGCGGATTTATGGTAATCCGTTTGGCGGACGGCACGGTGACCACCATTGATTTCAGAGAAAAAGCTCCTGCTGCGGCCTACAGGGATATGTTTTTAGACGATGACGGAGCGGTCATCCCCGGGAAAAGTCTGGAAACTTCCTGGGCGGCCGGTGTTCCGGGTTCGGTGGACGGATTCGGTCTTGCGCATAAAAAATACGGGTTGATGCCCTGGCGAAAACTCATCTCACCTGCTATCAACCTCGCCAAAAAGGGTTTCCAACTTCATCTTCAGGATGCTGAAAGGCTGAATCTGAAAGCCGAATATTTGTCCCGTGATTCTGAAAGCCGGAAAATTTTCACCAAATCAACGCCCTTTGGAATCTCAGATATGCTGATCCAAAGAGATCTTGGAGCAACTTTAAAGAGAATCAGTAAAAAAGGTCCCAGAGAATTTTATGAAGGTGCCACGGGTAAAATGATCGTGGACTGTATGCAAAGAACAGACGGCCTCATTACTGCTGCAGACCTGAAAAATTATCACGCTGTTGAGCGGGAACCGGTCACTTTTGATTACCGGGGCTACAAAGTTTATACGATGCCGCCGGCATCCTCGGGAGGTGTTGTGCTGGCTGAGATCCTCAATCAGCTTGAAAACCTGGATTTGGGAACATTATCTTATCACGGTGCTGACCATCTCCATTATGTCGTGGAAGCCGAAAGACGCGCCTATGCGGACAGGGCACACTTCTTAGGAGATATAGATTTTGTTGACATTCCGTTAGATGAATTAATTTCGAAAGAATATGCAAAAACCCGCTGGTTAGATGTGGACTCTGTACTGGCTACTCCCAGCAGCAAGGTAAGCCATGGTGATCTTCCGTTTTTCTATAATGAATCAAATGAGACTACCCATTACTCAGTGGTGGATAAATGGGGTAATGCGGTTTCCGTCACCACAACCCTGAACGGCTGGTTCGGAAATGGAATTACAGTTGACGGTGCCGGGTTCTTGCTTAATAATGAAATGGATGACTTCTCTGCAAAACCAGGTGTTCCGAATAATTTCGGACTTATCGGCGCCCGGGCCAATGCGATTGAACCGGGGAAGCGCATGCTCAGCTCCATGACACCTACCATAGTTGAAACCTCCGGTGGTGAATTGTTACTCGTTCTCGGATCTCCGGGCGGCTCGACAATTATTACCACGGTTGCACAGATCATCTCAAATGTCATTGATTTTGGGATGAACATTGAGGATGCCGTGGAATCCCCGCGTTTTCATCACCAATGGCTGCCGGATTATGTAGGACTCGAGAACAACAGTTTTTCTCTGGAAACACTCAAACTGCTTTCCGAAAGAGGCTATCAATTTTATATTCGCAGTGCAATTGGAGAAGCGAATTGTATTGAAATTGACACAACCACGAACATGATCCTGGTATCGGGCGACAGCCGAAGAGGCGGAACAGCAGGTGCCTGGTAAAGTATAAGCCCCCAAATATTAAAGAATAAATAATGAAAAATCATCCAGCTGAAAAAAGATTTTTAGGATTAAGCCGTAATTTCTGGGTAGAACTCAAAGTTATGCTGATCCTCATTATTATTGCCCTGACCATCAAAGCAACACTTGTGGAAATTTATGTAGTCCCGACGGGTTCAATGGAAGACCCAACTTTAACGGGTGATATGCTCATTGGAAATAAATTCATCTATGGCATGCGCACTCCCACAAGAATAGGCCTCATTTGGACGCGCCTGGGTTTTGATATTCCCTGGTTCAGGTTGCCGAAGTTCAAGGAACTGGAATCAGGCGATGTAACCATTTTCGAGTTTCCGAGAGATCCTTTTCAAAAATATGTGAAACGATGCATAGGGACGGCTGGTGACTCCGTTTCCATTGCAGGCGGTGATATCTTTGTTAATGGCCGGAAGATGACCTTTCCACAAAATGCAAAATATGTGAAAGGTATGATCTACCCGCCTGATAAAGAACAGAATCTCTATTCCTACTTCCGGGGAAATCAGGATAATATATCTACTTTCGTGGTGCCGTTTAAAGGCATGAAGATCGATTTTTCAAAGATCAGGGATTGGTCCTCAGTTATTACGCTGTTGGTGCAGGAGGGTAATCAGGTTACTCTGGGCGATAAAGTGTTTACCGTCATCGATGCACATGAAATGGGTCGAATGAAAGGGTTTTTGAAATACAAACTACTTGGATTATTATCCGGATCGAAAGTTGAAATTCAACGCCAACAACGGATGGACCAGCAACAGTATATTCAACAACTGGTAGAAAATAACAGGGCGCACAATATTTACAATCCCTGGGAAGTTCGTTTCAGAAAAGAGGATTACGACCTCGTTTATAACAACTTAAAAATCAACGGCGAGAACATCAGTGACTTGAAAACCTATACGCTAAAGCACAATTTTTATTTTTTTATGGGGGATAATCGGGACAACAGTTTCGATTCCAGATTCTGGGGCTTTGTCCCGGACATACAAATTCTGGGAACACCCGTTCTCGACCTTTTGAATCTTTACAAATTTAAACTACGATTCAAAACAACATTTTAGCTAAATTTCAGCATGTTTTCTCTGATTGCATTTATCCTGAAGTTACTTTTTGGGGCAATTTTGGGCGGTGCCCTGGCGTATGAGCCGGGAAAAATTCGAAATGAATCAAAAATTTTCTACTCTGCGCTCATCAGTCTGGTGGCAGTCTCACTGGTGAGTATCTCCGGTTTTTCAACTGAGAATTCTGCGGGATTTGTACTGGGAGCTTCAATATTTACCGTGATCACGGCTGTTATTCTCCTCACCAGAGATCAGAACTTTGATCAGCGCTTACTTTACATATTTTCTGCAGTTGTCGGGATTATTTGCGGGTCAGGACACATATTTTACGGGATATTTTTTACGATCATTGTCTATTTAGTAATACACATGGGCCATCATTTATTTGAAAACACGGATATCGATCCTGATACAGATAATCCCGGGAATACCGAAAAAACTTAAATAAAGCGTTGGATGTTTGGTCAATAAATTCAAAATTTATCGCTATTATTTTGAGCAATAAATAATCGTTTTAAATCAAATAAGGAAATAATATGCAAAGAGCAATTTGGATTGTAACCTTTTTAATCATTCTGGCCGGAGCTTATTTTTGGGTCGTCGTTCATGAAAACGATACAATAAAAGTAAATGATATTAATACCAGGCTTGAATTGCAGAATGATAATATCAATACGATCTCGGAAGAGCAAAATCGGTTGGACCTGAGATATATCGGACACGGAAAGCATCTTAAGGAAATCCAGGACGAATTCAGAGCGCACTATGATGAATATACAAAAAAAATGGGACAGATTGACGATGAGTTCATTAAAATGCAGCTCGATATGGATGAACTCGGAAAAAGACTCACCAAAAAAATCAACGGCGTGAAATCCGACCTTGAGGATATACAGGACGAATATGATGCAAATTTCCGGAATTATCAGCGCCGGATCAGTAATCTTGAGAAATCGCAGGAAACCATGGTTCAGGATATCAAGGATATAAACGCTCTATTGTTAACGATTAAAGAAAAATTAAAAATTGATAAATAAAGTCGGATCAAATATAGAAAGTGGGGGGGAGGTTATGCCTCCCCTTTATTTTTCTATACGAATTTGATTTAACTCCATACAGGATACGATTAGGAAAAACACTATTGGATTGGTTTAGCACCAGACAATTCCCGGAGACAGGATTTCAGGAGCAGGTAACCGGGAATTAGACCAAGCCGTCTGTTCACACAAACTGAATTAAAGGCGGGTGAATTCTATAAACTATTAAAAGGAATAATATTTTATGAAATTATTTTTTGTTGCTGTCTTATCACTTTCGTTTATTTTTACACAAGCGAATTATCAGGATCCGGTTCCTTTTAACAATGAGGTGATTACCGGACAGTTGTCCAACGGACTGACTTATTTTATATTGGAAAATCATAAACCTGCGGGACGCGCCGAATTGCGCCTGGCCGTAAATGCAGGTTCCGTAGATGAAGAGGACGACCAGCAGGGTGTAGCTCATTTTGTTGAGCATATGTGCTTTAACGGTACTAAAAAATATCCGAAGAATACACTGGTTGATTACCTGGAATCCATCGGTATAGCCTTCGGTCCTGACCTTAATGCCTATACGGCTTTTGACAGAACCGTGTACATGCTTCAAATCCCTACTGATGATATGGAACAGTTCGCTTCCGGCTTGGAGATAATGAGCGAATGGGGAGGTTTTGTGACTCTGGATGGTTCCGAAATCGATAAAGAAAGGGGCGTTGTGAAGGAAGAATGGCGTCTGGGCCGGGGAGCAAGAGCCCGCATATTCGATAAGCAATTTCCTGTGCTGTTCGGTGATTCGAAATATGCCAAAAGGATGCCTATCGGTAAAATGGATATTATTGACAACATGCCTTACGATAGAGTTCGTGATTTTTACCACAAATGGTACAGGCCTGATTTAATGGCAATCATTGCCGTAGGTGATTTTGATGCACAAAGAACCGAAGCACTGATCAAATCATATTTCGACCGGATTTCGGCTCCCGTCAATCCCGAAGCCCCGGGCAATTACACAGTTCCCGATCATGAGCAAACCAGGGTCATCGTTACAACTGACCCGGAGCAGCAGCGCTCCAGTTGTACGATCACCTATAAACATGATATTATTGATCAATCCACAGTCGGCGGTTATCGTGAAGTATTGCTGAATAATCTTTATAACGACATGTTAAGCCAGAGGTTTAAGGAGATGATCCGTCAGGAAAACCCTCCCTTTGTCCAGGCCTATGCTTACCTGGCGAATTATGTACAAACGAAAAGTTTTGCAACCTTATATGCCACCACTGAAAGCGGGGGAATACTCCGGGGAATCGAAGCGTTGTTGACTGAGATCAAAAGAGTCAGAGAGTACGGCTTCACTCAGGGTGAGCTCGACAGAGCCGTCGCCCGCCTGTCAGCCCGATATGAAAAAGCCTACAACGACAGGGATAAAACCGAAAGCCGCCGGCTGGTCAATGAACTGATTGACTACTTTCTCGAAAATATACCGGCACCGGGTATAAGCTGGGAGTACAATTTGATAGAAAAACTCCTGCCTGCAGTGAAGTTGGAAGAGATCAATCAGTTAACGGAAAACCTATATCCCGATAAAAGCATTGTGATCCAGGTAGCCATGCCCGAAAGTGACAACGAAGCTCCACCGACAAACGAAGAAATACTATCCCTGTATGATAAAGTTGCCGGGATGAACTTATCCTCCTATCTGGATGATACAAGCGATAAACCGCTGATCTCGAGCATGCCTGTTCCTGGGCGCATTGTCAGATCATGGTATTATACCAAGCTGGATATGCATGAGTGGAAGCTCTCTAACGGTGCAACAGTGATAGCGAAACATACCGATTTCAAAAATGATGAAATTCTCTTCCGTTCGTTTGCTCCCGGTGGCAATTCAACCACACCCGAATCAATGTACAGTTCGGGCGAGCTTGCAACCAGTATTATCAGGGAGGCGGGCGTGGGTGGTTTCAGTTCCATTCAGCTGGAAAAAATGCTCACCGGTAAACTGGTGGATGTCTCACCCTACATCGACCGTTATAGACATGGCATGAACGGGAGCAGTACACCGAAAGATCTGGAAACCGCCTTTCAACTCCTCTACGAGACCTGGACGGAACCGAATTACGATGAAACCAGCTTTACAAACCTCATCGAACGTTATAAAGTAATGGTTGAAAACAGAGATAAAAATCCCCAATCCATGTTCTATGATCTGGTAAATCAGACAAATTACAGCGGTCATTACACTGTGGAACCCTGGACTGTTGAGCGGCTCTCAACCGTAAATTTAGAAGCTGCACTGGAAATCTACAGGAAACTTTTCGCAAATCCCGGAAATTTCACCTTCATTTTTACTGGTAATTTCGACGAAGCTCAACTAAAGCGCCTCGTCCAAATATATATCGGGGGTCTGCCTGCCCTGAATGATGAGACCTTAGCAGCAGTTGATTACAAGTATTACTTCCCGGCTCTGCCTAAACGTAAACAAGTGTATTTGGGCAGTGAAGATAAGAGTACAACGAGGATTACATTTCATAGGGCGGTCCCAAAAGATTTTACAGAAGTATTTAAAATCAAAGCCGCAACAGATATCCTGGATGTTCGTCTTAGAAATATACTTCGTGAAGATATGGGTGCAACTTACGGAGTTTGGGTAGGTGCTGATAATATGCAACCGGCATCTGATTTCGGACAGACCTTCATTGCTTTTAGCAGCTCTGCAGAAAATGTTGATAAAATGATAAAGGTCGTATTTTCTGAGATCAGTAAACTGAAAAAAGAGCCTCCGACGCAAGATGAACTTCATAATGTCATGGAAAAATACAGAAAACGACGTGAGATAAATCTGGAAACCAATAAATACTGGGTGAATGCGCTGCAGGCCTGCTATGAATTCGGGGTTGACCCCTCCGATATTCTGCATCGCGGAGAAAGAATCAATTCACTAACACCTGCAGGACTTCAGGATGTATTCAAAACATATTTCCCGTTGCTGAGACACACGACAATAACCCTGTACCCGGCAAAATAACCGAAATCAATGGAAAAAGTAACTATGATGAAAATTGATGAAATAATAGATGATATCGTATTTATCTCTTTCCGTGAGCCGGAAAGTCTAAAAGATATCGGCCTGACGCTAAAGAGCGGAAATTTTCTGGTAAAAGGGTTTGATCAATTTGGCTTATGGCTGTCCCACCCCGGTTTATTCTTCGTAAATGAAACCGATGATGATGGAAAGCCCATTCCACCTAAAAAACAGGAACGCCGGCAAATAGAGGCAAACTTTCTGGTCAGGTGGGAAAATATAATTACCATAATGCATTTTCCAGGCCGTGAAGGATATGATTTCCCGAATGAATTTGAAAAAGACTTCGGCTTTGATATCGGGGCAAGGAAATGAAATGATAACAGGACGTGTTAAAACCTGGGATGAGTTCAAAGGCTGGGGATTCATTGAAGATGAAGAGGGCTATGATTATTTTGTTAATATTGCCCACATTCGAAAGGGACAAAAGTTAAGGGTCGGAGATAAAGTCAAATTTGACGTTTATCAGGATCAAAGGGGTCCCTCGGCCGAAAATGTAATGAAAATTGTCACCTGACAGGTGGCCCCAAAAGAACTGCAATCTAAAATATTGATAGTTCATCTTATTTAAATATTCTGCATAAATCTGTTACGGATTTAGCGGTAGAGTCAGCTCCCGAAATGTCTTTAGTACCGGAATCTCCCCGGAACGGATGACGAAAGCTTACCCTGAAATTACATTTGATACGTGTCATGGTTTAGTCACGATTAATATAATATTCTACGGGTCAACGATTTTCCACAGAAACCGCTGATGTGTCCGCAAATATATACAAAAACCCAGTTAACCAATCTTACCCTGATACGTCGTAGGAGCAATTTTGATGATGGATGACAACGAATTAATAAGCAAGTTTCAAACCGGGGATGAAGATGCATTCAATGTATTGGTTCGGAGACATGAAGACTGGGTCAGAGGTTTCGTACGGTCTTCAATCGGAAACCGCGAGGATGCTGACGATACGGCGCAGAATATCTTTGTCAGGATTTATTTTGGTTTGGCGAAATTCCGCTTTGAGGCAGAATTCAAAACCTGGGTCTATAGGATCATCATCAACCAGATTAACAACTTTTACAGAAAACAAAAATTACTGTCAATTTTTCGCGGGGAGCTCACTGATAATTTACATTCCGTTGAACCCGGAGAAAACGATGGCAGAAAAAGTGAACTAATGCGATGGGTTGCAAAATTACCGAGAGGCCAGAGAAATGTGATGATCCTGAGATCTTTTCAGGATATGAGCTTCAAACAGGTTGCGGCGACGCTGTCAATTTCAGAGAACTCTGCAAAAGTATCTTTTCACAAGGCCAAGAATAATTTGAAGAGGATGATCAATGTCAAATAATATGAGTGATGGGTTTCTTGACGGCATTCACCGGAAAATAAACCGGAAAAAACAGCAGCGTGCAATGCTTAACACGCTTGGTACGCTGGTGGTAACCGTCATCATAACTTTTCAGGTTTCAAACATAATCCACCATAGCAAACTGGTTGAGTTAGCTAACCGCATCGAGCAAAACAGCGAGAGTTTCCATGCATATGACGCACTCTTTGAAATATCAGATGATAAGGCAGCCGATTATCTCATCGATGAGATGGAAATATATGATCTGCTGCAAATCGCAGAAGAAGATATCCAAAATACAGACTTGCTCAAAACCATAATACGAGAGGGCTAGACATGAGAAAAATACTATTGATTACCTGTGTGCTGTCTTTAACAGTTCTGTTTGGAATGCAGAGAAGACAGATAGATAAAGATGTACAGGTCTTTAAAAAATGGGAATTGACCAAAGACCTGAATTTAACTGAAAAACAGGCTGAGGTTTTCTTTCCCAGAGTCAATGAGCTGGAAAATAATCTGGAACGCATTCGTAAAGATGAGAATAAGCTATATCGGGAAATGAACCAAATGATCGAAGATAACACCGTCCAAAAAAAACGGATGGATGAAATTTTAGATCAAATAAGTGACCTGGAGCGTCAGAAAATTGAACTGGTTCATGACCATATGAAAAATCTCGACGATGTTCTGACGCCTGAACAAATGGCAAAATATGGTGTCTTTGAACAGAAGTTTAAGCGCCAGATGAAAAAAAGGCTGAAAAACAGCCAATTTAAATAAAGCGGAGGATCATCATGAAGATTAAATTATTCATTTCTTTAGCAATCGCAGTACTATTAGTCTCCAATTGTACTGATAATAACCCGACTACGGATGATCTGGACTCTGCCTTGACGCAGTTGGTCGAGGAAGATGATTCAATCAGTATTGACGGCATGTCAGATTACTCGGATTCCGGAATACTGCTTGTGGATGAAGATGAAGACAGCCTGTTGGGACGCAGCACCGGCGATATTTATGAGTTTCCAATCAGATGGGTAAGGCGTATTGAGTCTGTAACAGGTAGCGTGACAATAGAAGCTCACGTTATAGATGCCGATACGGTATATGCCTCCATCGACAGGCATATCACCGGTACGCTGACAGTCTTTGATGGTGACACAGCCACTGTTGATGGAAATCTTGTATTTACACCTACGGATACAACTCAAAAACCTTTTGAAATGGATTCCCAAAGAAGGGTCAGATTCCGCCGGGTCGGTAATTCAGGAATTCTCCTTGATGACTGGATTGTGGATGGTATTACGCCGGTAATTTGCCAATCCGCCGGGAGTACGGTTACAATCACGGACATTCATGCCGACCTGTATGATCTTGGCAGTGACGACTATACGAATTTTTTCAATATGGCTGTTAACGCTGACCTGCTGAATACTTTTTACCACCGGGAAGGGTGGCCGCATTTAACGGTTATGGACCTGATCAGAACCCGTGTTGACGTTACTAATTCAAATCCGGATGCAGGGAGCTATCCCGGCTCAAGCGAAGGAGTGTTCATGCATTTTAAAAGACGCAACGGATTTAAAGGCCGCAGAGCATTATTTGATGACGGGAGCACCCTGAACTGGCACGGACTGACTTCCCATGATCAAACTGAAAACGATAATGAATTCACGAGAATCTGGCTCATACACGGGTCGAATCCAAATGGAGAAAATCGACCCTGCCACCTGCTCTTTGAGGTCATAGATTATGAGACCCTTCTGAACCCGGAAGGTGCATACAACGCCTATATGGTCGGTTTCCCATATTTTGTTCAGGCACCTTAGTATGCACTATTTCAGAAGTAATATTGGATGTCACACCTGTGGGAACTCTCCCCGGAGGTTGGCATATAAGGACAACCACAAAATTGAAGGAATTAAATGAACAAACTGATTTTTACCTTATTTATCAGTCTTTTTTCTGCGGGGTGCTATACTGTTGTTACGCCACCGTTGGAAGCTGATCGGGAGGAATCTCCGGAAAGTTCCGATACCTATGTTTCCGGAGACTATGTGAACATTTATGCCTATGATAACGATTTCTGGTGGGGACGGTATTCGCACCACCCGCGATACAGACGTTATTACTGGTGGACGGACTTCTACTATGACCCTTACTATTATGATTATAATTATTTTTACGATGATTATTACTGGTACTGGGGCGGACTCTACGATTATCCGTATTCACAGGGGCATTACTGGGGATATTATGGTAACAGTAACGGTCCAGTGAAAAAACAGCAGAGGGAGATCAACTATGATCCCCGACCCGGAAGGGGCGGCAGGGGAACAAGCGCCGGCAACGATAGTGGAGGCGGCAATTCATCAGTGTCGCAGCCCACAGCGGTACGACCGGCAAATCCGGGGAATCATTCCGGCAGCCAGAACGAAGACCATAAACCGGGTGGTAACAAACCGCACAAGCAGGGCAAGAAAATCTCGAAAAAACCAGGCAGGAGACCCAGATAATGCGAAAAATACTTCTGTTTCCTCTTCTGTTCTTATTCCTGTGGTCGCAGAATGAATACGATGCCCTGCGTCCTTTTTTTGGGTTTAATGGTTCCCAGTCTCTTCAAAGTGGGGTTGGCATGGCAACTGTGGCCGCCGGCGATATCATTCCCGGATTTTCATCAAATCCGGCCAACCTGGCACTGCAGCGTTTCACAACTGTTACCAGTAATTTCACCAACGGCAAATACACCAGTGGAATCAACGGACAGTCAGAGAGTGGTTTTGGAGGACTCTACGCTGAAATGCCCCTGCCGGTCTATCAAGGCAGTCTGGTGCTGGGCTTCGGTATTCACAGAGAGACTGATTTTTCCGGAACTTACACTTCCGAGAGTGTGACGACATCTGAAAATGGTGGAATTTACATAACCAGCTTCGGCGCTGCCATTGAATTCTCAAAGCACCTTTACATCGGTGGAAATTTGCAATATTACCGCGGTCAGGATGAGATGCTGAATGAATGGGCAGATTCCACTTACTATTTTAATCCAACCTACCGGGGGTTCAGCGGTTCCGTTGGATTCCTGCAAAGGGTGTTACCGCAGTTCCAGGTGGGTGCCTCAATCCAATTCCCGACCAAGCTTTGGGTTGATGACCGTTTTACGTATTCAGATCATCAGGAGGGGGATAACTCTTACTCGGACACCTGGAAATACTCTCTCACGCGACCTTTTGTATTTCATATCGGCAGTGCTTTCAACTCACGTTTTTTTAATTTGTTTTATGAAGCCGAATGGACGGACTGGAGCAGCCTGAGGTTCCATTCAAAAACCATATTTGAAGCAGATCTCGAACTTCCCGTTGAGATTGGTATCAATAACGATATCCGCAGTAATTTTAACAACACCATATCCCAGCATGTGGGAGCGGTCTTTCACATGCCGATGTTACCTTTGCATTTCTATGGCGGTTATCAGTATCTGCCCGTACCCTATTCAGGTTATTATGATAATGACCTCAGAGAAGTGGTGAGCGCAGGTTTTTCAATGATGCTGAATCAGCACTTCAGTATTCACGGCTCATGGCAGGATTATTACTGGAAATATCTGGGAGCTCCCGAGGATTATCAGCAAATTGCCTTTGGGGTTTCGCTGCATTATTAAAATATAAAAGAATATTCGGGTTACCCAAAAGCAATTTCCGTTCTTACTGATCAGCTTCCCGCCTGTTTAAAGGACAAAATTACCGGTTAATGATATAATCCATAACAATAGATATACTCTATAAGTGAGTTATAATTAAGATGATGAGGAGTGTACATTCACCAGAAAAATCCCGTACAATTAACATTTATGTATCTGATCAACAGCTATTACGATATCCGCAACATCAATGAGAGCATCATCGTCCAAATCGCCAATTGGCAATTGTTCTTCGGTCAATGCATACTCAGCTGTGATTAAAGAGACCATCATCACAATCTCTAGGATGTCAACCAAGCTGTCCCTGTTGACATCTCCCCAACAGAAATAATTTACTACTGAACCAGTCCAATGACATTTTGGTGGGACCGGCAGAATGAGCCCTTCGCGCTTTTGCGGGAGCTTCTTCTGTAAAGGACGCTGCCGGAGTTTTGGGGCTGCTCCGGAGGCCCGGGAAATATCGCGTGTGCGAGGCAGAATTGCAGCGTGGTTTTTTGCAGGCTTGATACGGCCGGGATCCTTCTGCGGAGCCGTCAGCAGAAGGCTTGTGAGCAAAACGATCTGAAGAAAATATTTAGATTTTAGAATGATATGCTCCAAATGAGGTCGCTAATATTACGATATTTTAACAAATGCCGGAGAGTTGTATTATTTCGATCAAAAATCAAACTGAGCCTGAGCCCAAAGTGATGAGACCAATTCTCGCCCAAGCTTGTTTGCAACCAAACCACAGTAGTAAATTGAGACAACAGAATTCAGAAATATTCTGAACTCAATACTGGTAAAATCGGAGGGAAAATGAAATCAATATTATGGTTTCCACTCAATCTGGTTCTGATGGCAGCCTTGCTGAATTTCACAAACGCCCAATCTACTACTGCAAAACTCACGATAAGCAAATCCACACGAGAAACTTTTTTTCAGCATGCCTCTACCCCAATGGTACAGGACAACGCGTATGCTTCCAGGCCTACCCGGGATACAGAAGTGTATCTTTCCGTGACTGCAGCAGAGGCGAATCAGCTGACGATCTCCATGAACAACAGTGAACCCGTGTACGGGTTTCAATTCAATATCGTCACCATTCCTGAAGTTGAGTTTACTCCCGGTTCCTTCCTGGAGGGAGGATCAGCTGATGATGCGGTATTTACACAATTAATCAATGCCGACGGACTGATCCTGGGATATTCTGTGGGCGGGAGTGTTATACCGCCGGGGCAGAGCATCCTGACCAGTCTGACCTGGTCCGTAAGTACGCCACCGGACAGCGTAACACTGGCCAACGCCATTTTTGCAGATGGAGCAGGAAATCCACTCGAAGTAGAGATCGGTCCTCCGGCCCCATATTCCCAATATGAGCTTTATAACCTGGCGATCGGACCCACGGGCATTTTTCAACTGCTGATTTTTTTGGAGACGATTTCCGAGCTTGAGCCCGGAGATGAGATCGGTATCTTTGATGCCCAGGGAATTACAAACTCGGGAGATTGCTCCAATCAACTGGACGAATTACTCGTAGGTGCAGGGATCTGGGATGGCAGTCAGTTGGAAATATCGGCGATAGGTTCAATCGATAACTGCTCACTCGGAGGCTATCAATTACCGGGCTTTGTTGAAGGCCAGCCGGTTTATTATCGCCTGTGGAGACCAGCCACTATGACTGAATACGTCCTGCTGCCGGAATACTCCGCCGGGAGTGGTGTCTTCGGTGATCTGTTTATTGCAATCTCAGCCGTCCAGTTGACTGAGAGCACAGTATATGGCTGCACGGATGCCTCCGCCTGTAACTATGACCCTGAAGCGCTGCAGAATTGGGGCTGCATCTATTCCGGACTCTGGTATGCGGATGAGGATGGTGACGGCTACGGAAGTGGAGATGGCGCTGAGTTCTGCCCTGATGATATCCCGCAAGGATGGGTCTCAAACAATTTAGACCCCGAACCGGACTGCTGGAATCCCATGCCGAATATTTTAATGCTTGATGACTGCGGCGTCTGCGCCGGTAACAATCAGGATATGGACTGTTCCGGGATTTGTTTCGGTACGGCAGTGACGGATGACTGTGGTGAATGCGTACTGGGCACAACAGGATTGGAATTCGACTGGGCCATGGATTGCGAGGGTGTCTGTTTTGGCAGTGCAGTTTTGGATGAGCTTGGGATCTGCTGTCAGGCCGCGGAACTGGACTGTTCCGGCATCTGCTTCGGTCAGGCTGAAATGGACAGCGAGGGCAATTGTTGTAATGCTGTTGAGATTGACTGCGCAAATATCTGTTATGGAACAGCCCTCATCGACAACTGTAGTGAATGTGTTCAGGGTAGCACAGGACTGGAGTTCAACTGGGCCATGGATTGCGAGGGTGTCTGTTTTGGCAGTGCAGTTTTGGATGAGCTCGGTAACTGCTGCCAGACCGCGGAACTGGACTGTGCCGGTATCTGCTTCGGATCAAGTTATGTGGACAATTGTGATGTCTGTGACGATGACCCCTCAAACGATGATCTGACCTGTGAAAACTGCGCCCAGCAGGGCTTGAATGAAGACTGTGACGGCTATTGTTTTGGAGATGAATATTTGACCTGGCAGGGCGACGGATATTGTGATGCCGGAGCCTATGGAGTGGATCTGATGTGTCAGCAGTGGAATTTCGACAGCGGCGATTGTGCCGGCTCTCCGCTCACTTTTCTCGATGTGAGTGTGCAATCGGAAAACGGCTGGTTCGATATTGGCGATCTGGTTTTATCTAACCAAATCGGGGAATCGCTGACGGTTCAGTTGGGACCTGCTTACATAGTTGGTAACGGCGGCGGGACCGCTCCACCGGTACACGAGAATCATGAAACCTGGGATGCCTATATGGCGATTACAGATTACAGCGGCGGGATAGTAGAAGTATCTCTGAATTCATCCCAGGACATAGGCGGCTTTCAATTCACACTGCTTTCCGGCTTTGTCGGATTCACGCTCGATGGAGCTTCCGGCGGAAGCGCCGGAGCTGCGGGATTCATGGTGTCAACCAATAGTGAAGGATTGGTTTTGGGTTTTTCGTTTACCGGTTCCTTCATTGAGGGCGGCGAGGATTGTGCTTCACAGGGTTTTTACGCCGATTGCACGGGGATTTGTTTTGCCGAAGAGGATTTGATCCTGCTCGGGGACGGGCAGTGCAATAACGGCCTCGACGAGAATCCGGATTTAAATTGCAGCAAGTGGTTATTTGACGGTGGAGACTGTTCTGAGGTCATTTATGGCTGTACCGATGCAGCGGCCTGCAACTATGATCCCGAGGCGAATTTAGACGATGGCAGTTGTAGTTACCCGGTGAACTACTGGGATGATCTGGATGGTGACGGTTATGGGGACGATTATCTCGGCAGCTACTGCCCTGGCGATGAACCCGGGAATTCCTTACTTGAAGGGGATGACAACTGTCCGGACCTCTACAATCCCGATCAGGCGGATGAAGACGGCAACGGTATCGGTGATCTCTGTCAGGAAGGCTGTACTGCCGAAGACGCCCTGAATTACGACCCCTACGCTGCAATTGACGACGGCAGCTGCCTGTTCGAGGATGCCCCCCTCGACCTGCTGGCACAGGATAACTTCGACGGCACAATCAACCTGAGCTGGGCTCCGCCCGGTTCCGGGTCAAGGGTTGACGTGTACCTGTGGATCTCCGCCGTAAATGATTCATTGATAGAGATCAGCATGAGTAACACAGAAGATATTTACGGCTTTCAGTTCAGTATCAGTGCCGACTCCTCACTGAATGCGACTTTAGGTCAGGCCTGGGGTGGTCGGGCTGAAGAGGCGGGGTTTACGCTGTCCACCAATGAAAGCGGATTTATATTAGGCTTTTCATTTACAGGAGGCTATATTCCTGTCGGTGAAGGGGTGCTGTTGTATATGGATTGGAGTTCATCCGGTTCAGCGGGCTACATCTGCATTGATGACAATCCACAGTTCTCGATTTATGAGTTTTTTGGTCCAGTAGAAGTGGGGGATTGTTACTGGTATTCTCCCGAAGCTCCCGCCGATCTGGTATATTCCGTCTATCGGGACGGGGAATTGATCGCCTCCGGTACATCGGAAACGAATTATACCGACACTCCGCCGGTCTTGTACGAAACTTACTGTTATTATGTAACGGCTTTGAGCGATGGAGTGGAATCAAATCCCTCTGTCACAGTCTGTAGTTTTTCTCATTTAGACTGCAGCACAGACCCCATTGCGCTGAACTATTGTCCCGATGCGACGTATGATGACGGTATATCAATTTATTTTACAGCCCTTGCTCCGGCAGAGAGTGAGATCATCAGCATAACGGACGAGACTTTGATGACGGACAGTCTCACTTTTTTATGGTCGGCTTCGGCTAGCGGCTCGGGTGAGATCATTGATTATGAATTGAGATTAAGTCTCCCGGGGTCCGGCAGAGTGCTGACTTTTTCAACCGGAGCGCTGCAAAACTATTTGATTTCTTATTTCGATCTGGTTGAAGGGCTGTGGCTCTATCCCGAGACAATGCCGGTGGTTAACTGGCAGGTTCAGCTCATCTTCGATAATTTCCAGATTTCAAGTCCGCAAAACAACTTCACTGTTGACCAAAGTGAGCTGGATGTCACGGCTCCCAGTCTGCCCTCAGAGTTCACGCTCCTTCCGAATTACCCCAATCCCTTTAATCCGGTGACCACAATCGAATATATTCTGCCTGAGAGAACAGCGGTTCAGCTGGATATTTATGATCTCCAGGGAAGACTTATCGCCAACCTGCTTCTGGCCGGCACACCGCAGCCTGCCGGTCATCACAAACTGCAATGGGATGCCGGCAGTGAACCCAGCGGAATATATCTTGTGCGCTCGCAGAGTGACCGAATTGTTTTACAGCGAAAGATACTGCTGCTGAAATAAACGGGAGAACAGCCAACCGGGTGTGCATTTGCGTGATCAAACGCGTAAATAAGGAGAATCGAAATGAAATATTTGTTTATTCTGCTGATCTCAATATTTTTTTGCAGTCTAAGTGCGCAGGAGCGCCTTTCGACTCAGGGCATCCTGCACCTGACGGAATTCAGTTTCTGCATGGATAGTTGTGATCAATTCTATATTGAACCTGACGCAGGATTTGAACCGGGCTTTGTTGTGGATGGCGGTGTCTGGCTGCTGCCTTATGTGGGACAGCATATTTTTGTAAGTGGTACCGGTATCTGGTGTGTTGAGTGCGGTGCAATTTTGGTGGATGAACTGACAGTTTTGGATACCGCCTGTGATCAGGATTTTAATGACGACGGGAATATTGATGTACTGGACATAGTCGCACTTGTTAGCTGCATTTTTGTGACCGGTAATTGTACGGATTGTATGGATTTTAATACCGATGGGTTTATTGATATTCTGGATATTATTTCAATCATCAGTATTATAATCAGTGTTGAGTGAAATGGCTGTTACCATCTCTATGATGTTCACAATCGGGGAAAGCAGTAATTAAAAATAGTCTATCCCGAAAGGATGACATGCTTATCAGACGCAGAACCTGATTGTCCAAACTCCGGGAGGGTGTTATAAAGCTCCTCGAAAACTAGCCGAATTCAATTTGTATCATTTTAAAACATTCTTCAAACGTTATAGCACATTAGCTTTAAATTTCGTCGATTTATGACCAACGGATTGGAAAAGAATGCTTAAATTCATACTCCTGATACTCGACGGCTATGGTCTGAGAACAGAGTGTAATAATAACGCAGCTCGTTTAGCCAAAACACCGACCCTGGACAATCTTCTCATGAACTATCCCATGGTGCCTTTGCAGACCTCGGGCGAAGCAGTGGGGCTGCCTGAAGGAGTCATGGGTAATTCGGAAGTCGGGCACATGAATATCGGGGCAGGGCGTATCGTCAGGCAGGACCTTGTGCGCATCAATGACAGCCTTAAGGATGACAGTTTGAAGACCAATCCCGTGCTGCTGGATCTGTTCGAGGCGGTTTCCGTAAATGACAGCACACTGCATCTGCTGGGGCTCTTTAGTGACGGAGGGGTTCACAGCCATATTGATCATCTGCAATATCTCGTACGGGCTGCCCGGGACTACGGTCTTAAAAAGATTGCAATACATGCGATTACCGACGGCCGGGATACGCCGCCCGACAGCGGTATCCGGTATATGCGGACGTTTCAAAAGTACCTCAAAAAATTGGGAACCGGTCACATTGCATCGGTCTGCGGTCGTTTCTATGCAATGGATCGTGATAACCGCTGGGAGCGGGTCGAGCAGTTCTATCGCTTGTTAAGCGGGGGAGATAATCCGGTATTTGATGATCCGGTGACGGCCATTCAGACAGCCTATGAACAGGGCGAAACCGATGAATTCATCACACCACGCATGCTTGCTCCCCGTGTTAAAGTAAAACGCGGAGACGGCCTGCTGGCTTTCAACTACCGGGCAGACCGCATGCGGGAAATCTCGCGGGCTCTCACTGAAGACAGCTTCAATCAATTTCCGGTGAAACGCCTGGAAATGCGATATGTCAGCATGACTCAATATCGGGAGGATTTTACATTTCCGGTACTGTTCCCGCCCGGGCGATTGACCCACATTTTTCCTGAAGTTCTGTCCGCAGCCGGATATCGCCAGTTACGCATTGCCGAGACTGAAAAATATGCGCACGTGACCTATTTCTTCAATGGTGGTGACGAACGGAAATTCCCAGGTGAGGAACGTCTGTTAATTCCGTCTCCAAAAGTGGCTACTTACGATCTGCAGCCTGAAATGAATGCGGACATCGTCACGGATAAAGTACTGCATGAAATTGAGGCCGACCGCTTCGAGGCCATCATTTTGAATTTTGCAAATCCGGATATGGTTGGCCACACCGGCAATTTAGGAGCCGCTATTCGCGCAATCGAAACGGTAGATAAAAATGTCGGACGCATTCTGAAAATGACGGATAAAAAAGCGGCAGCCGTATTTCTCACTGCCGATCATGGAAATCTCGAACTCATGGCTGATCCGCAGACCGGAAGACCCCACACAGCCCACACTACCCTGCCGGTTCCCTTTGTGATGAAAGTACCGGTCGGTGGCCTAACCCTGCTGGGTCCGGGTGAGCTTGCCGATATTGCACCTACCATCCTGGATTACCTTGACCTTGAAATACCTGCTGAAATGACAGGCAACAGTCTCCTGAAAAGAGATTAGAACCAACAATGTATCGATTTTTAACGACTATCATTCTGCTTTGCGGAACCATATTCCCGCAGAATTTTAATTACGAGCAGGATGACTGGTGGATTCTCACCACTCCCGGAGCCATCAATGCCGTCACTGAAACATATGATGAGCTCTACTTCGCGGCTGACAACGGGATATTCAGCTATGATCAAACCGCCGCCACGCTGGTGTTCGATAGTTACTTATCGGATCAGCTCCGGGAAGATAAGATTCAACACCTGTTTTATGATTATAATACTGATATTCTTTGGGCAGTTACCGACAGGGGAATATTTTTACGGGCTTCCAATTAATCTTACTGGCGCAGAAGTTTATACGATCCGGCAGCCTGGGAGGTTGATGCAATCGGCAGTTCGGACGATTACATCTGGATTAACTCAAACGGGATTCTCATTGCCCTGGATGCTGTTAGCGGTGTAAAAATTGATCCTTCCGAACATCCCGAGGCAAAGTTTATCAAGTGGGATGTATCGCGCAACAATCAGAAAAAAAATGCCCGGGATTTTTACAACTATTTTATCGAAGATGATGATGAACCTGTGGAAGGTACGCGCAGGCCCTTGCTCAACAGTCGTGTGATCCCCACAGTCAAATTCACTGACAGCCGCGGCAATGTTTATTTTGGCACCGATATCGGAGAAATTTATTTTGCGCCCTACGCTTCCAACCGATTGACGCAAATCGCCGCAGGTGTCGCTCAAAAAAATATTACTGATATTTACAGGGACGAAGCCGGAAACTGGTGGTTTTCGGACAGTCCTTTTAAACGGGACGAAAGCGTATTTCCGTTAAGCCGTGTTCTGATTTCACGCTGGAGGGAGCTGGAAGATAGCTGGGTATATTATTACATCGATGAGGACGCAGACATAAGAGATGCAAACATAAACTGCATGATCCGATATCGGGATACTTTATTCATCGGAACTCTGGCAGGATTGCTCATTCTCGATATTAACCGGCGGGAGTGGACTTTTCTGAAGGAGGGCTTGAATGACCCGGCAATCTGGGACCTGGCTATTCTGGGTAACAGGCTTTATGCGGCGACTGCTTTGGGGGTGAACGAAATCTCACTGAACTATCCTACAGTCATACCGGATGAGGAGCACCTCTTAAGCAAATTCAGGAACAGACAGGTATTCGCTTTAAAAACTTTCGATAAATATCTGTATGTCGGTGCCGAAAATGGCCTTTACCGACTCGATACGGCGGACGATAAATGGCAAATACTGTCTGACAAACAGATGCGGTCCGTCACCGTGAACGACAGCCTGATATTTGCCTCGGACGGGTTCCTGTGGAGCATTGAGCCGGGTTCCGGCGAAACCCTGGTTTATGGAGATGAGATCTTCGATTATGATAATTTCGGCTCATATCTCTGGATAAACGAAGGTGAACAAGTTATATTGATGAAATATGACACGGCTTTTAAAAGAGTTTACAATAAATTTGACGGTATTCCCGGCAGCAAAATATTCGATATTGGCTGCAATGGCCAGTGGGTCTGGTTCGGAACTGACGGCGGTGTCGCCCTTTACAACTGGAGTAAATACTATCAGGTTGATAAATAAAATTACATTGCTTGGAACGCTTCTCCTGATATTGGGGTGTTCCACTGTTTTAAAAGAAGAAAGCAGGCGTACGACTTTCCGGAAACCGGAACTCTGGTTTAATACCAGTTTTGCCGCCGATCCGGATCAGGTTCAAGTGACCGTCTGGATCAAAATACACAATCAGAATCTCGTGTTTTTCAAGGAGGACACTTCTTTCAAGGCCATTACAGAGTATTCCCTGGCCATCGTTGACCCTGAGACGAAGAAACAAGTATCTCAAAAAACATGGACAGAAAATATCAGGCGGGACTTTTATGAGGATACACGGGATCCGAAACTTAATTTTATTACTTATGCAACATTTACCTTGCCGAAGGGCACTTACGACTTCTCGGTGATCATCAGAGACAAAGACAGCAAACACAGCTGGAAATTGCATGAAACCTATGAGGTCGAACCTCTGGAGTACTGGAGCGATGTGATCCCGCTAATCAGGCATAATGGCCATTTTGTAAATGTGGGCTCCGTTTTGGCGGATGCAGACACGGTTTTCTGCAAGTTTCAGCTTTCACCGCTGCAAAATTCAGAAAACCTGCAAGTTAAATATAGCATCGTTCAAGATGATTCCACACTGATGACCACTGAAGCTGCGGTTGAAAATCTTGGAGAGCAGGTCTATCTCTTTGCCATTCCCCTGAAGGAACAATGGTCGGGAGCCCTTACCATCAAAGTTGAGAGCGCCGGCCATCAGAAAGAATTTGACGTAGCAATTCACCGGGATATGCTGGACCGCTATATCGGTGACATCGGGGAATCTACAAAGTGGATGTCCGTAATTTTGCCCTATGCGGATTATCAACAGTTAAAACGCATGAAACCCAATGAACAAAGACTGTATCTCATCGATTACTGGAAGTCCCGGGACCCTTCACCGGGAACCGAATTCAATGAATTGATGGATCAGTTTTATACTCGCGTGGAATATGCCAATAACAATTTTGGTGTACTGACTGAGGGCTGGCGTTCCGATCAGGGCAGGATATACATACAGTACGGGAAGCCGGCCAAGGTGGAAAACTCGGGCACCGATGGCTATGGACGGTCGTATCAGATCTGGTATTACCAATCCAATAAGCGGTTCATTTTTCTGAATGACGGCTTCGGGGACTATCGGATGATCCGGGAAGTTAATTGAGCAAATCCGTGCTGTCTACAAACAATCATTTTTCCTATTCTCAACTTAGCACTTTCAAGATGTGCCGGGAGCATTATAAAATCCTTTATATAGACGGTATCCGGAAGGACGATGAGAGTCTCGAAGCCTTCATGGGCAAATGTGTCCATGCCACTTTGGAATGGATCTATCAGCCCCGGAATATTAAAAAGCCTTACATGACTTTTGACAGTATTTGTAAAAAATACGATGAACTCTGGCTTGAAGCCTGGCATGACCGCATATACATTGCAAACCCCAGGAGTACAACAGATGAATTCTACACTATCGGTAAGCGATGCCTGGCCAATTATTACAATAAATACGGACCGGTCTTCGAAGAAGCCGTGAAAGGTACCGAACTCGAACTGGAATTCACCATAAATGAAACTTATAAATTCAGGGGAGTTATCGACCGCCTTGATAATCCTGCAGAGGGCCGGTGGATCATCCATGATTACAAAACCGGGAAACATCCCAAAACCGACCGCGCTGCGCGCAATGACCTGCAGCTGGCACTCTATCAGATAGCCGTGGAAAGCAACTTCGAGCCGGTCAACGAGGTAATCCTGATCTGGCATTTTCTGCGCAACGGCAATGAGGTGCGGATAGTTCACGATCGGGAGGCGATTGAGGGATTCAAGAAAAAGACAATTCGCGCCGTGGATAAAATCATTAAACTCTCTGAAGATAACGGTAACTTTTACCCTCGGGAATCCCTGCTCTGCAACTGGTGTTATTACTGGGAAGAATGCTCAGTTAAACAGGAAAAAAACCCCTCTCTCGTCGCCCGGTAGGATCATCCTTTGGCCGGAACATCAGTTTAAATGCGAAACAAACCCGAAAATAAGTGAACGCAATGAAATTAAAATTATCTCTTTTGGTGCTCTTGGGATTACTGGCGGTTTCCTGCACCTGTATAACCATTACTGATGAGGCTATTGCAGAGAATTATGAAAAGGCCGGTACAAACCGTCAGGAATTACGCAAAGCACTCATCTATTTTACTCATAAGGGCGATTCCCTCCAACTGGCAGCACTGAAATATCTCATCCGTAATATGGATGAACACAGTTATGTAGAATTTGGTATCTTTGATTCAAACGAGGTTGAAATTCAATTTGATGTCCTTGATTATTCAGATTATGATGCCATGGTTGCCGCAATGGATACAATGGAAGTGAAATACGGAGAGCTGCATTATGCACGTAAGGCACTTTCCCCGGACCTCACAACAATTACCGCAGATTTGCTGATCGAAAATATCGAGCTGGCTTTTCGGGTTTGGCGGGAGAAGAGCTGGGCTCAAAATCTCTCCTTCGAAAATTTCTGTGAATTGATTCTCCCTTATCGGGGAAGTAATGAACCCGTTGAGAAATTCCGCCGCTGGTTCATTGAGCGTTACGATGAACTTCCTCTGAAACCTGATGAAGTCACTGATCCGATTGCTGTAGCTGAGTATATCAATAATGATCTTAAGCAATGGTTTAAGTTCGATCCGCGTTATTACAGACACCCGACGGACCAGGGGCTGGAAGAAATGCGCACCACCGGGCTGGGACGCTGTGAGGACATGACCAATCTGGCCATCTACGCCATGCGCGCCAATGGATTACCCGTGACCAGTGATTATACACCCTATTGGGCTAATACCGGTAATAACCATGCCTGGAATGCCATCCTTTCAACGGATGGAAAAGCGATTCCTTTTATGGGTTGTGAGGCAAATCCCGGACATTACAGCTTATTTGGTAAGCTGGCGAAGGCTTACCGCAAGACCTATTCCCGTCAGACCGATAATCTGGCCTCCCGGCTGGAGGAATGGGAATCGGCACCACGCTGGCTTTCGGGAAGTTATTATAAAGATGTGACTGATGAATATACGGAAACAACCGATCTCACTATCAGTCTGAAGGTGGATATTCCGGACAGTACTCGGTTTGCTTATCTATGTGTTTTTAATTCGGGAGAATGGCAGGCCATTCATTGGGGTGAATTGTACGGAAGTACCGTCACCTTTACGCAAATGGGTACGGGAATCGCCTATCTCCCCATGTTTTATGTGCATAAACAATTACTTCCGGCGGGTATGCCTTTCATTCTTGAGAGCGGGGGAGATATCGTTGCGCTTGACGGTTCAGACTCTGATAATGTTGATCTGCGGCTTATTTCAACTACACGCATAAAGTTTGAAGCTGCCACCGAGGGCCGTGACATCGTCAAATTAAAAGACGGGGCAATCTACATCTTAAAATACTGGGACGACGGCTGGATGGATGTCGGAGAACAAACTGTAGGCTCTGACCCCCTGAGATTCGATGATGTCCCCGGAAATCGTTTGTACTGGCTGGTTGAAAAGGATTCTCGCCGCGAAGAACGCATCTTCACCTGGAAAAATGGCCGGCAGGTGTGGTGGTAAGGGAGGAAGCTCGGATGAAGGTGATTATCAGGCAGCCCGTTAGCGATGCCGAATTTAAGGCTTATTACGATTTACGCTGGCGGGTGCTGAGAAAACCCTGGGATATGCCCGTCGGATCAGAAAGAGATGACGGAGATGCCTCTGCCAGTCATTTTATGGCAGTTATAGAGCATGGTAAAATTGTGGGTGCGGGGCGCCTGCATTTTAATTCAGCCATAGAAGGTCAGATCCGCTATATGGCGGTAGATGAAGCCTATCAAAAGATGAGCATCGGAAGGAAACTGATCACGACCATGGAAGCGCATGCCCTCGACAGGGGTGCACGCAAGATAATCCTCAATGCAAGGGACTATGCCGTAGAATTCTACAGACTTCTTGGATATAAAATCGTGGAAAAAACATATATCCTGTTTGACAGCATCCAGCATTACATGATGGAAAAGCAACTCACTCATGAATAGTCCGTCAATTAAAGGGTTGTAAATATTCGATCATACAAAGGGGCCATCTTTTCCCAGTCAAATTGTGCCGCAATATTTGCATACCCGGGTAATTTTCTATTCATGAGCAGGTTTGCGAGAGTTTCGGTGAGTTCCCCGAGAGTATTGTAAAACAGTCCTTCCCCCTCCAGTTCAGAAAATAATTCAGGATAACTGAGCCGCCGGGGCAGCAACGGCGTGCAGTTGCAGTAAACCGCTTCCATAATACTGATCCCAAAAAAATCCTGGCGCGAAGTTATGGGAAGTATATCCGATTTCCAAAGCCAGCTTCCGTAGTCACGAGCATTTTGCAGGTAGCCAATGTGTCGTATCCGGCGGCCGTATCTGGCAGCTGCATTTTGAATTGAAGGTGGGGGATTTCCCGTATTTTCTCCGAGAATCACCAGTTCGAATCGTATCCCGCGGTGTATCAACTCGTCAATTACCCTGAAAAACGCATCAGGGTCCTTATCATATTCCCAGCGGTGATTCCATAAAAGTATTGGTACTTCATTTTGTGTTTCGATTTTGGATTCATCGAAACGTTGCAGATCCAGACCGAGGTAAAGCGTCCGGCTGCGTTTTTCCAGTCTGACAACGGAATCTGATTCTTTAAAATCCGGATAATTTTGATGAGCTTGCCGCAGGGCTCTAAAAAATGACTGCCTGTGAAATTCAGAATTAAAAAAAACGCTGTCACAGGCCAAGGCCGAAGTGAAATTGATAAAACCATAGTGCCGATCCCGGTTATACAACAGGTCCGTATCCTTTTGAGATACGGGATAGGTGAGTTGATTTTCGTGAAAATAGATTGCCGTGCGTAATCCCGAGGTTCTTTTTCGCGTGAGGGACAGGAATGTATTTACATTCAGCATATCGGTAAATAGCAGCAGATCAGGACAAAAGTCACTTTCATTAAACCGCCGGGCCAGGGTTACGGCACCGCCGTGCATGCGCCACTTCCAAAATTTACCCGGCAGCGTCAGGGCTTGAACTTCGTGTGAGCTGAAGCGCCCGTAGTTCTTAACCCATTGTTTGTGAGAACCGCTGAAAAAGGGATCTACAATTAAAATATTCACGGCAATTCAGAATGCTCCTATAATCTGTTTTCTCAAAATTAACCTCTGTGTCCGCAGCCTTACTGTCAGTCTGAATATCATCTGCAAGCTTTGAGGTCGTTTTCAGCAGGGAGTTCCATAACCCGTAAATCACCTTACATTTTGATACAAAGAACAATTAGATTGATATGCAGCCAAGCTTCTACTTTTTTAGGGTGACTCATTACGAAAAGTATTAATTCTAATCTATTTTCGGGCATTTACTTAAATGAAATTACCAGGCTGCAGCTCTTATGTTAAAGTCAATGTCCGGCAATTGAGGTTTTAAACAATATTTCGATGAATCAAATTGCCCTGATATTGCTGAATTATCGGGGCTTTTTCATAAAATAATTTAAGGTGGTTTTCAGCAACATGGTACTATACAGTCTTGCATTAATGCTTATGTTTTTACTCCTCGTGGGATACAGGGAGAGTCTGCTCCATCGACGGGCTCTGGCCATGCTGCCCATGCGGATCCATATTAATGGTTCCCGGGGTAAATCCAGC
This sequence comes from Fidelibacterota bacterium, assembly GCA_024277615.1. Lineage (GTDB taxonomy): Bacteria > Fidelibacterota > Marinisomatia > SCGC-AAA003-L08 > JACNLC01 > JAADGM01. The sequence goes on along the minus strand of JAJRUW010000100.1, from coordinate 30,772 downwards.
GTTACCCGGCTGGTGGCGGCGGGATTAAGAGCAGGCGGTCTCAAAACTCTGGCCAAAACTACCGGTTCCGCACCCCGGGTCATTGATGCTGACGGAAATGACAAAGTGATCCATCGTTTAAGGGCCGCTTCCATCGGTGAACAGGTCAAGCTCATCCGGGCTTTCGCCAGGCAGGAACCGGATGCGGTAGTTTTTGAATGTATGGCAGTTATGCCTCAGTATCAATGGGTCGCCGAACACAAGATGGTGCGTTCTACCATCGGTGTAATAACCAATGTCCGGCCGGACCACATTGATGAAATGGGACCCACCATGGAAGATATTTGCAAATCGCTGGGAAATACCGTACCCTTCGACGGAATCATGGTAACGGCGGAACATGCACATGCAAGCCAGCTTAGTAAAATTGCCGAAGAACGTAATACTGAATTTATTGAGGTGACTGAAGAAAAGATCACCGATGCTTACATGAATCGATTTCCCTATCTGGAACATGCGGAGAATGTCGCCTTAGCGCTGAAAGTATGTACACTTGCCGGTGTAGAGGCCACAACTGCCCTTGAGGGTATGGTATCTGCAAAACCCGATCCGGGTGCGCTGGTACTCTGGAATTTACAGTTCGGTGAAAATGTAACTCAGTTCGTGAGTGCTTTTGCGGCGAATGATCCCGAATCTACCATAAAGATCTGGCGTCTGGTTGCCTCCAAAGTCAATGGGAGAAAAGTATGCGTTTTTCTGAATGCACGGGCGGACCGCCGCAGCCGGACCCGTCAAATGTTCGATCTGATCGCCGGTGAGATCAAACCGGACCTGACAATTATCAGGGGGGAAAATCTACCGGGTAATTTGGCACAGCTTAGGGAAAGACCGGGAATGGAGGTTAAAATATTCCCCTGGTCAGCTACTACGGATGATGTACTGGATTATTTTAGAGGTCTCCATGACCAGTTTATCTTCGGAATTGGAAATATCGTCGGCTGGGGGGATGAATTTGTACATAAATTAAAGGGATACAGAGTTAATGGTTGAGATTGCCGTAGGACTTGGAATCGTACTAAGTCTGGTATTTACAGAAACACTGGGAGTCACAGCGGGCGGTGTCATCGTTCCCGGATATATCGCCATTTATCTGCATGATCCCATCCGTATCCTGAGCACTTTCGGAATTTCACTGATAGTGTTCATCATTGTTCAGGGAGTTGGAAAGCTGATGCTGATCTATGGCAAGCGCCGTCTGGTGTTAAGCCTACTTTTGGGCTTTTTCCTGGGATATGCTTCAAAATTATATCTTGTTTACCCTGACAACAACCTGAATCTGGCCGTAATCGGTAACATCATCCCGGGTCTGATCGCCAGTTGGATGGATCGACAAGGTGTAATACGGACATTGAGTGTAATATTGATCACTGCCACCATTGTCCAACTGTTCCTGATGACCATTGGAATGGAGTTGCCCAATGTTTAGGCCGGCCATACAGAAAACAAGCACTCTGGTCGCTCTGGCCATTTTTAATTTATTTGTGTTTTTTGTGGCATCAAAGATCACAGTAATTCACAAAGCCCGGGGTTTTGACAAAAAGATACAGGCATCCCGGCTGATGTCCCGCGCAATGACGACTTTGAAGGAATTCAGGATGGGCGGAAAGGGGGTCTTTGTTGATTCGGAAAATGACCCCAACGAAACCGCTCTCATCGGTCCGCAGTTCAGTTTGATCACCACGGACCAGGGTAACCTGGATTACAAACTCACAACCCTGAATCCGAATTTTGCAGCGGTTATGGTGGACATGCTGATTTCAGCGGGTGTCAAGCGGGGTGACAGGGTGGCCGTTTCGTTTACTGCTTCTATGCCCGGGGCCAATCTTGCAGTTTTTGCAGCCTGTTCGGTACTGGGCTTAAAACCGGTCATTATCAGCTCGGTAGGGGCATCTCAATGGGGGGCGACAGACCCCTATTTTACGTGGCTGGATATGGAAACCGTCTTGAATACGGCAGGAGTCTTCCCCTTCAAATCTATGGCTGCCTCCGTCGGCGGCAAAGGTGATACAGGCAAAGGCGTGAGTGTCCGCGGGCGTGAGTTGATCCGGGCTGCCATTCGCCGGAACTCAGTGATGCTGATCGACGAGCCAGATCTGTCCTCAAGCATTGCAAAACGTCTCGAACTCTATGGTTCGATAGCGCCTGTTTCGCAGTATGCGGCTTTTATTAACATTGGAGGTGGTGCCGCCAGTGTGGGACCGAGCATTAATGCGAAATTGATTCCCACCGGCTTGTCCGATCCCCGGAGGCTGTCCTCACTGGGTGGTTCCAGTGTGCTCAGGGAATTTGCCCGGAACAGCGTATCCGTAGTTCATTTATTGAATATAAAAAGAATTGCCGAAAAATATGACCTGCCTCTGGCTCCCATCCCCACACCTGAAATAGGGCAGGGTAAACTTTATTCCGTCCGAGAATATAATTTCTGGATAACCCTGCTGGCTCTTTTGTTTGCCTCCGGAGCCGTGACGGGTGTTGGCATTTTCAGTCATCAACAAATTTTGAAAAGAACCGAGACCTATGAACCGGAATCAATTTTATAGTCTTATTGCAATTATTTTGTGTGCAGCCGTCCTGAACGGAAAGGCAGTTTCTCCTGTTGAAACGGGCCAGAAAGAAGTCCTTACAATTGGTGACAAACGGCGGACATATTATCAGCTTCAGGATATGCCGCTGCATTATCGGCTCAGGGGACCGATGAAACTGGAAATTATCGCCCGCAAGGCCGTACCCCAAAAAATATCCGGCATTAATGACTTTGCCTATCATCTCATCATTGACGATGCCGACTCGATCGTTATTTCTTTTTCAAAAAAGAAATCGGGAAAGGTCAGATCCCCCCGTCATCCGGGACATGCCTATACGATTTCGGGCAGCTATCTATTCAGCATACCCGGCGGAGAACATGTTGTGACCCTCGCACCCGCCGGCAAAAAAAATAATCCGGTGCTAATAAGAATGCTGATGAAAAGCACGCCGGACACAAGGACCGGCAGTACTTTCGTGACTCCTATCACGGACAGGTCTCCCGATCACATTCTGGTGCAGAATAAAACCATCCGATATTTCAAATTGGACGGCGGTAGCTCCATGACACTCGAACTGGAAGGCCCCGGTCACCTTGAAGTGATTTCCCGTCTGGCTTTTGAGGACTGGATGACGAATGAAGAGCCCTATCGCTTGAGACTGCTGAGAGATGAACTCGAAATCGGGACCTATTTCTTTACGACTGAAAAGTCTGAACAAAGCACAATTGAAGAAGAAAAGTCGCTTGTCCCAGGGAAATGGCGTTCATTTGATCTGGAACTCCGGGAAGGAAGACATCAATATACGCTGCAACTCCTTAACGAAGGTAAGACGGTGTTCGTGAGATGCCTTAAATACCCGGCAGACAAAAACGGAGAATGATCGCTCAACGATGAAGTTCCGTTTGCTTGTTTTGCTCTTCCTGTTACCACTTTCCGGTCAGACCCTGATTGAAAGACTGGCGGTTCCGCTCTATTTCAGAGCAACTGTCGGTTTCGGCTATGATGACAACCTCCTGAAATTTTCTGCACTCGAGAAAACATCTGCAACGGCCGACGGGCTGCTGCCGCAGGCTGTCGCTACCTTTGACAGTGAAATACTAAAACCGGAGTTCAGGTTTATCTACAGTCCTGTTCTATCGCTTAAAAATACAACCAATCTGATTTTGAACTTAAGCTATGCCGATTATCTGCAGGCTGACCGAAAATCGTACACGGCTTTCAACCTCCGCCTCGAACAGCATCTGGCCCCATACAGCTGGTTGAAGTTCCGGTATTCTTATCTGCCGGATTACTTCCTGCGTCTGTACAAAGATGAAGATCTGATCGGGAAAGTTCGTAAAGAATGCAGCTTTTCACTGCAGAAGTTAAATCTGACATATTCATTCCAAGTGCTGAAAAAGACCTGGCTGCGTCTTGAGTTAGGTGATACCCGGGAATATTATAACTCCAATTTCACCGAATATGATACAAAGCTGCTCCGGCGCGGCCTAAAAATGAGTACGGATATTTTCCCCCGCTTCAGACTGAGCGGAACCTACATCGCCGGCCAGGGCAGTAATATCACTTTTGGCAGCGGTTACATTTCCACTGCAAAAGATCGCTCATTCGATCATGAAATGTGGGGCTTTTCCGTGAAATGGTATCCTGAAAATTTAATTTCGGAAGTTTGGCTGTCGCAGAAGACCGAACACCGGCGATATCTGACTGATGACCCGAATGACCCCTTACATGCCGGCCGGGAACATTTTGACTCTCAATTGACTGTGGGGATCACTGAGGATATTTCATCCGAGTTACGTTTACAGCTTCGCTGGACTTATCGGCACCGGACGACCGTCTCGGATTTTCAGTGGGTGGAAGACTTGAAATCCTTCTCACAAAACCAGATATGGCTGAAGTTCAGCTATTCTTTCTATGCGGACATATTTTATTGATAAAAACGGGAATATTTTGTGAAGCATAAAATAACGAAAAACATAATATGGGGTTTGGCTATATGGCTGCTGGGCTGTCTGTCGCCTTCGGATCCCGTGGGCATTAAAATCCTTTCAGAATTTACCATTGATACGGGAAGTTATTGCCGAACGCTGGATGTAACGGATTCACTGCTCTTTGTCAATTCGGAAGAACAGGGCGTAAGGCTATACCGTTATCAAATCACGGCGGGTAATGCCGTTAACTTTGAACAGATATTCGATGCGCCCGATTACGGACAGTCAATTAATGCCCCGGTCGTGTTGCTGAGGGATTATCCCCTTGTCCTCACTCTGAAATTCATCACCGATGGCGTGCATTACCGTTTCATGCCTCAAGATGCATTCTTCAGCAGAGTTGCCTATGGAATTGACAATGATGATCGGGATTATGTGCGCAGTTTTACTGTGGAAGAGGATCAGGCAAACGAGACGGTAACCGTTTTCACACTCAATAGATCCTACGAAATTGGAGCTCAAAACAGTTTTAAGCGCTTCACAGATTCAACCCATGTCACTATGCGGCAAATGACCGTCGGCTCATTTGGCGAACTCTACTGGCTGAATCCGCCTGTTAGTGTTGATTCTGTGGATGCCCTGAGCGGTAACGCTAAATTCATCAGTTATGCCGACGGGTTTCTCGCCGTGACGAACTCGCAGCTTGATATCACCATCATCAGGGTGAATGCTTCAAACAATCTGGAAAGAATCGGCAGTTATGACATTCCCGGTTCCGCGAATTGCCAATATTCAGACAAGTCAGTTGTTTTTACGGGCCTTAAAAATGACTTTGGTTGTTACACAGCCTTACTTGATTCAGCCGGAACTGTGGTTGGTACATTACAGCTTGCTGACGGGTATTCGGTCAATGGAATTCATTCCGATTCCGGATTGCTGGCCCTGGCCTGCGGGAATGACGGTGTGCTGCTGTACGAATGGGACGGTGATCTGAATTTTTCTGAAATCGGCTGGATACCCACAGATTATGTTTATCAGGTAAAAATTATCGATGCTCAGACGCTTTTTGCTGCTACCAGAGCGGGCGTGGAGATTTATCGAATTGACTATTGAATGAAATGTATTTGTTAATTAAAAATTTTAGAGGAAATATGAAAAATATCGCATTGCTTTTACTTACAACGGTACTCGTATTTGGCCAATATGACTGGCAGGACAACGGCCTGCCGGTGAGACAGGGCGTTCATATTGAGTGGCAACGGAGCGGGGACTCGGGGAATTCAGATGAAATGCTCTTTGCCTGGTCCGATACCCGGGGAGGTGTCAGGGATATCTTTGCTCAAAAAGTAACTTCAGACGGAACAAAGTTGTGGGGTGACCTGGGCGTTCCCGTAGTAATTGCCGAAGGCCGCCAGGAGGATCCAATCCTGGTCAGCGACGGAGCAGGGGGTGCTTTTTTCATCTGGATTGACTATCGTTACGAACCGGAAGACGGAGACATTTTTGCGCAGCACCTGAATTCCGAAGGATTGATCGACACACTCATCTGGGGAGCGACGGGTACGCCCCTGACTACTGTTCCCGGGAAACAGGTTTCACCCAATATGTGCGTCGATGGCCTGGGCGGAGCCTTTGTTATTTGGGATGACAACTCCGTCTCGAATTCGGGCCAGATCTACGCTCAGCACCTGACAACAGCGGGAGCTCTGGAAGATCCGGCAACGGCTGGATTTCCCATCATCACCAGTTCAGGAAGTCACACCGGTGTCAGTATTGAAGTTTCGGGTACAGGTTTCGCCAACATGGCCTGGGCACAGAGTGTGGGTGAATTTTCCGATATCTATGCCCAGCGCATTGACACAGCCTGTAATACGCTGTGGTCAACGCCCGAAGAGGGAGGAATCGTCGTCTGTGATGCGGTCAATAATCAGAACAAGCCAAAGATCAATGATTTAAGCTCGGAAATATCCGTGGTTGTCTGGGAAGATGAAAGGCTTTTACAGCAGGAAACCGATATTTACATCCAGTATATTGATACGGACGGGAATATGCTGCTGAACGACAACGGAGAAGTTGTCTGCAGTGCTGCCGGCAGTCAGATTACGCCTCGCGTCAAAGCCGCTGACGGTTCCGCTTATGTGATTTGGGCGGATAAGAGATATAGCTCTCAATGGGACGATATTTACATGCAGAAATATGATATATCAGGCAGTGCCCAATGGGAAGCGGATGGCCGTGCCGTGGCCCTGACTGGTCAGACCAAAAGCGGCCCCAGGCTCACAACCGACGGACAGGGGGGAGTCTATGCAATCTGGATGGATGAGAGAAATGCTTCATTCCCCGAGGTTGACATCTATCTTCAGCACTATGATGCCGACGGCACACAAACCTTTCAGGATGATGGATTGGTGATCTGTGATGCAGACAATACACAGTTCAGCCCCCTCATCAGGCCTGACGGCTCGGGAGGTGCCCTGATGATCTGGGGAGACTGGCGGAGCGGCAGCCAGGGGCTCTATCTGCAGCATGTTGATAATCCCGGCGGTATAACCCTCATGGAAAACGGCCTGGAATTATATTTTGGAATTGACGGCAACGGTGTTTCCCCGCAGGCTCTATATCTGGGAAACAACAGTACGCTGTTATACTGGACAGATTTCCGATTTGGAGGTTCATACCCGGTTATCTACGGGCAGATCATTGATGACAGCTATGATGTCTTTGATGCCAGTAACGGTACCATTATGGGAACCCAGGGTACCTATCAGGTTAACCCTCACGCCGCACTCATTGGAGACCATATTTTCCTGAACTACGAGACAGTTGACCAATGGGGCACTTTTCTGCAATACTATCTCATTTTTGATTTGAATCTGAATCTGTTAAGTGACCCCGCGGGAAGCCCTGTTTATCTGGCTGCCTGGCAGTTCAATCAGGAATATTCTGCTGTTGTAACCGGTGAAGACGGTTATGTCTATCTTGCATTTTCCGACATGCGGCTGTTCGATTATGAAGTGTATGTTCAGAAATATGATGCCGATGGAATTCGCCAGTGGGCTGATGGAGGTGTGCTGCTTGCAGAACTCGGGGGTACGGATGATATCGTAAAAGATATTGAAGCTCTCCCCGGAGGTGGTTGCATTGTCGTCTGGCAGGGAGGAAACTGGGATGATCAGAATATCTATGCTCAGGCTGTTGATAATGCAGGGGATATCGAGACCGGGTGGCCGGAAGATGGTATTGAAATATCAGCCGTCGCCAACAATCAGACAAATCCCGTATCCACCCGGACCGATGAAGGCATTATGGTAGTGTGGAAAGACAGCCGTAACGCAAATGCCGACGTCTATGCCCAGTATGTAAATTTTACAGGTGATATTCTTGGAGAAGCGGGAGGTTTCCCTGTTTCGGACAAACCCCTGGATCAACAGGATGTGGAACTGACTTTTAATCCCGTGGAAAATGAAGTGTTAGTCTGCTGGGAAGATTATGAGAATGGTCTGGATTTCGATATATTCTGCAACACTTATGATCCGGCAGCTAATTCCCTGGGTGACGAATTTCCCGTCTCGAATATTTCCGGAAGCAACGAGAATAATCCCTTTTTACTCACGAGTCAGGACGGTACTTACATGATCGCCTGGGAAGATACGCGCGAAAGTACAACTAAAGATATTTATTATCAGGAATTCAAAAACGGTGCCCCTGTTTTTGCCGAAAATGGGATTTACGTCGTGCACACAGCCTTCAAACAGGAGAATCCGGGTATTGGATTGATGAGTGAAACTTCAAATTCCTATTTATTGTTTTGGGATGACTCCCGCAGTTCCGGTAAGGAGGACCTCATCAATATCTATGTGCAATCCCGTACACTTGAACAGAACGCCTGTGGTTCCATGGACCCGAATTTTGATGAAACTGTTGATATTCTCGATGTCGTAATGACCGTGGGTTACATCATGGGAACTCATGAGTTTACCGAGGATCAAATCTGCGCTTCCGATGCGAATACTGATGGGACGGTTGATATACTGGATGTTGTCACCATGGTTAATTACATTGTCGGTATAGGCGGCTGATGAAACTGTTGTTTTCTATTTGTCTGCTGGGGGTTTCCCTTTTGTCGGGCCAGTTGATAGACCGCTGGCATACTTACGAGGAGATTCAGCAGCAATTGGAGCTTTGGGATGCGGATTTCGGTTCGAACAGCGAGCCTTCGCCGGGTTACCCGGGAAGCGGGATCATCTATCATTATGAAGAAATCGGCAGGTCCACCCATGATGACCTGCCCTTCTGGGGAGTCAGACTCTCATACAATGCCGATGTAAAAGAAGATGAGCCGCGGGTGTTATTTCTGGGCCAATGTCATGCCGAGGAGATCTTCGGCGTTGAGACTGCCATGGAACTGATCGACATGTTCCTCCATCCTGAAGAGCATATAGGAAGTATGTATTACCAGTACATGAAAGCCATTCTGCAGTCGGCTGAAGTCTGGGTTGTTCCTACCTATAATCCTGAAGGTTTAAGAGTCGTCCACGGCTATGAAGATGCAGGTGCCTGGATTCAGGATTTAGCTTATCGAAAAAATAAGCGGGATGTGAATGCAAACGGAGTTTTTGACTTTGTACCGGGCTCCGGCAACGACTCGGACGGAGTAGATCTAAACCGTAACTATGACTTCAACTGGATTTTCGGTGATGCAGCCTGGGAATTGGACCCGGGTGGTCCCAATCCAAGTTATTTTGCGCACTATGATTACTATCGCGGTAGTGCACCATTTTCCGAAGCCGAGACGCGCTCAATCCGGGATTTTGCCAAAGCCCAAAATTTTATTTTATCCATTGCTTTTCACAGTTCCCGTTCCGGCAACGTTTAGGAGAAAGTAGTCTATTCCTGGGATTGGGAGGAGACCGGTAAAGTTTCTCCCGATTTCGATATGATCTCCCAACTGGGAATTGAGATCGCCGGATTCATACCCAAGGAGAACGGGAACGGTTATTATACGCCGGTCACCAGTAAGTCCAGAAGAGGAAATGCTCATGATTGGTTCTACAGTCAGACGGGCTGTGTTCAGTACCTGATTGAGCAGGGTACGGAAAATTTGCAGCCCGATGATGAGAACCTGATCGACGATACGGTTGCAAGGGGGATCAGGGGAGCATTCCATTTGATGAACCGGGCGATCGGGATGGAATTATTTGAACTCGGGGCCGAGTATTATCAGGTCACCGGTCTCATCACCGATGCCGAGACAGGCCAGCCCCTAAGCGCCCGGATAACTATACCGGAACTGGACGGACCCATGCTAAAACCAAGAATTACCGACGAGTTTGGACGCTACCGCAGATTGTTAAGCCCCGGTACATATTCCCTTGAAATATCAGCCCGTGGATATGTAACAGAGACCTATCAGTTTTCCCCCAGCAGCAGCGCACTGACGGAGATCAATGCTGCCCTGCAGCCTTTGCAAACCCACCTGCTGAATATTCTCGTTGACGGTCAGCTCACCGGTGAGAGAGAGCTCATAATCCGGGACTACATGGGAAACGATACTCTTGCCCTTACAGATGCCGGATTAGTGCTTGAACTGCCCGAAGAACATTACGAATTAACTATCCGGGGGGATGACGGACTACATGCTTATTTTCCGGTTTTCTACTCGCTTGACCTCACTGATGATACCGATATTACCGTAAACTCTAGATTTGCGGGGATTGTTTTTAGAGATACTTTTGAGGATTTACAGAATTGGGAAATCCTCACCGGAGACTGGATTGTCGAATTAGGTTACCTGTTCTCCCAGAGCGAAGACATCTATTCCAATGATTTGCAGGTTTTGACCACAGCGGAATCTTTTGAAATACCCGCCGCCGATCATTTCGCACTGAAACTTAATTTCGGTTATGAAGTTGAGTGGGGGTTGGATACGGCTTTTGTTGCACTTAGCTCCTTTGGCAATGTAACCACGGTAAACTGGACCGATCAGAACTGGACTCCTCATGAAGAGTATCATCCGGTGGAGCTTTCAGCCGGTGAGCTTTCAGACCTTTCCATCGGTTTAAACCCCGACTCCACACTTGGATACAGGGGGCTGGGAATCGACGAAATTGCGGTGTTGTACGAGCCCTCAGGAAACTGCCCGGTTGGTGACCCTGACTATGATGGCGCCGTGACGATCCAGGACGTGATTTATCTCGTGGACAGGATTATGTCCGGTTCAGATATTTCCGGTTATACCCTTTGCACAGCTGATTTCAATCTGGATGAAGAAGCTGACATTTTAGATTTAATTGCCCTCGTCGAGATGATTGTGCAGGGCTGACACAGAGAAAGGAAACAGAATGAAGAAATTGGTCTTTATTTTTTTCATATTCACCGCCATCTCCCTGGCATCTTCCGGACCGAGAGTTCCGCTTTCGCGGAAGTCACTCTTTGAAACCAGGGATGTGCAATATGAACGGGGTACTTTCCTGATCGTTTTGGCGAACAGTTACCTGGAAAATTTTCTGATCATGCCTCTGGGTGGAGATTTCCGCCTCTTTAAGATGACACAGGGTTACAATGTAGATATTGTCGCACTGGATCAGCTCGGTTTATCCGATGCCGACGCACCGGGAATAAAAGCTTATTTGCAATCCTATTATGAGTCCGACCCCATGCTGGAGTATGTACTGCTTGTTGGAGATGTGGACGGCAATTTTGCGATTCCGTGCTTTTATATCCAATCCATCAATGAACCTGAAATGGATGTAACTGATTATCCCTATACTTTTTTTAATTCCGACCCGCAATCTGATGATTATGATGTTTTAGAACCGAAATATTTTATCGGCAGATGGCCGGTGCGCAACAACAGTCAATTGCTGACCGTTAAATCGAAGACCATTCAGTACACTACTCTTGAGCAGGTCAGTGCCTCAGGTGAACTGGATTACCTGAACCGGGCTTTATTGGTTGCGGGGAATTATTCAAACAACAACGGTCAGGAGATTCCTCCCTCGCAATGGCCTGTGACGCCTGTATGGACTTCGTTCTGGTTGCAGGACCGACTGCTGGATTACGGCTACACACAGGTGGATACGGCCTTTTTCTATGCCGGCCACGAGATAGAAGAGAACCCCGTCATTGCCAATGCCTGGACAGGTGGAGTTGGTATAATTGCCTACCGTGGATGGGGAAATTCTCATGGCTGGCACTATCCCAGGTTTTATATTGACGATGTCAACCTGCTGAATAATGGCTGGAAGCTGCCGGTCGTATTCAGTCTGGTGTGTAATACCGGTGATTTTGGAGCTCCTTCCCTGGAATCAGGCTACGGCGAAACGATTATTTTCAGCGGGACTTATAATAACCCGCGCGGTGGTGTCGCCGTTACCGCACCTTCCGACCTTGACACGGATACAAGGTATAATAATGTAATTTACATTGGTATGTTTGATGCGTTACTTGAAGGACGGGTGTCTGAACTCGGTCCTGCATTGTTCACGGGAAAACAGGAATTGCTGACGGAATTCCCTCAACTCAGCGGCCCGGGAGATGTTGATGAATTCTATCACCATGTCTATAGTGTTGTCGGAGATCCCAGTATCCCGGTGTGGATGCTTATACCGGATACACTCTACACGGACATCGATGAAGCGACCGAACTGCATCAGTCCTTTGTGGACCTTCAGGTAACTGATAGTGATGATAATCCGGTTGGTGATGTGGTTGGCGCTTTGCTGTATGAGGGTGAACTAATTGGCAAAGGATTATCAACACCGCTAGGGAATCTTGCTATTGATTTCTCCTCCGATGTACCTGTTGGTGCGACGCTTGATCTGTATTTGAATCATGGCGGTTATTTCCAAAAACACATTCAGCTTACATTTGCTGAAGATGACGGCAGTATTTTTAATCCCGAGCTGTGGACTGAATTTGATATTCTGGCCCTGAACTCCGCCACTGGTGAACACTATGTTGAAGCCGGAACTACGGCAGCTCTGACGCTTGCAGTCACGAATCCCGGCCCTTACGATTACAGTGAAGTTACTATTGAATTTAATGATACCTCTGAGGGTAATTTGGTTGGCGAGTTTTTTCCGGTGACCATGGATATCCCTAATTTCTCAACCATACAGACGGATATAATATTCAACGGAGTCGTTGCAGATCTGGTTGTGGGAACTACAGTCTCTTTTGATGCTGTGTTTTATCAAAACGGTCTTTTGCTGGCAGAAGAGAATATTTCCATGCTCGTTGGTCCTATCGGAACTACTGATCCTGTGCCTCCCTGCAGTTACGGCTACTGGGCTCTGGACAATACGGATATTCTATATTCAAATGCTCCCGAATATGACTGGGTGGAAATTAACCAATTGGGAACCAATCTCGGACTCACCGATGACACACAGGTTTTTGATGTGGAAATAGGCTTCCCTTTCACCTACTTTGGTCAGACTTTCGAAACCATCAACGTTTGTTCAAACGGCTGGACCTCTTTCATTCCGGAAACAGTACCCTATTTCTGGAATTTCTCAATTCCCGGCGCCGGTGGTGCTGCGGGCATGATTGCCCCCTTTAATGACGACCTTGACGATAACAATGGCACGGAACCCTTCAACGTGTATGCTTACTTCGATCAGGAGAATAACAGGTTCATCCTGGAATGGGACTCTGTGGCCAATGGTGAGGACGATGAATTTTGCCCTGATTGCGTGAGGGAAACCTTTCAGATGATCCTGCTGGATCCTGCAGTTTATACAACCGATAGCGGAGATGGGGAGATAATCTTTCAATATCAGGAAATCCACGACCTCGATGAAAATTGCAACTATTCAACCATCGGCATTGAATCTGAAGATCAAAACGACGGTGTCCAATACCTGTTTAACAGTATTTTAGCTCCCGGCGCAGCCCCATTAACCGATGGGCTGGCCATAAAGTTTACAACCAATACGCCCTCTGCCTGTCAGGCCGGAGATGTAAATCTCGACGGTGCCGCCGATATCCTCGATATAGTTACCATGGTTAGTGCAATTGTTGATATGAATATAACTCTCACCGACGATCAATTCTGTGCCGCAGATTTGAACCACGATGGGGCCGTTGATATTCTGGATGTGGTTACTCTCGTCAGTGAAATCATGGCGGGAAATCTGTAATTCGTAGCAATTCCGGAATTTCAATCAATCCGGATTACCGGGGATGAAGCCCTTGCCGGAAGCCGTAATAACCTGCTTCATCCGGTTTCGGATATCCCCGTTTTCAGCCAAATTGGATTTGTAAGTGCCAGGCATCCATTCAACGTTCGCACTTCGGCTCTGTAATAACAATCCACGGAAGGAGTGCCGGCGAAAAAAGTCTCAAAGCTAAAGACTGACCATTCGAATCTCTTTTCATAGCTAATTTGTTCCTCTTCACCGGGAATACCGCAAAATAACCTGACCCGCTCCAGTCCACCGAATTCTGCTGTGGATTTAGCTTCAATTTGCAGCGCCAGAGATACGGGAGAAGTCTCTGTGCTAAATGTATCGCCGATTTTGGTTTTCTTATCATCTGCAATCAAAGTGAGATTGACGAATGGTCCGTTGGTAATGATGCAATGGCCGCTCTTCAGGTCGGCTAATATTGTCTGCAAATTCCGGTGATTCCCGGTAAAAACTCCTGTTCTGCATTCTCCGAGGAGTTGTTCTTTTTTTTCATGCAGGCTGAGCATGGGGGTTTTTATTTGCCGAAAACTGTTGAAATTACCGTGGGCATCGTTCCCGGCGTAAATGTATAATTTCCGATTTTGCAGCAGCTGGCGAACCCAGAATTCGATACCCCTGTAAAAACCATCATCAAGAGCACCGTTAAGAATTTGCAGACCTGCCAGGTTTGGGTTTATCATATCCTGTTGCTCCCAGCCGCCCCGCCGGATCAGGATCTTCTCAAAAAATGGTACAGGAATGAGAGGATGGGCGGCAATACAGAGTGTGTCAGACCTAATTGCTTCGAACAAGGTCTTCGAATTATAATCACAGGTGAAATTGAACGGTATCTCGGCCCCGTCACCCTGACCGGGCAGAAAATTAGCATGATCGTACACCAGAGCATGGATGTTGCGTCCCCGGGCATTATGGATTGTGACCTCCTCAGCCGGGATAAGAAAGGGAGAAAAATCGAACTTTTTATTTAACAATTCTACTTCTTGTCTGGATTGGTGCCATTTTTCAAGCTTCGGGTCAGTTCTGGTCCACGAAGATGGTTGGTCGTCCAGGTCATAGGAGTGATCCGTAACACCGATGAAATCAAGCCCAAGCGCTCTGCCAGCCAAAAGTGTGGGTTCCAGTGGTGCTCCGAATTCGACCATATCTTCCGTGTAATTTGAGTGATAATGTAAATCGCCCCAGATAACCTGTGAACTTCCCGGGAGCGGGTCATCTGCCAGATAAACCCGGAAGGGCTCCGGTGATAATAATTTTAAATTATGGTTTGTGCAGTGACGGGTTTTGCCGTTCAGGACGTATTTTATTTCTACGGTGATTTCAACGCCACCGGTTATTGACGGCCTGGGAATCAAGAGTGTCTGATACCACCAGTACCCTTCAATTGCGTGACCAAATTTATGGCACTTACGGTAAAGTTCTCCTTCTGAATTCTTGATGGTGACTTCAGCAGATTTTAAATAAACCGGATATTTGTGAGCATCCTTAACCAGCAGCAGCACCGGGATCTGCCGGCCGGGGTTGATCCGGTAAGGAATATCGGCCAGTATTTCAGGTTCCCTCTTGAAATACCGGCTGCCTGTGAGTTTGAAGCGATAGTGCATTTCGGTATAGAGCATCATCGCAGGCAGCAATTCAAGAACCTGTTGAAAAGCTAAGTGGTCATTCATATTGTTTGAAATGTCTGTTTGCATTCTGACGGACCGGTAAAGGAGATAATAGCGCTGAATGCAAAAATAGCGTTTTTGTTTTCAGGATTATAGATTAATTCTATTAACCCGGTTTGGGTGTTTTTCCGCCGATTCACATTTAATGCACATTTCGAATCCCGATAAATACGCCGCTCGTGTAAGAAATTAACCAAAAGGACCAGACAAATAAACTGAAACGATGAAATTGCCTTTTTTTTACCGTGTCGTTTTTTATGATCACGATAGTTGCCCAGACCGTATGGATTACCATGAGGAAAATTCCGCTGAATCCGGTGATTGTATGCAGATTGAAAACGATGTTCCCGAAGTTATCCATCATCATTCCGGTACCGGTCGTATCACAAATGAGACCCAGCCAGAAAAAATAGAGATGCCATGTTTTTAAAACGCCTGAGTATCTTTCACTCCAGACACCAATGGAATAAAACAAAAGGGCCATCGTTATGATACTGGCAGAATACATGACGTTAGCAGGCATACTTAACTGTGCTCTCGTGAGTGCGCTTCTATAAGAATGTTGCTTACAGCCTGATGTTTCGGGTTCCAGATGTTGTGCCTAAAATCCGGTGACCAGCTTGAAAATTATCTGCCGCCCTATTTTTGCACCGCCGATCAGTTCTTTATGTCGGTCATCGAAGATATTCATCGCTGTGATGCTGGCTGTGAGGTGTTCGGCAATGTTGTAATTCAGGTTGATATCGATGAGATTATAAGGGCCAATCTTGCCTGCCCAGAGACCATCGGACCAGTCGAAGCGGTCAACATAGCGGTAACTGATTCCGATATTGCCGAAGGAGCGGTCATATTTTAAAGCCAGATTGAACTTATATTTTGGAGCATTAATAGGATCATATTTTTTGGTGAGTTCATTGTAGTATCGTGTGGAGCTGTACCAGGAAAAATTGCCGTCCAGGATCAGTTTCTTTGAAAAGAAGTGAGTGAAACCAAAATCAATTCCCTGTATCCAGACTTTTCCATAATTCAGCGTACTGAGAACAATTTGAGGCGGCGAATATGCCCGTCCGGGGCCCATGAGAGGGATTCCGTCAGGCCCGATGATATTGGTTTCGATGAGTTCGGCCTCACTAAGTCCCGTCACTTTACTATATTCATCAACTCCTACCGGGTCCCAGAATTGTGCGGCAGTTTCATACTCAGGTTTAAATGCAACTCCGTTTTCCGATGCAATCAGGACCTCGTAGGGATAATACCAGCGGAATGGCAATGTATCACCCTCAATGATTGTGATATCATTGTTATCGATATATCCCCATTCTCCAGGGTCAGGTGTGTCTCCCCAGCCAAAATACTGCGCATAGGGTGCCCAGTCACCGTCATTGTCTTTACCGTCCCAGGCCGTCCCGTACGGCGGATTCGAGTTGTTGTCATTGGCCGGCAGAATACCCACTACCTGAAAATCATCAGCTGTTGCCTGTGTACCGTCAGTGTTATACCGATAAACAACAGCGGGTGAGATGAATGTAGCCGGACTGAAAAAGTCCTGATAATAGCTGGCATAATAATCGATTGTAAAATAGGTTTTTTCATCGAGGAAACCTTTATAACCGAGTTCAATTGTCTGGACTTTTTCCGACTTGATAGCATCAACGTCAGGTATATTAATGGATTCTTCGGGAGTGTACATAACACCATCCCCGTTAGGTTCGGGGATATAGATCAGATACCTTGAAGTATCCAGCGGAATATAATCCACGGGTGCATTCGTATCCTGAATATTGAAGAAATAGGGGGCACCCTTTACCCGTTCTTCATAGCCGTCGAAGTAGCCTGCACCATAATTTCCGGTCTGATGAAATACTCCGTCCTGGTCATAATATCCGGGCGTCGCAACCTGGTAATCCGTGCCGACTCTGGCGTAGGGTGTCCCGTCTTTATTGCCTTTCAGGAATACATCGAAAATCAGGTTTCTGCCAATGTAGAGGTCCGTGTAGAGTGTTGTAGTCGTAGGTGTATTAAAGGCCTTCCCGTAAGTCAGTCTCCATTGTGAGCGTTCGTTGGGTGTATAAAGCAGTCCGACTTTGGGGCCGAATAATAAGCCTTCATTCTTTAATTGATCATGAGAATCCAGCCGAAAAGCAGTAATAAGTTCAAATTTATTATCCCCTGTCAAATTTGTACGGGACTGGAAATAAAGGCCGTATTCGTTTGTATTTACTTTGTCATATTCGTCTTTTTCATCAATTCCTTCACCATATTCATCAATGATGCCATTGCCGTTATTGTCAATGCCGTCATTGCTTAGCAGAATATTATCCCCGTCGTCATCGAACCCGTTTGGGCCATCGTTCAGGATGGTTCCGAAGGTTTTCGGCATGGTTCTGAAATAGTCGAATCCCCAGACAATATTCGTTGTGAAAGACTGATACTCCCGAACAGTAAAATGATTTTGCAGCTGAGCGGCCAGATTTCTGGATTGGTCCTTGATGATATCCCCCAGATTATAACCCCGTGTATTTCCGGAATTGCTGATGTTGATATAGGCCTGGGCGAACCAGTTTTTATAGCGTCCCCTGATTTGATGATATGTATATTCCCATCCGTCTGCCAGATAGCGGCCTACTCCGGTTACCTGTTGTGTCTTGGTCCAGGAATATCCGGATTGTACTGACAAATTTATATCTGAAGAAGGGTCATAATCCATGCGGATCTCTACTTTGCGGTTCTCCACATCGAAATCTGGATAATCCTCTACACCATCACCGTTCGTGTCCAGGACAGTTTGAAAATCCCCTTTAAAGTCATCTTCGCAGTTAAAGCAGCCATCTCCTGTATCGTAAATTCGATCACCTTCGGTTTGATCCGCGTCCCATGGTACGAGCTGCCTGTCATTTTCGCCGGCGTCAGGGCCGTAAATAAACACAGGATCACCGTTATCATCAAAAACAAGCTCTCCGAAAGCATCATGTGCCTGCTGAAGGCTTCCACCGAGGTCAAAATCCCAGCAGTAACCGTCCTGACCGCAATCTACGATCTGTTCGCCATCATCCCAGAGGCCGTTGCGGGGTGGCCAGACATCAGACCAGTTATCCTGCGAGGGAGTGGCATAAAAATCGTGGTATTCTCCAAAATTGCCCAAATCAACAATTCCGTTGCCATTGCTGTCAATCCAGCCATCACCGGGTTCCCAAATACCGTCTCCTTCACCTTCATCATTTGTGCCTGGAATGCCGTCCAGCCCTACATCCTGTGCATCCCCAAAAAGTCCCAGTGGGCTTAAAGGTTCCCCTACCTGCAATTCACCGTCCCCGGCCAGATCCTGCCAGGGATCCCCCGGAATACCGTCACTGCCGAAATCGTAAACGTAGGTATCAAATTCATATCTGAAATGATTTTCATCATATTTAAAATCACCTCTGACATGTGGGTCAACACCAATCCAGTTTCCGTCTTCATCGAAGTTTGCGGGGTCATACCAGGGGCTGGGTTCACCGTTGATTTCTTTGGCTTTTCTGCCGTCATAAACCAGGATATTGCGGTCCTCCATATTGGTACCCCAGGCCGGCTGTGCCTGGCCGTTGGTGCGTTCCTGCGAATCATCCACGCGACCATTTCCGTCATTGTCAATTCCATCCAGCCACTGGTCACCGGCGATGTCGATTCCTTCATCAATTACTCCATCAGCACCATCCCAGATACCGTTACTGTTCCAGTCCACAAAAGGTTCACCATCCGAATATTGTCCGTCTCCATTCGTATCAGTATATGGTTCTTCATTGTCGATGCCGTCGGCTGTGAAATAATCTTCATCAATCAGTCCGTCTCCGTCATCGTCATAGCCGTTATACCAGTCTTCGCCGGCCAGACCATCGCCATCCAAATCGCCATGGTTAGGCTCACCGTTCCCAATTGCCAGGGTATCCCCGGCAGTGTTGATTCCCCAATGATCGGCATTGTTGATGGAAGCACCGTTAGCAGGGGCTACGCTCCAGGGGTTGTTGTCTTTCCCGTCTTTGCTCCTGATCGGATTTCCCACCCACGGATAGGCATGAGCCTTGAATTCTCGTTCAGAAACATATTCCCATTCGTGTGCCGTCAGGTATGAGGTGGAAATTTTTATACTGAAATCATTGAATTTCTTTGCCCAGCGGCCGGTTAGTTTCTTGAGATTGCGGTCATCACGCGTACCGGAGAAACTCATGTTCAGGCCCTGTGATGTTGCCGGTGACTTCGAAGTAATATTGATAACACCACTGTGTGCATTGGCGCCATAAAGCGCCGTAGCAGGTCCCAAAACCACTTCAATTTTTTCAACATCATTACTGGACTGGGGGATGGTACTGTAATTAATGACCCTCAGAGCCGGTATATTGGCGACTCTGCCATCGGTCAGCGTGAGGAGGCGGGAACTGAAACTACTGTTGAAGCCGCGGATGGAAATTGAATAATTATTAACTCCGCTGGAGGTAAAATCAACACCCTTTAAACCCTGCAGATAACTGCCGAGGTTGGTAGTTGTTGTTCTTAGTATATCCCTGGAGCTGATGATTTCTTTGGCTGCGGGTGCTTCGGTTATTTTGTCCTGACGTTTTTTTCCCCGGACCGTGGTTTCCTGAAGTTTGTAAGCGGATACGGTTAATTTGAAGTCCTGCTTCAGGCGGACATCATCTTCAATACTTATATTTTCTTCGTACCTCTCATATCCTACAAACATTACTGCAATGATATAATCACCGGCAGGAATATCATCGATTTTGTAATATCCGCTTTCATCGGTTGCACTGCCCAGACTCGTTTCCGAGAGGAAAACATTCGCCCCGATTAGCGGCTCCATGGTTTTGGCATCAGTTACATAGCCTGAAATACTGCCGTTTTTCCCAAAAGCAAAGCTCACAAGGCAGGTGAGTAACATAATGCTGAATTTTAGTTTGATAAAACCGAAGAGTTTGGAAGAATTGTTCACGATATGACTTCCCGTTATGTTGAAATTAAAATAATTGAGTCAGTAAAATTTACCTAATGCGTGTCGTTGTCAGATAAGATAAAAATGGAGCAGACCGGGATTACGACCTGCTCCATTTTTATGAGTTGAGGTTGTGTTATTTCAGCAGGGTCACTTTTTGAGTGATCATCTGTCCGCTGCTGACCATTTTCACCAGATAAATACCGGATGGCAGAGCTTCATTTCTCTGATTAGTGCCGTCCCAAACCACAGAATAATTCCCCATGGGTTTGAACTCGTTTACCAGGGAAGTTACCAGTCTGCCTTGCATGTCGTAAACCGAAATCGTGACCTTACCGTCTTTGACAAGGCTGTAATCAATCCTGGTTTCGGGATTGAATGGATTCGGATAACTGGCTAAAAGTCCCACAGTGTCTGTAATATTAACATTGACAAAACCGCTACTGCTGGCAACGACCACATCTTCAATCTCATAATCACCTTTGGCTGTGAACAAACTTGCTTCAGGATGTATGATGATGAGAGTGGTTTCGTTCTCATTTGTGTTATATTCTGCCAGGTAAGCATCGGTAGTGAGTTCGATAGAGAAATCGGGACCGTGTTTGAGTGTCATCTGAACTCCACCGATAAATCCGTCAGCGGAGATATCCATTTGATCATCGTGTTTAATCAGTGTGGCACTGGTGGCATCCGTTGCTCTTCCCGGAGGAGTATTAATTATCATATCAACGATAATGACAATATCCAGAATGTCAATAGTCCCGCTGTCGTCAACATCTGCGTGACAGGCCTGATCACCGGGAAGCGGAGCAGTATTCAGAATATGGGCGACCAGTGCTACAATGTCAAGGACATCGAGATTGCCATCGGCATTAATATCACCGTCTGCATCACAAATATCAAGCTGTCTGAATTCAACATTGACGGTTTGCTCTTCATATTGAGGAATGCATGTAGGATCAAAATGCATGACCAATCTTCCGCTGCTCCCGTCAAAGTCGTGATCACTGTCGTCAGCGAGGATTTCCGGTTGATTTGCCATGATGTAATTCAGAGCTTCTTCATAGGTCATACCGCTCGCCATGAGTCCTTCCAACGTAGCACTGAAAACGACCGCATTATAAGTTAGGAAATTACCCCAGGTTTCAAATTGAGCATCCATCAAATAGAAATCATTGCCGACGGATACATCTTCGACGCAAAAGCCGAGTCCAAGACCCTCAAAGACAGCTGATACGTCACCAGCTATGGGATAATTATAACCACAGGCTGGACTCATATTGGTTACAGTGACATAGGGCAGACCGAAAATTCGGTCGAAATCCGTTCCGTCGCCGTCTTCATCCACACCGATGATCTCACCCAGGCCTCCTTCAGCCAATTCACCATCTATTGCATGCCATTCAATATACAAATCAGGATTATTCCCAATGGCTTCATTGTCAGGAGACAGCGATGTAAGGTCGCCTTTCGCACAGTAGCCGACGGCCATGCCGGGCAGATCTTCATTTGCCGGAAGAGTGAGGTCCATCACACCGTCACCATCAGTATCAATATTGACCGGTGAAGGCAAGGAAACGGGCGTTGGGGTCTCGGGGAAATAATCAAAGATCACAGATTGACTTAAGGATATTCCGCCAACTGTCTGACCAACATAAGTACTGCCGTCGGGAAGTCCCAATATATTGGTGGGCTGTACTGTCAGCCCGGCATCCAGGTTTGATGTGTAAATAAGGTTGTCCAGAATGGGGAGAACCTGGACGGATGATATACAAACTTCAGGATCAACATTAACGTCCGGATAGAAGCTGCCTTCTACGACTTCACCCGTACCATCGGCATAAAAATTAAGATTAAGGTTAACACCGGCAGCCGTAAGGGCAGCCTCACTGTGGGGGCCGTTGAAAGTAGCATAGAAGACATCACCTTCGTTTATCACTTTAATCGGAGTTGTAACTCCAATACCATAAATATCGCTTACCATTAACGGTGTTGTCACACGGCAGATGTTATAGTAAACGACATTAAGGCCGCTGAGCTTATACTCACCCGCGATATCCTGGGCCGAAAGATTGACAGCAAATGCCAGCATTAGCATCGTGAGTATCAGTCCGTTTCTTCTTTTCATGTTTTCTCCTTAAAGAATTATTTATTGTTTTAATTTATGAATTAGGTAATCAAAAGACCGATGAAGATATTACTTCTTTGCTACATTTCCAAAATGATTTTTAACAACCGCTCAATCGCCCCTGATTTTTTCACACTTTAACCTCTGAAATCCCCCTGAAAACATACAATATATTTTTGCGGAATAGACTTTAAAGGTCAAATCAAAGAACAGTTATTATCAAATTGGATTATCAATTGGGCTGTCAGTCCGGGTATTATTTTAAGCAAAATGCAGTGAAACGGTCTATTTTAGGATAAGGCAATATTCTTTTATCCAATATCATAGCGAGAATTTGGGAAAACTGCAGGATTCCCTGTACACTGTGTCGGGCCATCGCTGAATTGGCAGCGAACGTCTTAGGATGTTTTTCGTGTAATGCCTTAGGTATTCCCTTTGATTGTAATAATTTTAAATTAGTTGGTTTGATTGGAAGATGCCGAGACAACTGCCATCAATTTGCAAATTTCTAACACCGTAATTTGCAATCTGTATAAATTCACGGGCTATTTAGGCTGATTTTATTAGGAATTTATTCGGAGGGCTCAATTAAATGCTGATACGTAAAACATACGGGAAGTTCATCTTCTTCATGCTTATTCCCATACTGACGGTAGCACAGGAATGGCATTCACTCTCATCAGATATCTCCGCAAATATTAATGCTGTTGATTTTTTCTCAGAAACAGAGGGCTTTCTCGTTGGCGATGGTGGCCTGCTGTATAGTACGAATGATGGCGGAGACACCTGGGTTCAGCAGGTCGCCGGGACTGATTCAAATCTATATGGAGTTTGCTGTATCAACGATTTGCTTGCCGTGGCTGTAGGTAGCAACGGATTGATCATCAGAACTGTCGATGGCGGTAACAACTGGATGGAGGTGACATTGCCCTCAGCCCTCGCATGGGATTTACTCAGTGTCTCCATCAATCCCGGTGGAACAGGCCTGATCGGGGGTGCTGCACAAACCATCCTGACAACGATGGATCATGGAGAGAATTGGAATATTGTGCAGACGGATATGATGGGGGGCAGTTTCCCGGGCGCACAGATGGTGAATGAAAATCTTGGATTTTTATATGGTCAAAATTCGATCTTTGCTCCCCTCATAGCACGAACAGTGAATGCCGGAATATCCTGGAATTTTGTGACTTTCTATCTGGTTGAAGGACAAACGGGATATGAAGGCAAGTTATACGACGGCTACTTTTTCGACGAGCTTACCGGTCTTACCGCAGCTCGCAGATGGGATGGCTGGGGCTGCATATCAGAAACGGATAATTTTACTGACTGGACGACTTTACATTTTTACGGAATACCTTTGAAAGCAGTCGATTTTCTTGATGACAGCCTGGGGTATATAGCAGGGGATTCAGGTACCATTAAAGGTACGGATAATGCAGGAACTGACTGGTTTGCTGAAGATTCGGGCGTCACTACAAATTTAAGGGGACTGTCTTGTGTGGGAGGTTCCCGCTGCTATGCAGTAGGGGAGAACGGGACAATCATAAGGAAAATACTAACCCCCCAGGGCATATTAGGAGATGTGAATGGAGACAGCAGTCTCGACATCCTTGATATTGTAAGAATTGTCAATATCATCCTGCTGCTGCCGCCGGAGCCCAGCGCTTATGAAATATGGGCAGGCGATTTAAACCTGGATGATCAAATCAATGTGCTGGATATAATAGCTCTGTTGAACCTCATACTTGAATCCAGATTGGAACGTCCCGCTGCGGAATCGAATCTATAAAAGGATATAACTGCCTGTGAATCTTTACCTGGTTATATTAGGCCTGTATTTACTGACCCTGACCCTCATTGGTGCACTCAAGTCCCGCAGGGTGACCTCGGAGGAAGACTTCGCCCTGGCAGGACGCGGACTGACGACCTGGGTGCTGGTGGGAACTATGGTAGCCACCTGGATCGGCACCGGCTCGATATTCGGTAATGCAGGTAAAACCTATGAAATCGGACTCGCCGCCGTTTTTATTCCCATCGGCAGCCTTTTAGGTGTAGTAGTACTCGTCATGATCTCTGCAAAGGTGAGGAATATGACAATCACAACTGTTCCCGAGATCATCCGCAATCGATTTGGCAATTTTGCCGGTGTTTTGACTACCATTTCGCTCACAATTGCTTATCTCGTCATAGTTTCTTATCAATACAATGCCGGCGGGTCGGTTCTCGAAGTCATATTGAAAGATTCAGCCGGGAACCCGCTTGTTTCAACCGATTCCGCCGTGATCATTGCGGCCGTTTTTATAGTGGCCTATACAATATTTGCCGGACTTTTCAGTGTGGCCTATACCGATGTGTTCAATTCGGTTGTGATAGTGATCACTTTTCTGGTTTCACTGCCGCTTCTCTGGCATCGGGCGGGAGGCATGAGCGGTATCGAAAACTTGTTCATTGCCTCAGGCCGGGCAAGCCATCTGAAATTATCGGGCATCTTCAGTGCGACGGATTTTATAAATTTCCTGCTGCCACCATTTCTGCTCATTTTAGGAGATGCCAATATGTACCAGAGATTTTCTGCCGGAACCAATGCCCGCTCCGTGAGGAAGGCGACAATCTATTTTGTAGTTGGGATTCTGCTGGTTGAAATGCTCATCATATTCACAGCCTGGGTGAGTTCAGCCATGATACCCGCGGCTGAAAACGGCAGGCATGTCATGGTTTATGCAGCAATAAATTTGCTGCCGCCGGTACTGGGAGCCATCGTGATCACAACCATCGTGGGCATAATTATATCAACGGCCGATTCCTATCTGCTGATACCTGCTACAACACTGGTAAAGGATATTTATCTGAAATATCTGCATCGCGGTGCTTCGGAAAGAACGGCTGTAATGGTTAACCGGCTGACGGTACTTTGTCTGGGAATTACAGCTTATGCGGTGTCGAGAGGTTTTGCCGGCAGCGTCGGATTTTTTGAACGCGCGCTGTATGCCTACACTATTTACGGAGCCGCAGTTACACCAGCTTTGATAGCCACACTGTACTGGCGGAAAGCCACTCGTTTTGGCATTATCGCCTCAATGCTTACGGGAATATTTATGACCCTGGTCTGGAAGGAATGGATTTTACAAAATTGGTTGCTACCGGATTTTATCAGTGGATTGGACGGAGTCTTACCAGCTGCTCTGGTATCAGTAATGACCCTGCTGGTGGTGAGTCTGCTCACCCGGGAGACCCGCTCATATAAGTAATCCACAGTTTGCGGGATTTGCTTTTCACCTTTTCATCTGAAATGTTAAAGCAGATATCATTAAGAAGGTTATCGGCAAAATTTCCAGTATCTCGAACAACTGTTTAAAGCTTTCCAATATTCTGCTTCCCGATGTGCTATGAAATATTTCGCCACACCTTTTGGGAAGCAAAACAGCTTTGCAACCGCTAAACATCATCAAGCGAAAACTGCTGGATTAATTTCTCCCGGCCGATATATAATTACGCTTGGTATATAACTGCCAATTTAGTTATATTTGTGCGGTTGTAATTCTTACTTTCCCGCATCAAAATAGCTACAGGAGGTTAACAAGAATTTGAAGACCTAATCATTCAGCACCATCACCAACCCAGTATTCAGCGTTTCATCAGAATCCTTGGCAGTAATTATTTATAATTAAACGAAGGAGATAACAATATCATGAAGATTTCTTCACTTATTTTTGTCATTGTCATGTTTTCACTAGCCCTGCCTGATACCAGCCCGCAAATATTCAAGCATAATACTTCAACAATTCAAGCCCGCTTTTTCATCGGTTCGGCAGCTATCGACGGTGAAGAACTCACCACTGACGATTGGATCGGTGCTTATTACCAGGGCAAATGCGTGGGTGCAGCCCCCTGGATGGGCACTTATGCAGATCTGGTCATCATGGGCGACGACGGAACGGAATCCACTTTAGGATACGTACTGGAGAATGAGCCTCTGGAGTTGAAATTTCATATTTCAGAGGGTAACTATCTCTATCCTGCAGTGCCATCGCAGGAGCTTACTTTTATGTCCGGGACGACCACACCTGTTCAGGCCCTTACTTCCAGGGAACAGGACCGACAATGGTACATTCAGGGTTTCAAAAATTTCGATGAAAACTGTAATGGTTTTTTGGATCCGGGAGAACAAGGCCTGAATGATATTCAGATTAATTTATATTACCCTGCAGTAGAGAACCCTGCCAATCTCGTTGCTACTACTGTTACATTAACTAATCCATGGGGAGAATGGGGTTACTATGAGTTTCTGGATATTCCCGGAACACCGATTCTGATTACTGAAACGATGCCTCCGGGATTTTACCAATATTATCCAGGGCCGTATTATAACAACGCCTGGCTTGTAAACGAAACACAATCCGGTTATTACTTCTACTTTTTAAATTGTGATGGCCCCCCTCCTGACGCCCCTATTATGGGCGTAAAATGGAATGATGTCGATGGCGACGGCACGCGGGGCCCCAATGAACCGGGTGTTCCTGGTGTTAGTATTGCATTAATTGACCCCCTCACCGGAACTGTTGTTGGGGCAACGACGACAAACAATTTGGGAGAATATGTATTTGGTACGCTGCCAAGTGACCCCGCGGATTGTACGGCCTCTTTAGACATTTATGGACCCTATGCTACGGATGATTTGTGCTATATTGCCACTATCACTATAGATTCCTATTGTTGTTATACAATATGGGATGAGACATGTGAAGAGGAGTATAACAATTGCCCGCCTCAAGCTCCTCTGGGTAGAGAGTTACCTCAAGAACTCGTTGCGGAACGCATGACACGCAATTACGAAATGGGATATGAGCCCGACAGTGGAGGAGATCGTGCCTTTACACAACTAATAATATCTGAAATTCCGCCTGCGGGTACTGTTCAGACCTATCCGGGCTCACCTGGCTATCATACCTGGAATATGGAAAGCGGGCCGGGCGTATTTAACTTCGGCAACAGTGATTTAGGGATAGGTGCCTGCTGCTTTGATCAGTATTGTACCATCATGGATCAAACTTCCTGTGAGATCGAAGGGGGTGTTTTCCATCAGGGTGAATCCTGCGCTGATTTGAATGGCAATCAGATTCCTGATGCCTGTGAGATATCTACCGGTGCCTGCTGCTACCCAGCAACAGGCGTTTGCCTTGATTCCCAATCAATGACGGAATGCACAGCCGGGGGTGGAATTTATAATGGCGATAACACTTTTTGCCAGGATATTGTCTGTTTGGCCGAAGGCGCATGCTGTCTATCTGACGGAAGTTGTGTGACGACCAGCCGCACCGGCTGTCTGGAGCAGGGCGGAAGTTATCAGGGCGATACTGTCGATTGTGCCAACGCCGGCTGTGTAGCCACGGGAGCCTGCTGCTTCGTTACCGGCGGCTGTCAGGAAATGGATTCACTCAGTTGCGTGGAGAGCGGGGGTACCTATCAGGGCGACGGCTCTCTTTGCTCACAGGTCGATTGTACCCCGCCAACGGGTGCCTGTTGTTTCGGCGATTATTGTATTGACGGGCTGGATCAATTTTCCTGTGAGGTTGAAGGCGGAACTTTTTATGACGGACTGACCTGCAATGATCAACCTTGTGTACCTCTTGATTATACAACACTTTGTAAGGCAGCCCCGGGAACCGGAATTGATTTTGCTCCTAATCCCATTCCGGCGGATTTCTTCGGACCGGGTTCGGACCCGTTCACATCTTTTGTTCCCCTGCAGGGTGTCCCGCTGGATCCTGCCACCTACGGGAATGCAGATACCCGGATCTCGCGAGCTGACATTCCGCTACCACTGCCGGGACCTGTTTCAATTCCTCTTGAAATTGTTCAGCTTCACCTGGTAAGCGTCGAGCCTATAACCGTAACAATTCCAGGCGCAGCAGATCAGTTCTGGAATGTGGAAGTTACTCTGTCCGGCCCGCCGCCAAATTCCCAGGGTGCAATGCTTTTGACCCAGAACGATGCCAATGGTGGTGTATTTGATGCCGGATTTTTACTATTCCCCAAATTCACATTTACAAATACTGCAACGGGTGATGTACTTACGCTGGACATGGGGTCAATGGGGTTACCCCTGGATTTTCAAACCAGTAATTCTGCCTGGACGACTAACTGTGCCGTGGATGGTGTCTGGCTGCCAGCGCCGGGGACCGATCCCTTCTATTTTGATCCATCTGCACCTGCGGTTTTCCTGGGTCCGGGCCAGACGATGCATATTTGTGAACCTCCACGTATGATTGGTGCCTGTTGTATTGTTACCGGGGATTGTGTAGAGATTCCGTATTCTAATTGTATTGAGAGTGGTGGTACATATCAGGGAGATAATACTCATTGCATCGATATTAATTGTTCATCAGAACCAGTTTGCGGTGACGGATTAATTACACCGCCTGAAGAATGCGAGCTCGATACCGACTGTGCAGCCGGTGAAGTTTGCAACGGCTGTGTCTGTGAGATAGTCGAACATGATGTCTTCCCCAATTCATATGGAATTATTCAACTAATTGACCCGACCGGAGCCATTCATAACCTCACCGGCAATGGTGAGACAGATGTGGATGTCTTTTTCCAGGGAAATGTTGAAGGTGATGCCCATGATGACGATGGAAATGGTTTGGATGAAGTGCAGACTGAAATGATCTCATTGAGTTTTTCAGCTGTAGATCCGGTCTATGGTCCGATAATCGTCTCACTGAGTCCGTCGATTCCATCAATGGGACAGATAGAAGAGAATGTTAATACTCAACCAGGTACACTGGATTTGCCGCCCTTTGGTGTCGGTACGGCTGACAGTTTCTTCGATGTTTTCTTCCAGGTTGAAGCACTTGGCATGATCATGCACACGGAACAACCTAAGCATATGAGCGGGACGATCACCAATAAACCACCGGGACCTGGTGATTATTATTACAATGCTGACCTGATTCCCGTATTGTATCCAAACGGAGACCAATCCGGTTTTTATATTGGCACGACAACTCACATACCGGACCCGACTGAAGGCTGTTGTTTCCCAGATGGAAGCTGCACGGACGAACTGCCCTGGGCCTGCAATGAACTCGGTGGCATCTCACAGGGATTGGGCATCCTTTGTATTGATGTCGACTGCCCCGTGGCGGACTGTGGTGACGGAATTATCACACCGCCTGAAGAATGCGAGGTTGATGACGACTGTTTGGCTAACGAAGTTTGCAACGGTTGTGCCTGTGAAGTTCCGGTAGTTGAGCATGATGTATTTCCGGCATCCACAGCCAGAATAGATATGAGTACACCTAACGGCATAGCGACACTTTATATGACCGGACCGACTGAAGTGGATGTCTTCTTTGAGGGCGCCACTGAAGGTGATGCTCAGGATGACGACGGAGACGGCAGGGATGAGGTTGAAACCGAGATGACCATGCTCACCTTGAGCGGTTACATACCCGGAATAGGCGCCGTTGAAGTTCATTTGAATCCTGATATTCCATCAGTGGGCGAGATAGAGGAGCAGGCGAACAATGTATCCGGTACGCTGGATATCCCGCCCTTTGGGCAGGGCTGTGCCGATAGTTTCTTCGACGTATTTTTTGAGGTGGATCTGCCGGATATCGGAGTAATTCTGCATACGGAGACACCCAAGCACATGAGCAGTGTTATCTGTCAGAAGCCGCCCGGGCCAAATGCGGTCTATATTAATTTGCAGGATGATATTCCGCTGCTTGATCCTGCCGGTAATCCGTCCGGATTTTTCTTCACGGCGGCGCGTCATCGTCCTAATCCCACAGTTGAAACGGATATCTTTGATTTGTCTATGGGACAGGTGAACCTGGTGCATCCCGACGGTACTAGTGAGCTGATTGCCGTGGATGGTCCCACGACGGTTGAGGTTTATTTTGAGGGAACCAATGAGGGAGATGCCGATGATGATGACGGCAACGGACTGGATGATGTGCAGACCGAGATGGTTGATCTAAATCTCACGGGTAACAGTTCCATGGGACCGCTGACCATCGGTTTGAATCCGGACATTCCGTCCCTGGGCGGTATGGAAGAGACAGCCGATAATAATAGCGGTTTACTGGATCTCCCGCCCTTTACGTCGGTGGGTTCGGCTGACAGTTTCTTCGATGTGTTCTTTGAAATAAGTGTGGGTGGAATGGTTCTGCATACGGAGAATCCCAAGCACATGATTGCTTTGATCCACAATAAGCCGCCTGATACGGGAGATGTTTATGAGAATTCGGATGAGATTCCGCTGTTTGATGAGAATGGCAATGACACGGGCTTCAGGCTTGGTGCCAGTCATCACGTTCC
>JAJRUW010000099.1 GCA_024277615.1 Fidelibacterota bacterium | reverse complement strand
GCTATCAAAAATAATGATAAAGTGGGGCTGCTGCTTTTCTCGGATCAGGTTGAAAAATTCATCCCGCCTAAGAAAGGAAAAGCTCATGTCATGCGGGTTGTCAGAGAACTGATCTACTACAAGGCAGAGGACCGCAAAACCGATATTACCGGTTCCCTGGAATACTTGCTGAAAATGCTCAAGCGCAGGTCCGTGATCTTTTTGATATCTGATTTTCTTGACGAAGGTTTTGAATCATTGCTGAAGTTCGTAAACCATAAACACGATCTCATCTGCATCCAGCTGAACGATAAAGCCGAATTGGATTTGCCTAATATCGGTCTGGTTAAATTGCATGATGCGGAGACACAGACCTTTCACTGGGTGGATACGACTTCTCCACGGTTTGCCGCTATGATGCGGGCCGGTGTGGAAGAACGTCTGAGCAAATATCGCAGGTATTGTAAGAAAAATGAGATTGATCTCATAACCATTAATACTGCCGAAAGTTATATCGATCCGCTGGTGAATTATTTCAACCGTCGAACTGCCAGAAAATGAAACGAACCTTTATCCTGCCGCTGCTTTTAACTGTGGTTATCTGCGCCCAGGTCCGGCTGGAAACGGAGATCAGCCCCGACACCATTACCGTAGGGGATCATGTGAAGTTAACGGTAACGGCTGAAGTCCCGCAGGGGCAGGTAGTGAATTTCTTAGCATTATCCGCTGACTCCGGGCGCTTTCAGATCATCGATAAACAGCTCACCGAAAATTCAGTAACTTATGTGCTTACTTTTTGGAATACGGGCAAAACCGCAATACCGGGGATACCGGTTCAGGTGCTTGAAAACGGAAAACTCATCTCCACAATATCAACTGACTCCCTGTCGGTTGATGTAAAGAGTGTGCTGGACCCGGCTGCTACCGATATCCGTGAAATAAAGGATATGCAGGCCGTGCATTTGACCAGGGGCTGGGTTCAACTTCTCTACGGGGCGGGGGCTCTGTTGTCTTTTCTGATTGCTCTTTTTTTGTGGCGCCGCCGTGTCAGAGTTTTACAAAAAGCCGAAAAATGGGTCGCCCCGCCGGAGCCCCCACATATTCTGGCAAAAAACAGACTCGATGCCCTAACCCCTCCCTATCCCCTTACGAGTAAAACGGCTGAAAAATATTATCTTGAACTTTCAGGCATTTTCAGAAAATATCTGGAGGACGAGTTCTTTATCAAATCACTGGAGATGACTACTACCGAATTAATGGAGTACCTGGATGCCTTGGAGCTCGATCCCGATTTGAAACGAAAAACGATCATGCTGCTTGAAAAATCGGACTTGTCAAAATTTGCCCGGCATGTTCCTGCCTCCGAACAATTCACAAATGACAAGCTGCTGACCGCAACCCTCATTGAGGCCTATCACTCCCTGGCGCAGGTATAGAAAAGACAAAATACATCTGACGTAGTTTTTCAGAAAATAAGAGAAAGGACCTAAAATGCTGATCGAAATTCATTCGGACACACCGGGAATCAGGCGTACCCAAAGGGCTGTTCAGGCCCTCAAAAACGGCGAACTCATCGTTTATCCAACCGATACGCTTTACGGTGTCGGCTGTGACATTCACTGCAAATCTGCCATTGAAAAAATCTATGCCTTGAAATTCATGGACAAGAAAAAACCCCTGAGTATTCTCTGTAAAGATTTCACTCAGATTGCCGAGTATGCGCATATTTCCAACTATGCTTTTAAGATCATGAAAAAACTGCTGCCCGGCCCCTTTACGGTAATTTTACCTGCTTCTAATAAAGTTCCCAAAATGCTGATCACTAAGCAGCGTACGATCGGTGTCCGCATACCGGACAATAACTTCGCTTTGCAATTGGTTGAGGGCCTGGGTGCTCCCATAATCACCACAACGCTTGAAACGGATGAGGAAATGATCATCTCCGACCCTGATGAAATTCACGAACGTTTCTCAAGCCTGATCAGCCTGGTTTTTTCCGAAGGGGTTTCTTATTCCGATCCTTCCACTATTATCGATCTGACGGGACCTGAATTAGTTGTCCTGCGGGAAGGAAAAGGAAAGATCGGCAGCGGATCCGGATGAACGGGAATTAACAGGATTTTAAAAAAGTCATCAACACTCCCATCCTCTGACGATGATAACACCGTACAGGACCACTCCCGGCCGGCCCGACTGTTTTGCTGACCCTGCTGCTGACCCGCTAAATTCTACTGTCTCAGAAAAGAATGAAGCCCGAGGTTGCCAAATATGCCCTTTGTTGATTAAACTAACCCTTCGAATCGGTGTTTATTTTGCAGCTGACATCGGGACTTGAAGGATATCCAATCGGATGAAACGGAAAGGACAAGTTAATGGAAAAATCAATCCATCCGGACAAAAAATATTACACTGCACAATTACTTATTCTTGGTACTATTTCGGGTTTCATCTTGCTTGCGGCAGCGCTCATTCATTTCATTCTCAATTTTTCAGATATTGAGCCTGTCGCCTTTAAAGTACTCTGGTTGGTCAGTACAGGATCAATCGCTCTGCTTTGGATTATCTCATTTACATGGATCTACCTCTGGATAAAAAATCTAAAATATGTCATTCACGATGATCGTATCACCATCCATAAAGGAATTCTGACGAAGAAATATCAAAATATTCCCTATCGGTCAATTACCGATTTTGTCTTAAAAAGAGGGCTTTATGATCGTATTTTGGGGCTCGGTTCAATCCAGATTCAAACCGCCGGGCAATCTCCTTCGGCAACCGGGTATGAGGGCAGTCTCTCAGGTTTATCCGATTATGAAGGGATACACACTGATTTAAGAAACAAAATAAAATTGTTCCATCCGGTCTCAATACCGGCCACGAATGAGAATCCGCTAAATGAACCCGTAACAAATATTCTGGCAAAAATACTCGATGAAGTAAGACAAATCAGAAAAAACACCGGGAAATAACTCAAAATTAAAATCGGCTAACACCACACTGCCGGGCGCCTTTACGCCGGCAAAGCGGTGAATACCAGGATAGTGGAGTTCTATCCCCGGATTTTCTCCGTCCGGGTGCCGGGCGTCAGGTGTTCAATGATGAATTGCTGTACTTCGGGATAGCTGGGAATATTTTTGTGAAGATATGATCCTGTTAATATATGACCTTCCGGCGGGAGATGCCTCAACTGTTGATCCAGAGAGACTGTACCGTCTCCTTCGGAATTGAAATAATAGGATTCTCTGAAGAATTTATGTTTCACAAACCGAATGCCTCCTTCGTGCAGGGAGCGGTTGCCGGTCACAAGTCCTGCAGAAAGCGTAGGCTCCCCGGTACCGGCAATAATAAACCGCTCCGTACTCAGACGGTCCGGTTCCAGTTGCTGGAGAGCCGTCTGAAAACGAAAGCCCCTGTCCAAGGCTGCCTCGATAAAACTCTCAAATTCCGTCAGCAGTCTCCGTGATCTCTCATCGCCGTCATGCGGATACAGCAGCGAACACTCTTTCTGAAAATCCTGCCAGTCTGAGCTGCTGAAAATGCTGAAGCCGTTGGTTTCCCAGGCTCCGAGCCGAAATAAATTCAACTCGACTGCTTCGTTACGGTCGTTGATGAAAAATTGATATTGGGGCAAGGGAATCAATTCATACAGGGATGGCATGGTGAAGGTTGCCCATTTGGATACCGTAACGAAAGGCATGATATACTCGCCTTCATTCAGCGATTTCAGCGCATTCATTGAACCGTCGTGAGGGGTTCCCAGGTAGAAAATGCGATCCACATTGGCCGCCCCGGCGTAAGTGGGTTCAGGAATTTTGTCTCCCGTTCGGCCGGAGATCACATCGGCGTCACCGTACATGAGATAATATTTGGCGATCAGCCCGCCCATGCTGTGAGCGATAATAGTAACTTTCTGTTGAGGGTCCCCCGACAATAACTGAATTTGGCGGATTCGATCAGCCAGTATTTGAGCCGTTTCAACCAGATCCCGGCGCCAATCGTACGGGAAAAGGAAAACATTCTCCTGTTGCCGGCAGTGCTCAATATCGCCGGGTTTTAGTCCGCATTGACTGAAAGTATTGATGAGTTCACGGTAAACTTTGACCTCGCCGATGCGGTTTATAATTTCAAATTCAGTGAGCATAGATTTGGGTACCAGACGGTCTCTGTTGGCGGTAATGGGGCGGCGGTCCGTAGGCAGTTCGAGACCATCCAGTGCAGTATCCAGCAGCGCCCGGTGGGGATCCACGGCCCGCAGATTGATCATCTTGCCCCAGACCATATTTCCAGTCTGCGGATCCACAAGCTGCGTACCCATGATACCCGGAATAATGATGATGGGATTTTCAGTGTGCCGGCCCGTAAACAGCACGCTACGGGGAGCACAACCGAGCAGGAACAGTACAAGAGTGATTATGAGTCTGTTTTGCATGACGTCAAATTAGAACTTATTCGGTATATAATGAAGAAAGAAGTTTGATGACTGCGCTTGCATCAATTCCAGGTTAGCGGGAAGATTTGATTCCCGAGAAAATACTGGTTACGCCAAATGTCAGGTCCCGGAAGGCCGCATTAGCGAAACCTGCTGCTGCCAGCATCGTCAAAAGAGTCTTGCGATCAGGGAATTCCTCCACGGATTCCGGTAAATAGCGATAAGCCTCAGATTGTGAGATCAGTCCTGCAATCCGCGGCAGGATTTGCTTGAAATAAAAGCGATAGAGCCGCCCGAATAATTTCGAACGGGGCTGAGAGAATTCCAGGATGGCCAGTCTGCCTCCGGGTTTGAGAACCCGCCGAAATTCCGCCAGGGCTATTTCATAATGCCCGATATTACGGAAACCATATGAAATGGTAATGGCATCGAAACTGTCATCTGCGAAGGGCAGAGCTTCTCCATCGCCCTGTACGAAAGCGATATTCTGCACTTTTCGGCGGAGTGCTTTTTCCCTGGCGAGCAGGGTCATGTTGTAGGCATAGTCCAAACCTATTACGCTGACATCGTAGCGCTTCAGGATGGCAAAGCCCACATCGCCGGTGCCGGCAGCCACATCGAGCACGGTCTGCCCTTTTGCCAATTTTAGCTGTTTAACCAGCCGGTAGCGCCAGTAAAGATCGATCCCAAAGCTCAAAAAGTGGTTGAGAAAATCATAGCGGGGAGAGATGTCCTCAAACATCTGCCTGACGAATTTTTTCTTTTCATCGCCACTGTGGATAAATTCGGTCATCCAATCCTTTCATGGATAAATATGTCTCAAGGGTTCTGCTCCTGCAGACCAAACCTTTAAAGTTAGGTCGGTTCTCCGGTACAAAAGGAGTAAAATGTACCCCACAATTAAAGAGGCTGTGTGAAATTGCAAATTCAGTAAAAATTTAATCTGGGATTTGACTTTACAATATACTTTCAGTTTTGCAACGAAACTAAAGTTTTAGTAAAATTAATCTAAGTAGATTATAATTAACCTTTACCATGGGGGGTGTACAGGATTTTGTGTAAACAGCATTTAGAGATATAGTTCAATACGTTCTTCAAAGATGATCAAAAAGTGGTTCATAGCTGCGTTCCAGCCCCTGATTGGCATTGTCCATTTTTTACTGGCATTTCTTAATGCCAAATATAAGATTTTAAACACAGATTCTTCATTAGGAAAAGATCCCCGATTCTTCGTCACTTTTCTTAATGTCATATTCAAAGATTCAATTGCATTTATCGCGTAAATCACTCTCCTGATTTCGGGTGGATATTCAAAGAAAATTGAGAGTCTCTCCCAGTTGGAATACCAGGATTTACTGACCATTGGATGAGTGGCGTCCCATTTAGTTGCAAAAGCATCCAGGTTTTGTTGACCCTCTTCAATCGTTGAAGATGTATAGATCTTCTTCAAATCAGCGGCCATCTCTTTGCGTTGTTCCAAGACACATAACGCAGGCTGTAACGCACCATATGGACGATACAAAGTTGCACTTGTGTCTTCGGGTAGACTGATTCTATAGCATCAGGAAACCCTTCAAGCCATCAACGCTGACAATCAGGATGTCATCCAGGCCACGGTTCTTGAGTTCTGTCAATACTTGCAGCCAGAACTTTGCTCCTTCATTTTGGGCAATCCACATACCTAAAACTCCCTTTAATCCGTCAGCATTGATGCCGATAGCCAGTATTGCAGACATGGCCGTATGTACGAGCTTTGACTCTTAGAGCGTCAAGAATAACGATAGGGTAAAAGG
This sequence comes from Fidelibacterota bacterium, assembly GCA_024277615.1. Classification (GTDB taxonomy): domain Bacteria; phylum Fidelibacterota; class Marinisomatia; order SCGC-AAA003-L08; family JACNLC01; genus JAADGM01. Next base: position 18,402 of record JAJRUW010000099.1, on the reverse strand, counting down.
GCTCCAGTGGACGGCTCTGCCAGGTCCCAACCTCCTGTATAACCTCGCTGGTCACATTGGAGATCAGGGTTGGTGATACTTCCACACCGTAAAGTCCCTCCAGGTTGGCTCGAATATCCCTGGTGGTCATTCCCCGTGCATACAAGGCGATAATCTTCTCATAGAACCCATCAAAGCGGGTCTGGTGTTTTTTGACGATCTTCGGTTCAAATGTACCTTCTCTATCACGAGGTACATCAAGAGGAATCTCACCAAGGTCGCCCTTGATGACTTTTGGACTTGTCCCGTTACTGGAGTTGGTCCCTTTCTTTCCCTGGATGGAATGTTTTCTATGACCCAGATGATCGGTAATCTCACTTTCAAGGGCTCACTCTACGATTGACTTTGTAAGTTGTTTTAGAATACCGTATTTCCCGAATACATCTTCAGGATCCTGATAGTTCTCTAAAAGTTCGTCAAGGAACTCTTTTTTTATTTTGGTGTTTGGCATTGCATTTTCTTCCTTTATTTTTAGTTCAAAGTTCATACCTTGCAATGTCATTTACACAGAATTATTTACACCCGCTTTCGGCAATATATCTGATAACCGGTCTATGGAGTCCATCAACCATGTTGATGGGAAGTTTGTAACCGAGGCCGCATTGACTCCCGGCGGGGTAAACGGTCAAGGCGCTCCAAAAGCGAGGTTATATGCTGAATGCTTGATTCAATTTCTTTTCTCATCTGCTCTGATGGTCTTAATTTACCTGCCACGGGTGTTGTGCCTTGTTTTTTGTTGATCAATCTTGCCGTTATAGTAAAGACAATCTTCAGCATCTTGCTGATATTTACGCATTTTATAGCTCTAACCAATAAAATTTGTGAAGGAGACAGATGAAATCAAAAAACACAGTCTATACTTTTGACCGGGTGATCCATTTGGGGATCACACTGGCTGTTTTATGGGGTATCGTGTGGCTGCTGGGGTATCTAAGCGATGTCCTGGTCCCCTTCGCCGTGGCCTTGCTACTGGCCTATCTCATCAATCCACTGGTGAACCTGATTCAAAAAAAGATTCGCAATCGTGTATCGGCTGTACTGATCAGTTTATTTTTAATCGTATTACTTTTTGTGCTTGCCGGCTGGTTGATCATTCCCATGATTCTCACTGAAATTTCCAATATGGGCAGTACGCTCACAGAACTGGTTTCGAATTCGGATCTCTCTGCAAAAGTGGGGACTCTGTTGCCGGCGGATCTCTGGGCGGCGGTGAGAGACTGGGCCGGCTCTCAGGGCGTTCAGGATTTTTTCCGGACGGAAAATTTCTGGCAGGTCGTGGAGAAGATGCTGGTTAAAATATTGCCCGGAACCTGGAATGTCATCTCGGGGGCCGCCTCCATTATGATGAGTCTGATTGGTCTTACGGTCATCGGAATGTACCTCGTTTTTTTGTCGCTGGATTTTCAAAAAGTTCAAAACCGCTGGCAGGATCTCATCCCGGCACAGTATCAGGACCGCATCGTCTCATTCGTGGAAGAATTCAGTACGGCCATGAACCGTTATTTTCGCGCCCAGGCTGCCGTCGCCTCTATTGTGGGCATTTTGTTTGCCATTGGTTTCACAATTATCGGATTGCCCCTGGGGATTCTATTAGGGCTTTTTATTGGCCTGCTGAATATGGTACCCTATCTGCAAATCATCGGATTAATACCGGCAATTTTTCTGGCCGCTCTGCATGCCCTGGAAGGCGGCAGCAATATTTGGGTTATGCTGGCCCTCACCGGCGGTGTTTTCATTGTTGTTCAGGCAATCCAGGATATGCTGTTGGTGCCCCGTATTATGGGTAAAATTACAGGTCTGAGCCCGGCAATCATATTGCTCTCCCTGTCCGTATGGGGAAAATTACTGGGTTTCTTTGGACTCATCATCGCACTTCCGATGACCTGCCTGGTGCTGGCCTACTATGAAAGGTATCTCAGCAAGGCCTCCGGTCATTCCGTGCATCTAATGGAAGCAGATTCGAACAGCGGCGATTCGGCGTAAAAACATTCCGAATTAGCAGCAACCAAATACGGCTCCGGGTAAAGAAACCGGTATCTGAGCAGAATAACCAATTTCAGCACGTTGTGGGAATCCTGATATTTTCATTTGCGGGGTAATCTCCTGGAAAATTTTTATACGCATATTTATCAGCCGGCCTGTTGTACAGCCGCTTTTAGGTTAAACCGCTTAACGATTCAGCCGGGTAAACGACTTAGCTTTTTATCCCTTTTTAACAGCGAAGTGTTACCAGCCAGGCTCACCAGGGAGAGAGCTATGGCCAGTCCGGCAATCAGAGGGTTCAGCAGTTGCCCTGTAACGGGGTAAAGGAGTCCTGCAGCCACCGGGATACCGCCCAGATTATAGAAAAATGCCCAAAACAGATTCTGTTTGATTTTTCGAACCGTCCGCCTGCTCAGCAAAATAGCGTTCAGGATACCTTTTAGATCGGGCTGTAAGAGGACAAGATCGGCAGTCTCGCGAGCAAGATCCGTTGCCGAACGAAGGGAAATACCCACATCTGCCAAAGCCAGAGCCTGCGCATCGTTTATCCCGTCACCGATCATCCCCACAATTTTCCCGCAACTTTTCAGTTCCCGGATCTTGTCGGCTTTTTTGCCCGGTGGAGCTTCTGCCAGAATATTCCTGATCCCCAGTAGTTGTCCTGTGAGGTCAGCTGACTTCTGACTGTCACCGGTGATTATCCAGAGTTCAATCTGATTACGAAGCAGCTCGAAGATAACCGGGTCAGCCTCCTTGCGGATATCATCGGAAAGGGCCACAAGACCCTGCCATCGCCGATCCCGGGATACGTGCACGACCATTTTCCCCTGCTGCTTTAATTGGGTATCCAAAGTCACTGTCTCATCCGTCAGGGCAGTATTCTCTTTCTCGAGATATTTCAATGAACCGGCTAAAACTGAACAGCCCTCAATGGTTCCGGAGACACCGAATCCGGGCTCGTTGCGGAATCCGGTGAGTGGTAATTCGGGAACACCTTTTTTTAAGGTAAACTCCAGCAGGGCGGAAGTAATATGATGTTCTGAGCGGACTGCAAATGTGTGCAGAATTTCAAGGAACAGAGCTTCATCCCGCCCCGGAAAAACATCCGTGACAAGCGGTTTTCCGCAGGTGAGTGTGCCCGTTTTATCAAAGACTATGGTGTTCATTTTGCTGAGCCGCCAGAGAACTTCACCGGATCTGATGTGCAGGTCCAGTCCGTTTCCCACTCTCATGCCGGCCCTTACCGCCAAAGGTAAGGCAAGCCCGGCCGTACAGGGGCAGGCAATGATCAGTACCGAAATAAAAATATCCAGTGCAAAGACCAGGGTGTAGGCACCGCCGTTGCGGCCAAGAATTCCTTGCATATACCAGAAACCGGCTGAAATGACTGCCAGAGATAAAACAAGCGGTGTGACAACGGCCGCAATTTTATCAGTGAGTTCGCGGAGCGGTGCTTTTCTCACCGTGAGTTTCTCCGCCATTTTGATGATTTTTGCAAATCTTGTGTCAGAACCTACCTGCAGGGCTTTAATGACAAGCATACCGCCCTTGTTGGTGGTTGCGGCAGCGACAAAATCACCGGGGCACTTGCGTATGTGCCTGGATTTCCCGCTGATGGCTGCCTCATCGACGGGTGATTCGCCTTTGAGGATCACACCATCAACAGGGATTGTACTGTCGGGCTTAACCCTCAGCTGATCTCCGGGCTGGATATCGGCGACGGGCAGCTCTTTCCATTGTCCTCCCCGCAAGACGATACCGCCCGCCGGCAAATATTTCATAAAGTCGCTGAGCGCTTCGAGGTTTTTTGCTCCGTTTATGGATTCCAAGTATCTTCCCAGAGTACTTAAAAATAAACTGATACCGGCAATCTCGAAATAGAAATTTACGAATTCCGGGATTCCCGACTGTGTAATTAGGTTTATTCCTGACAGCAGAGAATAGCCATAGGTTGCACCGCTGCCCAGCATGACGAGGGAATCCAAAGATGGTTGTAGGTTGATGAGTGCTTTGAATCCGGAGCGGAAGAAATCACTGCCTGAGATAAGCATCAGTGTAACGAGGAAAAACTGGATGAGGATTATAGGCTCAATCCATTGCTGTGGAAATTGAGGCAGCCTCCAAATTGCGAGGGCCAGCAAAAGTATTGTGGAAATTAGCTGTAGGCCGAACCGCTTTTTCCAGTATGTAAAGTAACTTCTCCGCCGGCTAAGATCATCCGCATCTTCGTGGTCTTCAGGTCTGCTGAGAGCTGCTTTCAAGCTTTTATCCCGGCATCATCCCAATACAGTGTTATTGAGAGAAGGTTGGCCGGTCTGTCCGCACAGGCTGCAAGACAGTACTTCCGGGTCACAGATCTCATTCATGCCGGTATGTAACCCCGGTGTGTCGTTTACTGCAGGATCATGCTGATGACGATGACGATATCAACAACATCCAGCATGCCGTCACCGTTCAGATCCCCGGCGATGAGTTGTTCGGCCGTCGGCTCTTCGCTGCCCATAATAATAGCTACCATCAGGACCGCATCGAGTACATCGACGACAGCATCCTGGTTGACATCGCCCGGCATTACGGGAAGAGCAGTTGTAACATAATAGCCGGTCCGCATGGGATTGCCGCGGTACATGAACCAGTTGCCGGCCGCCGCCGGACTTTTCCAATCCAGCCCATAAAGACCTTCATCATTCCCGATAATCAACTCCATATCGTTGTCGCCGTCTAAATCAACGGCCAGAGGCGAGCATTCAACCGTATTGCCTGCCGTCATGGGAAAGCCCGGGTAGAGCGAACCGTCCATAGAATGAACGAAAAGATTTCCGGCTTTACTGGCCGAAATAACCTCGGGCACGCCGTCTGCGTCCAGATCGCTGAAGACGATGGAGGATTTGACAACCTGCCCGGTTGTCTGAGGCCAGCCGGGCAAGGCCTGTCCCAGAGCATCCACACCAAAGACCTGCCCGCTGTTAGTGCCGAAAAACAGCTTGATGGTTCCGTCAGTGTCATCTATGGCGGGTGAGGTACGGATAGAAGCCCCGGCATCGAATGAGAAAACCTCCTCACCATTACTGTCAACGGCATGGAGAAAACCATCGTCACAGCCGAAAATGATCTCAGGGAGGTCATCCTGGTTGAGATTAGCCAAAAGGGGTGCGGAACGGATCTTGTTTCCGATGTTGACTGGGAATCCCGGTGCAATGCTGCCATCGTCGAAGACCAGATAGAGATTACCACTGTCGGTACCGAAGACAATATCACTTTTACCGTTTGCATTCATATCGGCCAGGCCGGCGCCGGCAAAGATTTTTTCGTTGATAGAGATTGGAAACCCGGCCACATCGCTGCCGTCGGCATGGATGGCAAATAAATCACAGGAACTGGTAAATCCGCCGAAAATTATTTCAAGTTGAGGATCATCATTCAGGTTGCCAATGGCCGGTGATGCCGTGATGTATTCACCGGCATTATAGTCGGTTTCCACTGTCCCGTCAGGTGCCAGAATGTAAAGGTGTTTGCTCTTTGAAGTAACGATGATCTCGGGGACTCCGTCCTGATCCAGATCGGCTACAGCCGGAGAGCCCCAGATCTGATTGCCCGTATCAAAAGGCCAATCCCCTGCAAAGGGGCTGCCGTCCGATTCTGTGACATGCAAAAAGCCGGCATAATCACCGAAAATTATCTCGGTTTGTCCGTTCCCGTCCAGATCAAACACCAGCGGGGAGGCCACTACCTTGATACCCGTATCCAGCGGAAAGCCGGCCTGGTTGATGGTCACTTCAAAAGTCAGAGTTGTCGTCTGGTCGAAAGGATCACCATTGGCCATCTCGCCGGTTATATTGAATTGAAGCCGGTGTTCGCCGAGAGTGGCATCCGGGGAGATATTGAACAGGACGGCTTCACCCAATCCGTCACTTTGACCCGGCAGGTCGTCGATAACAATTATTTCCGTAAGCAATGTGATATCTGCATCCTGCTCAGTAATTTCGGCGCTTAAGTTCTCAATTATATCCTCGGAAGGATTGTGAAATACCGGTGTAACTGCGCCAATCTCACCCGGGTTGGCAATTCCGTCGCCATCCCCATCAATTTCTTCAATTGAAAAATCATTTACATAAATCGTCGGGAGATTCCTGAAATTTGCATTAATGAGCAGGTTCTCTTCGGAAATACTGAGTACACTGATGCCGGAAGTTTCACCGCTGTAAAAACGCGAGTCGGGAGTTGTGTAATCGGTGAATTCGGTCACACTATAGCCGCCTGGATAAGGGTCGCTCATATCACTGCCACGGCCGAGGTTCAGGTCGAAATTCCCGTCAGCCTGCTCCAGATCGACTTTGTAATGCCAGTCATTCTGATTACCTCCCATGGAATCGTCAATATGCCAGATCAACATCCCGCTGTTGGTGAGAGTCTGGTCAAAGTGGATTTTTTGACGGTTTTCAAACAGGAAATATTCATAGTTCGGACCGATTCCGTTCATCTTATAGATCACCGGGTTTTCTTCGACGTTTGGAATTTCGAGACTGATAGAACCTTCGGTGATAACAACGGGTTCAACCCAGCCCAAGGTGACCTTTGACCAGGCACTGAAATGAGAGGGATACCAGGCTGAACTGCCATTTCCACCCCATGAACCGCCGGCCATCAGACCCCATGTGCCAATACCCGAAGAAGAATAATCCGTGTCGTAAAGATCCGGCAGTCCCAGCGCATGGCCGAACTCATGACACACCACACCAATATTGACGATACCGGGAGAATTGTTCATGCCCTGTTTTTCCGGGTTGATGGTGTAATCATTGATAGTGACACCGTCGTAAGTAACGGCATACCCGCCCAGGGACCAGCGGTGTGACCAGACATTGCTGCCGTCTCCCTCCTCGGCGCCAAAACCCGCATGGATCACATTCAGAGCATCTACATAGCCGTCGCCGTCATTATCGTATTGTGTCCAGTCAACGCCCTGCGCTTCGGCATCGTCAACGGCGGCTCTGATCATCTGCCGGACGAGGTCCCAACCGTTGGGCGCCGAAGAACCGTAAACGTCATGGGGCAGGTCTGCCATGAACCAGCCGTACAGAGTCGTATTCGGATCGAAAGCATAATATGAATTTTCCAGGTAATAGTCCCTGAAACTCCCGGTAGCACCGTGTGAACTCTCGTAGCCTTCCTGATTCATCAGGTTTATGAAGTTTTCTACGGGATAAGTGTGAGACAGGTCGGGATATTCTATCAGCAGCATCGGTACCAGAAATTCAGTTCTGTCCCGACCGGAAATATCCGGAGTTCTCTCAGGCCGGTCATGCGGTAGCGCCCCGGGCTGCAGGTGTTTTGACACCGGTGGTATATTATCAGAACCGGCGGGCACATTTGATAAAATGAATTCTCCGTCTTTAACTCCGGCGACATAGACCCAGGTCTGCGCTGCATCCCGGGCAATGCTGTAACCATCAGAAGTTTCATACCAGTTTTGCCATTCATCTCCTCTGATATAAGCGTTGAAATAAGTACCGTCTGGCTGGAACAGCTGAATACTTTCAGGGATTGCGGTTACGCACAAGGCCAACTGCAGGAGGATTACAAGCGCTGGTATTATTTTTTTAAGCATTTTATCTTTCACCTTTTTAAAGAATTGATTTCAATCGGTTATACAGAAGAAGCCCATTCAAAGTATCCCCTGATCTGTCACTCTGCCAGAATGTCCTGAACCAGCTGAATGACATCAGTGATATCGATGACACCGTCGTCGTTCATATCAGCGGCCAGCACTTGCTCCGGAGTGGGTTCAACAGTCCCCATAATAATTCCAACCAGAGCTAATACATCGAGGATGTCGAGTACACCGTCAGCATTCAGATCTCCGTATAAAACATTGGCCACCACCGGAAAGACCACCTCAAATTCGGTGGAATAGGCCACCCAGTCAATCGCATTGGAAGTGATTGACAACTGACAGGTAACATCGCCTTCAGGTACGCTATTGGAAAACTCAACAATGAAGGGTTCCTCTTCATTCAGACTGGCATCCCCGGGGGCCGTATCCCAAAAGCCTGCACTGCCACTGGTCACGGAGACGCCCAAAGTGCTGCAGAACAACTCACCGCTAATGTCGGTTGCTGTCCCCCAGTCTTCGTCGTTGTACAGAATAACTCTGACCTCAACCGTCTCACCGGGATTGATCTCGCCGTCGCTATCATTTTCAATAGTCAGATCGTCCCCGATATATTCCAGACTCGGGAAAAGCTCGACTTCTACGGCTTTTTCAGCGTCCACGCGTCCGCGGCCCAGTTTGCCCTGGAGATAACCTTCAGGGTTGATTTCATAAATAACGGGGTCTGCAGTAGCCAGGATCATGGTTTCGAGTTGTACATTGGTCCAGCCCGGATTATAGGACTTCAATAATCCGATGGAACTGGCAACGATTGGAGAAGCCATCGAGGAGCCCGCCCAGGAAGCATAATTGTTGTTGATAACACAACTGCGGATGTTTTCCCCGGGTGAGGCGATATCAATCGTCTCGTGGTAAGTAGCCCAGTGGTTCCAGGAATCACCCGAGCCCAGAGGACAAACGGAGATCACATTTTCATAACTGGAAGGATACTGTGCCTGTTCGAGTTCTCCCCAACCGTTATCATTGCCGTTGCCACCTGCAGCGACTATCACCGCATGGTAGTTGTCGTGAGCGATATTGATGGTGGCCTGTTCATACTGGTTATAACCCAAACCACCCCAGCTGTTATTTAGGATGGAGAAGCCCTGACTGTAATACCCTGCTTTGGCAGCGTAGAGAATCCCGGAATAGCCGTCAGTGATATAGGGTTCTCCGGTCTGGTCTTCCTGAGAAACCTTTACGGGCATTATGCGACAGTTGAAAGATGTAGAGGCCACGCCTGTCGTATTGTCCGTGGTAGCCCCGAGAAGGCCGGCGACATGGGTTCCGTGCGCCCAGGTTGAATAATTGGATACACCGGTCTTCGGGATGGGATTATTGTCGTCCACACCGGACCAGCCCGAAAGGTCCCAGCCAATGAGATCATCAACAAAGGTTGAAGGCGAATTGTCCCAGTCATCATCATCAATATTGTTGAGATCACCGGGGTCGAGGATCCACTGCCCGCCGGAATATTCCAGTGTGTGTCCGTCGCCGTCTGCATCTTCATTCAGATTCTGCCAGATGCGATCAATGAGGTCCAAATGATCCCAATCCACTCCCGTATCTACGGAGACCAGAATTACAGTGGGGTCCCCGGGCATATCTCCACCGTAAACATCCCAGAAATCCCAGGCGTCATTGGCATGGATCTGCTGCAGAAACCATTGCTGATTGTAATAATAGTCATTGGGTGTATAATAGGGACGCCTGACGGGTTCCAGAATTGCCGAATGGACGAAGGAGAATGATTCGAGCGTAGAACGGACCGCTTGCGTGGTTCGGCTTGAGTTTTCACTCAGGGTAATGCGATATACACGATTGAGGTATATATCACCATCGTTATCTGTTTCCATGGCAAAAGGTATCCAGCGTTCGATGCTGCCGGCCTGTATGTCGGTGAGAAAGCTGTTGAGTTCGGGAAGATCAACGCTGATTTCGCCGCGGGCTTGTTCAATTTGCAGGGGAGCAATCGTTGACTTCAGGCAAAACAACACGGTATTTTCCCGGTATTGTACCGTTGCCGAAAGCCCCAGGGCAAGCATGAAAAATGTTAAAACTGCTTTTCGTATCAAATCATCTCCTCTTTTTTGAAACAGTAAAAATAAAGGCTTTCGGCTATCCTGTCCGCCAGCTTTTCTGTAACAGGGTGTTAATTCTCTGTATGGTCATTACGCACAACCCGGTGTGGTTTGGATTATTACCGGGAATTTGTCACCGTACCGGCGTCAGGAGGTTGTGCAAAATCATAGCCCGGCAGCTTACCCGTCAGGCATCATCTTCAGGCTGTAAATGAATAAGGGTCACCTCATTTTTTGAGCCGATTCGCATGGGAGGTCCCCAAGTGCCGGTGCCGGGAGAAGTGTAGAGGATTAGATCCCCGAAGCGGTGCAAGCCGAATCCGTGTGGATAAAACAGTCTCACCAGCAGCGAAAAGGGCCAAAGCTGACCGTGGTGGGTGTGTCCCGAAAGCTGAAGGTTAATACCGGCTTTTTCCGCATCCGCAATCCCCGTGGGTGGGTGATACATGAGGATTGCCGGCAGAGAGGGGTCGAAAGTGATATCCCGAAGCGCAGAAAGGTCCCGGCGGGATTCCCTGACGGGATTGTCAATACCGATGATCTGAATACCGTCAAGATGGATTGCTTCATTTCGCAACAGGCGGATATTGGTCTGCGAAATGATTTTTTCAACGTTCGGCAAACCCTCGTATAATTCATGATTTCCTGCAACCAGAAAAACCGGCATATCCAGGTTCGTCAAAGGCAGGATAGCGCCGGCGTCCACCTGAGCGCTGCCATCGAACAAATCGCCGGTTATGAGAACGGCTACGGGGTTCAGTCGGTTTATCTCCTGCGCCAGGGTTTCAAGGTAAACGCGCCGGTTAATAGTTCCCACATGGAGATCGTACATTTGCACCAGGTCAATCTGCCTGCCCAAATGTGCCAGTCGTATTGAAATTTCCTTTACTACAAAGCCCCGGGCATTAAGGATTCCATAAACTGAAAGAGCAAACAGCAGGATTAACAAATATTGCGGTGGCGGGATAAATTTTGTGGGCAGGATTGCTCTGATGATTTCATAGATGACGGTCAGGCCAATCAAAATGGTTACTACTCCCATCACGAGCGATGCACAGATGTACAATAGTCTCGTACTTCCGGAACCTATAGTCCGCTCCAGTACGGCGGCTGCGGGAAAAAAGAGACCCAGAAACAGGACACTTGCGTAAAAAATGCGGTCCTGGGTCAAGCCAAACCAGACAAAGAGCCGGGACAGAGCCAGATAGTTGATGCCCAGATAAAGCAAGCTGAAAACTATCAGAAACAGGATCAGCCTTAGAAGCTGCATGCGCTCAGTCTCCGTTAATCGCTTACCTGCCATCGGGCTCATCCGGCCGCCGGGAGGCGTGTAAAGGGAGCCTGTTCCGTACCGGTGAGCTACTTCTGCTTGTGTTCCGGTACAATCATCAGAGAGATTTTCTGATCTCCCCGAAGGAATACAATGGGAACCGCTTCACCGGCTTTGATACCTTCGGTTGCAATCATGTAATCCTGAATATTAAGGACTTTCATACCATTGAATTCGATGATTGTATCACCGGGCTGCATGCCCGCTTTCCCGGCCGGCGCATTTTCCCGAGCAGCGCTGATTCTGAGGCCCTCTCCGGCATAGGCAAAATCGGGGATAACGCCAATGGTCACCGAGTAGCCGTGACTGCTTTTTTGCCCTGACGGAGCTTCGACTTTAACGAAGTCCGGCGGTTCCGGTCTCGTAAGGATCTGACTTGCGTTCCGGGCTACCAGCTGCACAACTTCCACCATCCCCGGGAAGTTAATGCGGTCGATATCATCGGTGGGACGATGATAATCCTGATGAGCGCCGGTAAAATAAAACAGTACGGGAATATCTTTAAGATAAAAGGATTGATGGTCACTGGAGGCATAACCTTCATCGTTAAATACGAGAGCGAGGCTGTCGCTGTTTGTTTCGGAAACGAGAGACTTCCACCATGAAGATGTACCGGCGCCGCCGACGATCAGAGCATTGTCATGCAGCCGGCCGATCATATCCATATTGATCATGGCCACGGTTTTTTTCAGGGGTACGAGAGGATGCTCGGTGTAATAGGCAGATCCTAGCAAGCCGACTTCTTCTCCACCGAAAGTGATAAAAAGCAATGACCTCTGGTTTTGGTCAACGGGCTGATGACTGAAGTATTCGGCGAGTTCGATGACCCCGGAAGAACCGGAGGCATTGTCGTCTGCGCCGTTGTGAATTGCGTGAACTTCAGGAACCATGGAGTTGCTGTTGGGGCCGCCCCAGCCCAGATGGTCGTAGTGACCACCGATGATCAAATACTCATCTTTCAGTTTTCCCCGTCCCGGAATGACCCCGGCTACATTTTGCGACTGACTGATGATCTTGCGTACCTGAGTTGACATAGATACTTTACGGTTGAGTGAAAAACTGTCAGGAGTCGGATGGTCGCCGTCGTTGATACGTTGCTGAATTGACCCGAGAGCATCCAATCCGCTTTCGGCCAGCCATTGTTCCACAACGGTTCTTTTTACATGAATTGCAGGGATGCCCACATCAGCATTATCTCCCCGGGTTTCGATAGTTCTAAGTTCATCACCAGCGTCATCATCCAGAGGTCCGGTGACAAAGATTACCGCTACGGCACCCCTTTCTCTGGCAATAACAGCTTTTTTCCGCAGGGAAGAATAACTGAAAAATTTACCGGTATGGTCATTCCCTTCGGGCGAATACTGCAGAAGGATCACAATCCTGCCCGAGACATCAATGGATTCGTAATCGTTATAATTAAGGCTGGGTGCAACTATGCCGTAGCCGGCGAAGACCGCTTCGGCCTCAACATTGTCCGAGGCGGAAAACCCTAAAGTTTTGAAATGAAAATCATAGGTAAAAGGAGCCGGTAGGCCTTCAAACGAAAGACGGTTGTTATTGCCGGGCTCGGCACCGGAAACAAATTCGAATTTTTGAAAATAATTGTCGCCCACCGGCTGCAGTCCGAATTCCTTAAACCTTGCAGCAATGTATTGGGCTGAGAGCAACTCAAACTTTGAACCGGCTCTGCGGCCCTCCATTTTATCATCGGCAAAAATCTGTACATGGGTTTTCAGGTCTTTGGCAGTGATTTGCGGTGAAGTTTTGGGCAGATGATTACAGGCCCAGATGATCAGGAAAAGCAGCAAATATCTCGATTTCATTCCACCTCCGTTATTCCATCGAATGTGATTTATGACAAGTTTCAACCGGCAGTTGAAGCGGTGCTTTAAATTGTGTATAAGTTTTAACGGGCGATGGGGAGTTTTCTTTAAGTCACGTTGCCGCTCACAAAGGAATCCCTTTCGAATCCCGGTAATCCTTACTTTCTCACGCTGTGAAAATTACAACTAAATTCTGTGTGATTTGGAATCGTTTCCAGAGGAGAGAAAAAGTTTTATTTGCACTATCTGTAAAAAGAGAGGCTCCGCCAACGAGGCAGCCCTTATGCCGTCGTTTTCCGACGAGAGACCACGGAATTTGTATCAGGACAGACAGCTAATAAAAATAATTCCGTAACCGGTGTAATCGATAAATTCCGTTATTAAATACGAGTTGATAAACCGAGAACAACTGCCGGGTGAGAAAGGAAAGTTCAGAAAGAAATCAATTTCCTGAATGTTTCAACTTGTTTCGGTGTTTCAAACTTCCCGAATTTAACCAGCAGGCAAATACCACTTGTTAATAAGTTGTGTATAAATTTTTCATTTTCTTTCTAAACCACGGGATTATCCATATTGGATAAACAACAAATCTGGCAGGATTGTTTGGATTATATCCGGGAGCGGATCCCTGAGCAGGCATACCATACCTGGTTCGATGGAATTGCCTTAAAAGAGATTACTGCAGAAGCTATAAATCTTACGGTACCGGGGAAATTTCATCATGAATGGCTGGAGTCCAAATACAGTAATTTGATCACGGATGCAATCGACAAAAGTATCGGCCGGCAGCTATCGATTCATTATACAGTCGAATCGAATCATTCCGAACCGGATGATCCCCCGACCATGATCCCAAAATCGCGACCTCATGAACGCAGCTATCATAACCGGACACAGCTGAACAGCCGTTATATTTTCGAAAATTTCATCGAGGGTAAAAGTAATCAGCTGGCCAAAGCCGCCGCCAATTCGGTTGCAGAGAATCCGGGTCAGACCCCCTTTAATCCGTTGCTGATCTATAGTTCGACGGGGCTTGGAAAGACGCATCTGTTGCAAGCCATCGGAAATTATACTTACGAACATTCACCCCGGATGAAAGTTGTATATCTGACCAGCGAGAAATTCATGCTGGATTTTATCAATGCCATCCAGGTGAATAAGTCCACCGAATTTGCCAGCATGTACCGAAACGTGGATATGCTGTTATTGGATGATATCCAGTTTTTTCAGAAGAAAGAACAGACCCAGGAGCAGTTTTTCCACCTGTTCAATGAACTCTACCAGCAAGGTAAGCAAATTGTTCTTTCCACTGACCGTCCCCCCAGTGAACTCACAGGGCTGAAAGAACGGCTGGTCTCGCGGTTTCAATCCGGTCTGATGGTGGATATTCAGCCACCGGACCTGGAAACCAGGATCGCCATTCTCATGAAAAAAGCAGAGGATGACGGCCTCGAGATTCCTTTCGATATAACTGAGTATATCGCTACCGGTATCAAAGACAATATCCGGGAATTGGAAGGAGCCCTCATCCGTCTGTTGGCTTTTTCTACTTTGCGGAAACAGGCCATCACTATGGAGCTGGCCCGCAAAGTGCTGCAGGATATCCTGGGAAAATCCGCCTTCACGGAAGTCACTATCGATCATGTGATCAAATATGTCAGCCGCGAGATGAAGGTTTCCGAACGTCAACTGCTGGGGAAAAGCAGAATTATGGAGATCGCACATGCCCGTCAGGTGGCAATGTACCTCGCCAGGGAATTTACCAATTCATCCCTCATCAATATTGGTTATCATTTGGGTCGCCGGGATCACACAACGGTCATCCATGCCTGTCGGACTGTGGAAAAAAAGATGAACAAGGACCCTGAGTTTGGGCGTCGAATTGACAGAATGAAAAGAGAACTGGATCCCAAAGCGATGATCCAGAACATGTAAAGCTATAGGAGACACGAATGCCGGAAAAAATATTAATCATTGATGATGATACACAACTGACCGAGCTGCTCGAGGAGTTTCTATCTTCGTATAATTACACGGTCATATCCAGGAGCGACCCGGTCATCGGATTGAAGTATCTGAATAAGAACGATGTTGATTTGCTGATTCTTGATATCATGATGCCGGAGATGGACGGTTTTCAGGTTCTCCGCAAGATACGGGAAAATTCTACTCTGCCCGTCATCATGCTGACGGCAAAGGGGGATGTTACTGATCGGATTGTGGGGTTGGAGCTGGGTGCGGATGACTATCTTTCAAAACCCTTTGAACCAAGGGAATTACTGGCCCGGATTCAGTCGATTTTGAGGCGCAGCAAAGCTCCAGCAGGCATGCTGGACCTGTTGGAGTTCGAAGGACTGACCCTGAACAAACTGCGGGAAGAGGTGCATCTGGACGGGGAGATGATCCATTTATCAACTACCGAGTTTGAAGCCCTGGTGCTGTTTGCCGAACACCCCGGGGAAGTGCTTGATCGTGAGTTTCTGGTGGAGAATATTCGGGGGATTCAGTGGCAGTCCTATGACCGCTCCGTGGATGTTCTTGTCAGCCGGCTGCGCAATAAACTCGGTGAAACCCCAACATCCACGCGTTTTATCAAAACCGTTCATGGTGTCGGTTACAAATTTATCGGTGAAAAAAAGTAAAAAAAGCAGCCTGAACAATCCCCTCCGCAAGAGCTTGTTTCTGCGGATAGGGCTGATGGTAACGGCCTTTACCATGGCCCTGCTGATAATAATCTATCTCGTGGTTTATTTCTCCTTTTCAGAGCAGGATACAATTCTGGATACCCATGAATGCTATTATTACGCCAAGATGGTGCAATCCTGGGGAATTCCGCCCGATACTTCAAAAGTACTTGAGGATTTGGAAAACCTGAAAATGATGGGGTGCATCTATGAAGATGGTGTGCGTATCTGGGCCTTTCCCCCTGATTTTGAGGCCAAAGGTTTTGAGGAATATTCCAACAGCGAATATCTGGGAAGCAGATATGGCATTAAAATACCCCTGCCGGTTCGTTTCGGTGATCTCGGTGATCTGCTGGCGACGCATGTCATCGACGGCCCCTTTGATTACTACATTGCCATCAATTATGTAGCACCGGATGATTTTGTGCTGAGATTCATCCCCGCCTCTATTTTAACCAGTATTTTCATGGTGATCCTGTTCTTGTTTCTGCGCCGCTATCTCATGCCCATCCAGCTCATGAAAAGAAGGATCAGAGAACTTGAAAAGGGGGATCTGAAAACCAAAATTCCCATCCAGGGAGACGATGAACTGGCGGATCTGTCCAAGACCATCAATCGACTCATCGCCGATATCCGCGAACTGCTCAACAACAAACAGCAGCTGCTCTCCGAAGTGAGTCACGAGCTGCGCTCACCTCTGGCACGGATGCAGCTGTTGATCGAGATGATCCCCGAACACCGTAACAAAACACGCATGAAACGGGAAATTGTTTTTTTAGAGACGATGATCGAAAATTTACTGCTCTCGGGCCGCTTGTCCATGCCCTATTCGAACCTCGAAACCCAGCCGGTAAAACTGGATGAATTCATCGATAAAGTGATTGCACTGTATCCCGATTCGGATGTCAGGTTCAGGCTGACCTCAAAAATTCCTACCGAGACGGTGATTATCGATAAGACAAAAATGCGCATTGCTTTACGAAATTTATTGGGTAATGCCCTGAAATACGGCGCCGAGGATCAGCCGATTGATATTTCCTGTCGTATCCGTGATTATCAGGTTTATCTGTCGGTAAAAGATTACGGGGAAGGTATCAGAGAGAGTGACCTTAAGAAAATCACGGAACCGTTTTACCGGCTGCGCTCCAATTACAAACGGGGCAAAACGGGATTCGGTCTGGGCCTTGCAATTACGAAAAAAATCATGCTGGCACACAGAGGTAAGCTGGATATCAGTTCGGAAGTCGGGAAAGGATCTACATTTACATTGGTATTTCCCCAGAACCTGACCGATACTGTCTGAGGAACTTTTAAATTGAAAACCGGGAGTGTGGGCACAACAGGACTCGAACCTGTGACCTCACGGATGTGAACCGTGCGCTCTAACCACCTGAGCTATGCGCCCAAAAAAACGGAATCAAAACAGAATCCGGGCGGGAATTTAAGCAAAACGGACAGCCCCGGTACAGCAATAATTGTCCGGAAACGCAAAATTGGATTTAAACCGTTTTCACGCTCCGTGACGGGTTGCAGGACTGCCAAAACCAGAAAAAGCAGGTACAATTCTCTGCCCTCTGCCCGATGTTCGATAGACCGAAAGAATATTTGCGGTTGGATTTCTCCCCTGATGTTTGCTGTATGTTTCGAATGCTTTTCCATCGACACATGAATAATCGGGAGTAAGGAGAATGTTTTCCGGTATATCCGGCAGGTAACAACCTGACACAAAATATCTTCAGAAAAAGGGAGGGGTCTTTGTAATTTTCAGCCCTTGTGCCGGAGAGAATTATGCCCTTATTATTCCCATTTCAAAGTTCCGGCAGGGGATTTGTTTGAAAAAGAATTTATCAATTTAAAATTAACGTAACCCGGCAGGCCGTTTTTCAAATCGCAGGGATAGACCCGGATGTTGCAACATCGTTTCGCGTCAGAGATCCCAACTGTAGACTCAATACTGAACAAAACAGTCTTGCCGAAAATTAACAAACGGAGGTTTTCCAAAATGAGTAACCTGAAAAAGTTGTTGATCATCCTGGTCACTTTAAGTTTCTCTTTCATTTTCTCACAGGGCGTGACACTAAGCTTTGGCAATGTTGACCTGGATGCAGGTACAATGGAAGTGTACATGCAAAATACTGAACCCGTTGCGGGTTTTCAATTTTCAATCGATAATATCCTGCTCACCGGAGCTTCGGGCGGAAGTGCCGGTGCTGCAGGATTCATGATGTCCACCAATAGTTCCGGTCTGGTATTGGGATTTTCTCTAACCGGATCAACAATTCCGGCGGGCGAAGGAGTGCTCACGATCCTGGCCATCGATGGCTTGGTCGATCCTTCGGCGCAAGCTTGTTTTACCACGGCCACGATCTCCGGCATCGGTGGGAATGCCATTGATACGGATTTTGGAGCCTGTTGGCCTGAAACAACGCCACAGCTTAATGCCCCCACCGATCTGGTCGCAACGGGCGGTGACGGTGAGATCACACTTACCTGGAACCATATTGCCAGAGATGTTGTGGATCTGTCCATCAGCAATTACGATGCAGGTACAGGCCAACTAGAGATTTACATGGCCAATACGGAAGCCGTGGGCGGTTTTCAGTTTGATCTGGATGCCAGCTTTGGTGACTTTGAGGTCACGGGTGCTTCCGGCGGCAGCGCCGGCGGGGCAGGTTTCATGCTGTCAACCAATGCTTCGGGTCTGGTGCTGGGTTTCTCACTTACGGGTGCAACCATTCCCGCAGGTGAAGGCGCTCTGTGTTATGTGGATGTGACCTTTACCGGTGATACGGGCAACTTCAGTATCTCATCG
>JAJRUW010000098.1 GCA_024277615.1 Fidelibacterota bacterium | reverse complement strand
AGCTCGTCAATGAGGTTTCAGATTTACGGATATTTAAGCGGGAGGCTCTGGCAATTATCTCCGATCTCAACGGAACTGATTTGCTGGAGAGCTCCCCGGAATATGAAACGGTCTTAAAGCGTCGCATCGCCGGCATTGACAGCCTCTTCCCGATAACGGCACCCGTTGAGGGCTATGTCACGCAGGGCTTTGATTTAACTCCTGAAACATATCACAGCGGAATTGATATTGCTGCCAAAGTGGGCGACCTGGTGCGTGCTCCTGCTGATGGACTGGTGGTCTTTTCCGGGTATTTACCTGAGATGGGGAACATGATAATTCTCTCTCACGATAATGGTTTTTTTACGGTTTACGGTCATAATGATACAAATCTCGTACGGCAGCGGGAGCTTGTTTTTTATCAGCAACCCATTGCTAAAGTCGGAGGGTCCGGCGTCACCGAGGGACCCCACTTACATTTCGAGATATGGAAAAATAACCGTTTGATCGACCCTCGAAAATTAATTGATGAGTACAAACGAAAAGATGTCTCACTCCACTAAAACACCTGATAAAATGAATACTATTCTCGGTGAAAAAATCGAGATAAACGGGGATATCGATGTTAAAAGCGGGATCATGATCCACGGTAAGGTGGTGGGCAATATCATCGCCAGCGGTACCGTTCGAACATCGGAAAACTCTCTGATCACGGGAACAATCAAAGCTTCAAATGCAATGATCAGCGGCCGGATCAAAGGAGACATCTCTGTTGAAAACAAGATTGTATTAGGCACCAAATCTGTTATAGAAGGAAATATCCGAGCCAAAATTCTGGTGATCGAAGAGGGCGCAAAGTTTGACGGTCAATCCAATATGAGCCGGAAACCCACAGTTGTGACAGCAAGCACGGGAGAAAAGCAGAAACCTAATGTCTGATGCCCCTGCAGAATGGGGAAAATACTCGGCCGCCGGCATTCAGATGGTGCTCATCATGCTGCTCTGCTGGTGGATCGGTTCTAAAATCGGAGAATATTTTAGTTTCGAACCCTGGGGAAGTATCCTGGGAATTTTTTTCGGAATATTTGCGGGAATGTATAATCTAATTAAATCGGTAAAATAAAAGTTAATTGAAACTCTTTATCAGAAATGTCGCCATCGAAACAGTAGTTTTGATCATCATCGGGCTGTTCCCTTTTTTAGCCTGGTGGACTCAATACAGCAGAGAATTGCTGATTGCCTTCGTGATAAGTCTTCTGAATGCCGCTGTAGGCTATCATATTGCCGTGCGGTTTTTTAACGAAAAAGCTGTTGTCTTTAACAAATTTGTCTACGGAGGCATGCTGGTCAGGATGATTTTCCTGATCGGATTTGCCCTATACATGATAAGTCGTGAATACGTACAGACAGTTCCTTTTTTCATTGCCTTAATGTTTTTTTATATTCTCCATCAATGGACCGAAATAACTTCATGGCTCAAAGTTTTACCAAATCAGAAGGCCGGGATTACCGCATGAGAAAACTTTTCATTTCGCTCCCGGTAATCTTTCTTTTTTTCAGCTTCTGTTTCACGCAGCATGGTGTGGGACCAGATGCTATTACCGGCTCACATACCGAAAAAGCCGAATCCGTTCAGCCCGGCGAAGAAGGCCAATCCGAAGGTGTGACCGGAGAAGTAATTATGCACCATCTTTCCGACGATCGTACTTTCGATATCTTCAATCCTTTCCATCCGCTCGAACCCATCAAAATTGAACTCTATGAAGAAGGCGGCAAGCCCTTTCTCGGTATTACCAAGCAGGTTGTGATGATGTGGATTTCCGGACTTCTGTTGGTTTTATTTTTTACACTGGGATACAAAAAGAGTCGCAGGGTTCAATCCGGTTTTGGCAATTTGCTGGAGGTGTTCATTGTCTTTATCAGGGACGAAGTGGTCTATCCGAACATGGGGAAAAAACAGGGCGATAAATTTCTACCGCTGATCCTGACCTTTTTCTTTTTTATAGCCGTTACCAATTTACTGGGTATCATTCCCGGAAGTGCAACTGCCACCGGCTCGATCAATGTCACCGCCGGGCTTGCAGTTATTACTTTTGTGACCTATGTGATTTTCGGTAATAAACATTTCTGGAAGGATATTTTTGCCACACCGGGAGTTCCCCTCTGGCTGCTGCCAATCATGGTCCCCGCCGAAATCTTCGGTCTGTTCACAAAACCTTTCGCCCTGGCAATCAGGCTGTTTGCCAATATGAACGCAGGGCATATTATCATTTTTGCCTTTTTGGGGATCATTATTAATTTGAAAAATTACTGGATCGCTGTGGGGTCAGTCCCTATGGCCATTGCAATTAACATGCTTGAATTGTTCGTTGCCTTTCTGCAAGCCTACATTTTTGCATTACTATCGGCCATTTTTATCGGCATGGCTGTGGCGGAACACAACGAACACTAACAGATACGATAACTCAATAATAGGAGATAGGATAAAATGGACGTAGCAGTATGGGCAGCTTACCTTGGTGCAGGACTGGGAGCAGGACTGGCAACAATAGGTGCAGGAATTGGTATCGGTAATATCGCGGCAGCGGCATCTGAAGCCACCGGGCGTCAACCCGAAGCTTCCGGCGATATCAGAACTACAGCGTTGATCATGTCGGCCCTCATCGAAGGTGTGGCCCTATTCGCAGTTGTGACCTGTTTCTTGCTTCAGGGCAAATAAACTTAAGAGGAAAATAAAATGTTAGAAGTTCACGGCGGATTACTAGCCTGGACTGTCATCACTTTTTTGCTGTTGTTGGTGATCCTGCGCAAAATTGCCTGGAAACCGATAATTGAGGCTCTCGAAAACCGGGAACGGGATATCCGCGACGCTCTAAATGCCGCTGAAAAAGCCCGTGCTGAAGCTGATAAAGTCTCTCATGACTATGACGAAATGATCAAAAAAGCCCGTTCGGAGGTTCAGCAGATCGTTGCGGAAGGCAAAGTCACCGGAGAGAAGGTCAGAGTTTCCATTGAAGAAAACGCCCGGCTCAAAGCTGCTGAAATGCTTGAAAATGCCAAAGGGCAGATTGAAGCAGAAAGAGAAAAAGCCATCCGGGAGATTCAGGCTGTGGTAGTTGATCTGTCAGTAAAAGCAGCTACCAAAGTAATCGAAAAAAACCTGGATACCGATGACAATCGCAGGCTGATCGAAAAAACTCTTATGGAAATTGGCAAAGCCTGATGGGTTCAAAGCGAAACCTGCGCCAGTATGCCCATTCTCTTTACGCTGCCGCGGCCGAGTCGGGGCAGGTACGGGAAACTGAAACGCGCCTGGATGCCCTCCTGAAGATGTACAAAACCATCCCGACATTCAAACAGTTGCTGTTAACAAAAAGAGTGGCCCCGGAAATCAAGCTGAAAATACTCAAAACGGTGCTTTCGGGTTATATTACGGCTCTTGAAACCGATCTCCTTACAGTGCTGGTCAAAGACGGTTTGCTGGATAAACTGGCGGTGATAATCAAAGGGTACAAAAGGCTTGCAGACTCGGACCCCTCCTCGGTTAATGTTACAATTTTCATGACACGGGAATCGGATCTGAAAAGTATGGATGACATTACCAAACGGCTTGAAGAAATTCTGAATAAACAGGTTTACACCAAAACCGTGGAAGATAAAGCTCTCATAGGTGGTGCTAAATTCCGGATTGGGAATACGATCGTGGACGGCTCCATTGAGCGTCGTCTGGAAAAATTACGCGAAAGACTTATCAGGGCTTGACAAATTAACTATGCTGATTTGAGCAGGGCACTGCATATTGAATAAAAAGAATTTTTGGAGAATGAATGGCAATTAATACCGATGAATTAACATCCCTGTTATCCAAACAGCTGGATGCATTCAAAATTGATTTCGACGTCGCTGAAGTAGGTGAGGTCATCATGATTGGTGATGGTGTCGCCAGGGTAAGCGGGTTGGAAAATGTTATGTCATCCGAACTG
Source organism: Fidelibacterota bacterium (assembly GCA_024277615.1). Taxonomy (GTDB): domain Bacteria; phylum Fidelibacterota; class Marinisomatia; order SCGC-AAA003-L08; family JACNLC01; genus JAADGM01. Next base: position 9,157 of record JAJRUW010000098.1, on the reverse strand, counting down.
ATCGAGCTGCCGAATGGTGTATTTGGGATGGCTCTTAACCTTGAAGAGGATAGTGTTGGTGTTGTTCTTTTTGGTGAAACCAGCCTGGTTAAAGAGGGTGACCTCGTACGCAGAACCGGACGTATCGTAGAGGTTCCCGTTGGTGAAGCCATGCTGGGGAGGGTTGTGAACCCCCTGGGTCAACCCATCGACGGAAAAGGTGAGATCAAAACCACTCAGACACTGCCGATTGAACGCAAAGCGCTGGGTGTCATGGCCCGGCAGCCCGTCACTGAACCCCTGCAGACCGGCCTTAAATCCATCGACAGCATGATCCCCATAGGCCGGGGGCAGCGGGAACTCATCATTGGCGACCGGCAAACCGGAAAAACGGCCATCGCCGTTGATACGATCATCAATCAAAAATATACGCATGATACGGACAGCCCCGTCTATTGTATTTATGTCGCCATCGGTCAGAAGGCTTCAACCGTTGCCAGAGTCGTGGCCGAACTGGAAAATGCAGATGCCATGAAATATACTATCGTCGTATCGGCCAGCGCCTCCGAACCTGCCCCGTTGCAGTATATTGCTCCCTATGCCGGAGCTTCTATGGGTGAATTCTACCGCGATAACGGCAAACATGCCCTGATCATCTACGACGACCTGTCCAAACAGGCTACGGCCTATCGCCAGATGTATTTGCTCCTGCGCCGTCCTCCCGGACGTGAAGCTTATCCCGGGGATGTGTTCTATGTTCACAGCCGTCTGCTGGAACGTGCCAGTAAACTTAGCTCCGATCTTGGCGGTGGGTCGCTTACTGCCCTGCCCATCATAGAAACTCAGGAAGGTGATGTCTCGGCGTATATTCCCACGAATGTGATCTCAATTACGGACGGGCAGATCTACCTGGAGTCCAACCTGTTTAATTCCGGTGTCAGGCCGGCTGTCGATGTGGGTATTTCGGTCTCACGGGTGGGTGGTAATGCCCAGATAAAGGCGATGAAAAAAATTGCCGGCATGTTGAGACTGGACCTTGCTCAGTTCCGCGAACTTGAAGCCTTTGCCAAATTCGGATCTGACCTTGACAAGGCCACTCAACATCAGTTGACACGCGGCGAACGCATGGTTGAAATTCTCAAACAGAATCAATATGTGCCCATGCCCATTGAATATCAGGTTGCCGTGATCTTTGCTGCCAATGCGGGTTATCTCGATGACCTGGATATATCCCGGGTAAAAGATTTTGAAACCGGACTGCTGGAATATCTCAAAAATAATTACCAGACCGTTTTGGATGCTATTGTCAGCGGCGGTGTCATCACTGATGAAATTGATGCCGACCTGAACAAGGCCATCGACGAATTTAAAAAGGGCTTCACAGGCTGATAAATGGCAAATCTCAAGGACATCCGCAACCGGATTAAATCGGTCTCCTCCATTCAGCAGGTTACCAAGGCCATGAAAATGGTAGCTGCTGCAAAATTGCGAAAATCACAGGAACGCATGGAACAGGCACGACCTTACGCCCGGCATTTACAGCAGGTCATTCAGAATCTGTTGCCGGATGTTGAGCCCGCCAGCCTGCCTCTCCTCGAGGTCCGGGAAATCAAACGCACGGCTCTCGTAATCGTATCCTCTGACAGAGGTCTTGCCGGTTCTTTTAATACAAACATTATTAAAAAAGCGCATGTAGAAATTGATCAACTGGGAAAAGAAAATGTCGATCTGTTCTGCATCGGGAAGAAATCCCGTGATTTTTTCAAACATCGGGACTATCCCATCCTGGAAGAGCATACCGATTTCTGGAATGAACTGAATTTTGAGCACGCCATCAAATTCGGGAACAGTATTATCAGTCATTTTCTCAGCGGAAAAGTGGATGCGGTTCATGTAATCTATAATGAATTTAAAAATGTAGCCGTGCAGATCTTAAGGCACGAAATTCTGCTGCCTCTGACTTTTACGGGCGAGCAGCAAGTGGCAGCAGATCGAATTTACGAACCTTCCAAAGATGAGATAGTCCGCTCACTGATCCCCCGGCATTTGAATGTTCAGATGTGGAAATTCCTCCTGGAATCTTATGCCAGTGAGCAGGCAGCCCGTATGGTTGCCATGGAAAATGCAACTGAAAATGCCAGTGAAATGATTTCAGATCTCACGTTGGAATTCAACAAAGCCCGACAGGCTGCCATCACTACCGAAATGCTTGAAATTGTGAGTGGCGCTGAGGCTCTGACGGAATAAAAATTATGTTTTGACTGAAAAATTGAAGGAAACAGAATAAATGACAATTCAAGGTAAAGTCTCGCAGGTTATGGGTGCTGTGGTCGATGTAGTCTTTGAAGACGGACAGATGCCGAGTATTTTTAATGCTTTGGAAATTACCCGTGATGACGGATCGAAACTCATTCTGGAAGTTGCCCAGCATCTGGGCGAATCCGTAGCACGCACAATTGCCATGGACATTACAGACGGCCTGGTACGGGGCCAGAAGGTGCTGGATACCGGCGCACCGATTTCTGTTCCCGTCGGCACTGAAACACTGGGACGTCTTTTTGATGTGCTCGGCCATACTATTGATGGTAAGGGACCTGTCAAGACCAATAAAAAACTCCCCATTCACAGACCGGCACCGCATCACGATGAACTGACCACCTCGCAAGAGATCCTGATCACCGGCATTAAGGTGGTTGACCTCATGGAACCCTATACAAAAGGTGGTAAAACGGGACTTTTTGGTGGTGCCGGAGTGGGCAAGACCGTTTTGATCCAGGAGCTCATCCGGAATATCGCCACCGAGCACGGTGGATATTCTGTTTTTGCCGGCGTTGGTGAAAGAACCCGGGAAGGAAATGACCTGTATCTGGAAATGAACGAATCCGGTGTCATTGAAAAGACCGTGATGGTTTTCGGTCAGATGAACGAACCGCCGGGAGCGCGGCTGCGGGTTGGGCTCTCCGGGCTGACCATGGCTGAATATTTCCGCGATGAAGAGGGGAAAGACGTTCTGCTTTTTGTTGACAATATTTTCCGCTTTACACAATCCGGCTCTGAAGTTTCAGCTCTCCTGGGTAGGATGCCCTCGGCTGTAGGATATCAACCCACACTGGGAACCGAAATGGGCGAACTTCAGGAAAGAATTACTTCAACAAGGAAGGGATCCGTCACATCCGTCCAGGCCATTTATGTGCCGGCAGATGACCTCACCGACCCGGCCCCTGCAACTGCATTTGCTCATCTTGACGCCACCACTGTATTGGAACGGAAAATTGCAGAGCTGGGCATTTACCCCGCTGTTGATCCTTTATCCTCAACTTCCAGGATCCTCGACCCCAGAGTCATCGGGGACCGTCACTATCAGGTGGCCAGAGATGTCCAGCAGGTTCTGCAGAAATACAAAGACCTGCAGGATATCATTGCTATCCTTGGAATGGATGAATTGTCGGATGAAGATAAATTGACAGTGCATAGAGCCCGCCGGATTCAGAAATTCCTGTCCCAGCCTTTCTTCGTCGCAGAGCAATTTACCGGTGCCCAGGGCCGCTATGTTTCATTGGAAGATTCAATATCCGGTTTTGAAGCGATCCTCAAAGGAGAAACTGATGATTTACCGGAAAATGCTTTCACCTACGTCGGCTCCATCGATGAAGCCTTTGATAAAGCCAAGAAAGAAGCCTGATGGGTCGAACCTTTCATTTGGAACTGGTCACGCCAACGGCACTTCATGATCTCGGGGATGTGGAATACCTCAGGGCTCCGGGCACGGAAGGACTATTTGGAGTTCAGGGCGGACACGCACATGCACTCATCTCAATTGGAATCGGGGCCATTAAAGTTGTCTCCGGTCAAAAAACAACCTATTGGGCTACCAGCGGCGGCTTTGCGGAAATCAATCCCGATCAGACACAGCTGCTTTTGGAGACGGTCGAGTCGGCAGATACCGTAGATAAGGAAAGGGCTGAAAAATCTCTTGAGAGGGCCAGGCTCAGGTTGAAGGATGAGGCTGCCGACCATGCCAGGGCCAAGGCTTCAATGCAGAGGGCTCTGAACCGCCTAAAAGTTGCCGGCCGGTAAAGGGTCTTAATCCACGGATAAACCTGCACCCGGAGCTTCCGGAGCAGGCTGAGGTAACTGATCAAACCCCATTGTCCGTTGTAACATACAGTGAAGACGAATAATTTCCAGAATAAGTAGAAAGATTGCACGTAAATCTGTAGTTTCTACGTCACAATTTTTTGTAATTTTCCACGGAGGTAAACATGAAGAAAATCCTAATAATCACAATTTCACTTTTTATTGTAACCGGTTGCTGTGCCAAAAAGGGCTGCGGAGCGCAACCCGAACCTGAGCCTGTACCGGTAGATGTCGTCGTTGAAGACACATCAGCTGCCGAACCCGTTACCACTACAACAGAAGCTGCTGAAGAGGTGACCGGAGACCTCAGCAAACAAGCCGTTGAAGAAGTTGCGGCCGAAGTAGATGAAACTACAAATGACTCACAGATCGCCATCAACCCTCAGACTGACTACGATTTTGTTCTGACAGACAGTGTTTGGGTCGATTACATGATCAAACACGGGGATAACCTATCGCTCATCGCCTACAATGAATACGGCAATGCGAATGAATGGCGCCGGATTTATTCCTGGAACCGGGAAAAAATCGGCGATAATCCGGATCTGATCTACCCGTTTCACGAACTTGATCTGAAAAAACCCAAGGGTGAAGCCACACAGTTTACCTACGAGCACTACTTACATACGGTAACATCAGGCGAGACACTTTGGTCCATCGCCCGAAAGGAATATGGTGATCCCTATGCCTGGGTCGTCCTCTTCTGGGATAATGAGGCGGAAATCAATCGTAACAACGGTGAGCTATATGCAGGAATGCAATTGAAAGTTCGGACTGAGCTCTGGCCAAAATAATTAATAATAACAGATAAAAAAGGGCGATCTGAAATCGCCCTTTTTTATTTCTTCCCGGCTTTATAGATCAATAGTCTTTGTAAACTGCAAAACCCTCCTGTACGAGTTTGTCATTCACACAATACAATTTTCCGGTCTCATCTGCAACCCAGACATCCGCCAGATACCGGCCGTATTTACCCTTTTTATCCTTTACCGTTTTCAGTATAACGGATTGTTTATCTATCAGCCCCCGGAGATAATCTCTGGACTTTCTCCCTGCAACTTTCGAAGCCCCTCTCACCTCCGGAGCATTGATCCGGTAAAAACGGATTTTTTCTCCGCGTACCCAGACTCCCAGCCCGAGATCAATATCGACAGTACAGGTATCCCCGTCATAAACTGAAGTTACCTCTGCATGATAATGATATAAATATGCAGCGTCCATTTTCTTCCTTTCCTGTTGCAGAATGCGTTTTTTAAAGAAATCCTATTCCGGCAATACCGGCTGATGGCCCTGCGATAATTCCTGGATTTTGTCCAGAGGTTTTTCCAGCTGCCGTTTGCGGGTCGTCACCAGAGTTTCATAGTTCCTGCGGGCAGAATCAATGCTATTGCCAAGCTTATCCATGGCGGCAACGTACATTCCCCATTGTTTGCGGAAAGCATCCACCAGATTCATCACCTCCGCCGCCCGTTCTTCCATGGCGAAATTGCGGGTGGCCTGATGGATCAGTGACAGAACCGCATACAGTGTCAAAGGCGAACAAAGCAGAACCTTATTTCTCATGGCATAATTGATGAGTTCGGGATCTTCCTTATTAATAAAACCGTAAATTGATTCATTGGGAATAAACAGCATCACATAATCCAGTGTGCCCTCTGCAGGGTTGATGTAGGTCCTCCCCGCCACAGTTTTAATATGCTTTTTGACATCCTGTAAAAAAGTCTTCTTTTCCTCGTTTCGATGAAAATCATCCTCAGCTGAAATATAATTTTCGTAGTGGGCCAGGGGAAATTTTACATCCATATTCAAGACTTTTTCCTTGGGCAACTTGAAGGTGTAATCAGGGCGCTGTCCGCTCTCGACCTGGCTCTGCTTTTGATAATTGATATTTTCCACGAGTCCGATAAACTGGAGTATATCTTCTACCATGCGTTCACCCCATTGCCCGCGTTTTTGAGAAGAGGATAACACCTCATGCAGACTGGCGGCTGTCTTGCGCAGTTTTTCCGTTTCCAGACGATTCTCCTGCAGGCTTCCTTTCAGTTCAATCGACTGATCGGCAATACCTTTGAGTTTTTTGTCCATTTCGCTGAGGTTCTGGTCGATGAGTTTTTTCTTCTCCGTGAGATGCTGATCGGCCTTTTCGGTGAGCGATTTGAATTTTTCAGCCGCCATTTTTAAAAATTGATCCGAACTGTCTTTCAGGGCTTCACCGGCAAAGGCTTTAAAAGCATTCTCCATCTCTCCCCGGACTTCTTTCAGACGCGCCTTCTCATCGGCAATACGCTGCTGGATCTCTTCGTTGCGGGCGCTCAGTGCCGCTGCTGAAGATTGGGCTTCCGCTAATTGCTCTCTGAGTTCGGAAAGTTCTCTTGAGAGATTGGTTACCGACCGTGACCTCATCATCCATCCCGTAACCAGACCAATGAGCAGACCAATAACTGCTATTAAGGATTCTATCATTTTCTCTCCTGAAGGCTAAATACCGGTAAAGACATCCGGCTAAAAATCAATCGGTTAAAACTCATTTATAACGCCGGAGCCTGAGCTTACAAAACAAGCATCGGAGACTTTCACCAAACCGCCTCTTCGCTGTAACCAGGATGCGGCCTGACGATCATTGTCCCAAATCGGATGCTGGAACTGCATAAATTTAAGCCTGTCCGACTTTGTCCGGCGTATGATTTTGTAGCGGAACAGGCTTGTTTTTTCCTGCAGTCTTAAGTAAACTACATGCAATGTTTTCCCGTAACATCTGCTCAATAAAGGAGAGATGCCTGTGAAATTGTTACCGTTGATTACTTTTATAACTGTCATATTTGCCCAAATCGACACCACTTATGTCTCCTGTCCCCCGGCAGGAACAAACTTGGAATACGGTTATTCCGATTACACTCTATATTCGGGAGATGAGACAGCTCTGGAGATTATCTCTCACCCGGATTGGACAACAGTTATTCTCGAAATGCAGGATTATATGACTTATACGGTCCTGATAAGTGGAACTCCCGGCGAGGCAGACCTTGGAATCAATGAGATAGTGGTTGGATGGTTCGAATGGAACTTCGCCAATAATGAACAGGAGTTAATACAGATTTTTATTTTCAATATACTCGTCGAAAACTCCTGCTGCGGTAACCCTTTGGGCTGTAATTATACTCCGGAAGGATGTATCACCAATGGGGATTATTGTTTTTATAATTGCGGCTGTACGGACTCCACAGCTTTCAACTACGACCCGTATGCCGATTGGGATAATTCCAGCTGTGAATATTGCACACCCGGGGATTTTAATGATGATGAAACTCTCGATATTCTGGACCTGGTTAAATTGGTAGGGTTTATTCTCTCCGCAATCCCTCCTACCGAACTGGAGTTGTGTCGTGGAGATGTCAACGGGGATGGAGATGTGGATATTTCAGATATACTGCAGTTAATAGAAGAAATCCTGCAGTCTTCGGAAATCGTTTCGCTATCTTTCGGCATGGGAGTACCTGGCTGCATGAATAATTATGAAGGCTGGTGTTACTGTGAAAATGTATATTCGGCTGCCGGTACTTCTGTGACGCTAACCAACCTTAGTCATTGTGGCGGCCCTGATGTGACTCTTTCCGGATTTATCCCGTTTGCTTCATGGCAGGCTCTGCTGCCAGATGTCAATCGAGAATATATTTTGTCATTGAATGATATTTATGGTACTCCGGGGAGTGATGCTCCATTCGAATGGATTACCGTAGAATTTGAAGATACAACCAAGACGGTGTGGTATGAATTCGATATCAGCATGTATGACGAGCTCGAAGACCTGATTCCCCTGAGAAATGCCCTGCAGGATATCTCAATGCCCCTTAGATCAGAAATTCGTTGTATCACACCACCGGATATTGGCCCCTGTGACGGCCTCTGTCCCCGCTATTATTACAACACGGATTCGGGACAATGCGAAGTGTTTTACTGGGGCTGCTGCCAAGGAACCGTGCCCTTTGAGACCTTGGAAGAATGCCAGTCAACGTGTGAAGAAGAGTAAAGGAGTCTTCCGGTCCTCTCCAACAGCTAAAATTAGCGGCCTATTTTGCCAGTCTCCCGGGCCCCGCTTTGATGACTTCTTCCGTAACACCTGTTTTGAAGGTCTTAAAATTCTCGATGTAACGCGCGGCCAGAGCATCATATTTTTTCCAGTACTCTTCTTTATCACCCCAGGCACTTGAGGGTTCAAAAACATTGTCCGGTACATTGGGGCAGGTCAGAGGCACTTTAAAGCCAAAGAGTTTATCTGTGCGATAGGTTACTTCATCGAGCTTTCCACTCAGTGCTGCATTCAGCATGTTTCGTGTATGGCGGATGCTGATGCGCTTACCCACGCCGAATTTGCCTCCTACCCAGCCCGTATTGACGAGCCAGACTTTTGCGCCGGCTTTGGCAATTTTATTCTTCAGTAAATTTGCATAATAAAACGGATGATGCACCATGAACGGGGCTCCGAAACAGGCACTGAAAGTGATTTCAGGCTCGATACCCAGACCCATTTCGGTCCCGGCGATTTTTGAAGTATAACCGCTGATGAAATGATACATGGCCTGATCCAGATCCAGCTGGGCAATGGGTGGCAATACACCTGAGGCATCAGCAGTTAAAAAGATCACGTTTTTAGGATGAGATTTCACCATACCCTCAGGCACGGCATTGGGAATGAAATCCAGTGGATAAGAGGCACGTGTATTTTCAGTGAGCAGATCATCGTCAAGATCAATTTTCCGGGAGGCTTTATCGAAAACTACATTTTCAAGAATTGTCCCGAACTTATGCGTACACTGGTGGATCTCCGGTTCATGCTCACTGGAAAGCCGAATGACTTTGGCGTAGCAACCGCCCTCAAAGTTGAAAACACCTGCATCGCTCCAACCGTGCTCATCATCGCCTATCAATTTCCGGTTCGGATCGGCAGAAAGTGTCGTTTTACCGGTACCGCTCAGGCCGAAAAACAAAGCCACATCTCCCTGATCACCTACATTGGCCGAACAGTGCATGGCCATCACATTTT
>JAJRUW010000097.1 GCA_024277615.1 Fidelibacterota bacterium | reverse complement strand
GGAGAAACGTGAGCATCGCAAACAATCTAGCCGTCGTAATTGGATTGAGGCCAAGTTTGGTGAGGGTAAACGCAGATACGGACTTGGTCTTGTAATGGCAAAAACCAGACAGACCGGTGAGAGTTGGATTGCCATGGTGATCTTTGTGATAAATGTTGCCCGGCAATGGCGGGATTAATTTTTATGCCGTTTTTTATTGGCTGTCAAAGCCCCTGATAGGCTGTACAGATGGTCAAAAGAGCAAGTTCGACGGATCAGTCCCGGTTCCCGCCTTTTTCATCCATAGACTACTATATGGGATAGCAATTAATTGAGGAAGCCCGAAGTATATCCGATATAGATTTTATCGTAATTATTAGAGTACAGTGCGTAAACAGTGTAGTCCATTTTCATGCAGAAGGTAAAAACCCCTGGGATATAGCCAAGGGTTTTTTGTAGCGGGGGCAAGATTTGAACTTGCGACCTTTGGGTTATGAGCCCAACGAGCTACCAGACTGCTCCACCCCGCGTCAGTATTATTTTCAGTTGATAAAAAGCAGGCAAATTTAAACTGCTGATGCTGCTTGAGACAACTTGAAAGAGCCTTCAAATAATTTTTTTTGGCTGTAAAGTTCCTGAGCTTTTATCACGTATCCGTGCTATGAATTCAGCCTCATTTTTGTAATCAATTCTTATATGAGCTACTACGAACTCCCCGAATGATTGATGTAAAATTTCCCCGTAAAATTCCCGGATGACACTTTTTACCAAAGGCTGCTGATCGTATCTATAGGTAAGTGTATAGACTACGGAAGGAACCCAGAGGCGCTTAGGAACCTTTTCCACAGCCTTGGCAGCGGCAGTTCCGTAGGCTTCGATGAGTCCGGGGATTCCAAGTTTTGTACCTCCAAAATATCTTATGACGAAGATAATGCTGTTGATCAAATTCTCCCGGCGCAGTACACTCAGAATCGGCCGACCGGCACTGCCTCCCGGTTCGCCTGCGTCTGTTGTGAATTCATCCACACGCTCGTTAACTGCCAGCCGATAGGCATAACAAATATGGGTTGCATCACTGAATTTTTCATGCAGTTTCTGTTGATAGCGTTTAATACCGGCGTGATCTTCAAGGATAAATCCACGACCGTAAAAAACAGAGCCTTTTGCCCGGAACTCACTGAAGCCATCCCGGGAGAGAATAAATTGTTCTGACATCAATTCAGGATGAGGATCTTTCTGGTCTTAGATTCTGATCCGGAATACTTCAGCCGGACGAAATAAACACCGCTTGCAATTCTGTTGACTCCCAGCGTTGTACTATTAACCAATTGTCGGCCCTGAAAAAGTGGTCCGACAGGAAAAGTCAATATGCGCTGCCCCAGTACATTGATCAACTCAATCCGGGGATGAGCATAATTCTTTCGACTATCCACCACTAGTCCGAAATTTGCATGATGATTTAAATCCAGAGGATTGGGGAAAACCACAAGAATACTATTTTGACGCACATCATCTTCTGCCGGCCAGGTAGTTACCACTAGTGTGTCTGAAGGAGCTGAAGTTCCCACTTCGTTTACCGCTCTTACAAAATAGGCATAGACTGTATCCGCTGTAATAGTTGAATCTACAAAGAGTGTATCGAAGGTGGAGCCCAGATTAATACCATCCCTAAAGATGTAGTAATACAGTTCATCACCCGGCCCGGGTGATGGCAGCCAGGAAACGCTAACCTCATCATTGCGCACAGTGGCAACGAGGTCGTGGGGTGGCAGAGGAGTGAAATAGGGTGTGACATCAACGGAAACGGCTTCAGTCTGAGTTGCATGTGCATACAGGAAATGAATTGCATCATCGACCTGTATTGCTGCAGAAGTTAATAACCCGGAGGCTGTGTAAATATTATCCGTAGTTTCAGAAGACCCGACAACGACGATTCGTCCGACAAAGTCATCGGGCTGACTTGTCACTTCGAGTACGGCTTCATTTGCGGTAGCACTGTAAAGGCGAAATGACTTCAACCGGAGGGAGATACTATTAACATCCAGGTCGAAAGATGTATGACCGGTCAACGGAGTCTCATAAGTTGTCAGGGGTGCAATATAGGCCTGGTCCGGATAATAATAAAAAGCTTCGTTGATTCCGTTAAACAGATTTCTACTATTGAAATCAACCCAGGCCTCTGCAAGAGAGCTGCTGTAATTTCCCGAAAGCACCGTTTTCATGGAAGTCAGTGCATTGTGTCCCGTATCTCGAAAATCCTCCCATATCTCTCTCACGATTGTGCTGTTACTTTCATCATTCACCTGCTCTACCATCTTTACGAGATAGTGCCCGAACAGGGCGATGCTGTAGCCATCGGTATCATCAATATTCTGGTCGGGGTCCGTGAAATAGTCGTTTATCCAATAAAGGTAGTCGTCACCGTCAGGTACTATTACATCCTCAATCCAGGTGGATGACATCTCAAAGAAGAAACGGTTGAAAGCGATGGTTGTCTCATACCCCAACTGTACGGCATGAAAAAATTCATGAGCAACCGTAAGTCTCATCGTATTTATCCCGGGGATATAATAACCTTCTGAAAAATCATTATCGATCTCGAGATAAGAGGAACCGTTAGCTCCATCAAGGGTGGTGAGTCCGTATGCTCCGGGTCCTCTGTTGGCCACAAAGATATCATAAACACCGTCGCTATCAGGTGGTTCGGGGTCATATCCCATAACATCCAACAGGACATGACGGGTAGAATCTGCAATAACTCCCACCTCGTCGATATAGTCCGGAACGCCATTTAAGTCAAGATCCGTTTGGTCGGGAGCATCCGAACCGGAAATATCGTAATGCATCTGGAAATGCCCCGAAGGGGACAAAGCACTTGTATCATTTTCAGGCCGTGTGAACCTTACTCCCTGCTGATAAGCAAGCACAGCGTCGGCAAAACCGCATTTTTCAGCTGGCGTTCCAAAGTTTAGACCAAGCGTTAATCCGATGAGAAATACATTTCGAAACATTATTTTTTCCTGAATGAAATTTTGACTGGAGTTCCCCTAAACCCGAATTTAATCCTCAGCTGGTTCTCAAGGTAACGCCGATAAGAGGTCGGGAAAAGTTCGGGGAAATTTGAAAAAAAAGCAAAAATTGGTGGTGAATGGTGAACCTGAGTACCATATTTGATTTTTAGGTTTTTACTCTTGACGGCAGGTGGTGGATATTTGGCCATGACTTCGGAAAGAAAACTGTTAATGACTGACGTGGGCAGCTTGCGTGTATATTCTTCATAGACCTTCAGAGCCACATCCATTACTTTCCAGATGCGTTGGTTGTTTGTTACCGAAGTAAAGACCAAAGGATAATGCTCGATTGACTTGAAAAAATACCGCAAATCTTGCGTATAGTTTTTTACCGTGGTGTTATCCTTAACAATAGTATCCCATTTGTTCACCACCAGGATCAGGCCCTTGCCTTTATCGATGACAAAGCGGGCGATATCTCTGTCCTGGTTACCAAAGCCTTTGGCGGCATCCAACATGACGACAGCGATATCGCAGTCATCTATCACACGGTTGGTGCGCACCGTGCTGTAAAACTCAATGGTGTCCCCTATTTTGGCCTTGCGCCGTAAACCGGCCGTGTCGATAATGCGGAACGTTCTGCCAAAATAATTCAGATAAGAGTCGATTGAGTCCCGCGTAGTACCGGCAATATCTGTCACGATGGCTTTTTCTTCTTTCAGAAGAGCATTCATGAAGGAAGATTTCCCCACGTTGGGCATGCCCACAAGCGCCAGGCTAATGACATTGTCGGGCCTGGGTTTAGCGGGCTGATAATTCTTCAGAGCATTGGCAATCATATCTAAGAGGTCTCCGACATTGCGGCCGCTAATGGCGGAAATGCTCATCGGGTCACCCAAACCCAGTTCATAAAATTGATAAATCAAATCATCATGAGCGTGGTCTTCAATTTTGTTGATGACCAAAATAAAAGGTTTCTCGGATCGCAGTAAAAGTTCTGCCAGGACCCTGTCGCTGGAGGTCAGTTCGCTTTTGCCGTCAACTATAAGTAACAACAAATCGGCTTCTTCAGTGGCAATTTCCGCCTGCAGCCGCACAGCCTTTTCTATAACATCTTCGGAGTCCGGCAGGTAGCCCCCTGTATCGATTACATTGTAGCGGCGGCCGGTCCACTCCAGCACACCACTGATTCGATCCCGGGTGACACCCTCAACGGGTGAAACTATTGATTGCTGTTGACCGATGAGCCGGTTGAAGAGAGTGGATTTACCCACATTAGGTCTGCCAAGTATGGCGATTGTCGGATCAGCCAACGATACTCCTTTCGAAAATTTCTAAGATACTGTCATTACTGACCCGAAAGGGAACACCCAGCTGAGCGGATATTTCCTCCGGGGTCATGTCGTCCAGCGTGCGGGTACCCTCGTCATTAATAATACGCCTGGTGCACCAAACTGCCTGTCCTAACTGCCGTTTCGTCAATTGAGCCACGATATCATGGCCTGTGAGAAGCCCGGTAACGGTGACAGACCTCCCCATAAAATCATTATCAATGGGAACAATGTTCACTTTCAGATTCCGTATATTGTTTAGAAAGCTCCCCACTTCGCGTTGAAAAATTTCATTCACCAGTCGGCCGGTGATAATCGTGAATTCTGTCCGGGTGTCAAGAGATACCGGGAGCTGATTTTTTTCCTTTTCAAATTCTGCCAGAAATTTTGGCACCTGTCCTACACCGTTTTCCACCAGATCATACGGCTGGTAGAATTCCGGCGATGGAAAAGGTTTACCTGCCAGAATATACCATTCGTCGGATAAAAAAAGAAAGTGTGAGTTTTTAACCGGATACTTACTTTGTAACCCTGATAATAATTTAGTCATGGCAGCTGCATATTCGGGTGTGACAGTCGCTAACTCCATCAACCCACGGCGATGCCCTGTGAGACCGACCGGCACTATCGAAACTGATCTCAACCATGGCGAAAATCCGTACAGGTCATCCAGTGTTTTTTGCAGATATTCGCCGTCGTTTAATTGTGGAATTAGAACGATCTGTGTATGCAGTTCGATCCGGTTATCAGTGAGGAATTTAATTTTCTCCAATAAGCCGTCGTCTTTACCGTAGAGGAATAATTTCCGCCGCAACTCTGCATCAGTTACATGAACGGAAACATACAGAGGTGACAGACGCTGGTCAACAATACGCTGCAAATCTTTCGGCCCCATATTCGTCATGGTGATGTAATGGCCGTGCAGATAAGAAAGGCGATAATCGCCATCCCTGAAATAAAGACTTTCACGCATATCCGGCGGATTCTGATCAACAAAACAAAAAACACAATTGTTAGCGCATTTGCGTACTTTCAAGTCCTCAAATTCCACACCCAGCATATCATCGTAATCCTTTTCAATCTCGAAAATCTGCCGCTTACCCGATTTTTCAACTTCTAGTGTAAGATTTCTTGCCGTAAACCGAAAGCGGTAATCCAGGCTGTCACGGACCCGGGCTCCGTTTATTCTCAGGAGTCTGTCCCCCGGCTGGAGCCCAAGTTCTGCTCCCAGACAATTGTCTTCTACACTGATGATCTTCATCTGTATGGAATTTACCTTTAATTAAAACCGAAATTTAAGAGGAAAACTCAATGGCGGACACGTTGGAGTTTTAAAGGATGAGACTTTGAATAAAAAAAGACGGGGCTTACGCCCCGCCCCTCTAGTTTGGCTAATAACTGGACAATATCACAAATCAGTTTGGATTTTATAAAAAGGTCCTTGGATAGAGAGGGTTTTTTGTGCAAAATATCACTAGTATAATAACTAGAATACAGGAGAATAATAAGGGATACCCAACAAAAGTTCAACTGATTAACCGTAAACAGAATGAACAATGGTACATTAACTGTCCAACAGCATTAGCACGAGCCATTGATCTTGCAACAAAAAGTGGACACGGTGATAAATCACATTGCTTGTTTCAATGCTGATAATTCAAATTCCACAGGTGACCTGTATCCCAGAGCTGAATGTTTCCTTAATCTGTTGTAGAAAACTTCCATATACTCACAAATCCTGCGCTT
>JAJRUW010000096.1 GCA_024277615.1 Fidelibacterota bacterium | reverse complement strand
TTGTCTTGTGATGAATGAAAAATCGGTCACTTTGAATGGGATTCGTCGGTCATTTTGCCTTGGATTGACCGGTCATTTTCAGTGGGATTTGCCGGTCATTTTGGATGGGATTTCGCGGTCACTTTCCGTGGGATTAAGCACTTGATATGACTGTGTGAAGTTTCTTTTCCAATAAACCTGGCATAGAGTATATATCTGCTGTGATCATCCAGTGAGGTAATTAAATACCACTTTTTTTGTGCATCTGGGGCAAACAGATGTACTGAGGAGTCATGTTGAATCAGTTCACCGATGTAGTTAGTTGAGACATGCCTGTCATGAGCTTTGTGTTTTTTTCTTTTCAGATAGAAGTTGTGTTTTTTTGCCCTGTTAATAACTGTGTTTACAGAGACTTTTTGATTATGTTTTTTCTCCAAACGATTTTTAACATAGCTGTAATTATAAGAAGTTACAGGAATGTTTTTATTTTCAATAAGTTTTTGATCAATTTGCAGTTCACACAGAATGTTTTGTTCGATATTTTTATCTAACACGCGAGGTGGATTTGTACGTGTATATTTGATTGTAAAATTGTCTTGATCTTCTCTGTATTTCTTGACAATTTTCCAGAACTGTCTTGTTTTAATACCAAGAATTTTCTCAAGATATTTTCTTTTAATTTCTTTGTTCAGGTAACGTTTTATAAATTGTTCTATTTGTTTGTCGGAAAACTTTTTGTGTAACTGTGCCATACTCTATAACCTCCTTTGTATTAAATCTCTAAAAATTAAGAGGTTCAGAGTATGGCTTTAGGTGTGCACTTTTAAAATGAAAATTTAGGGTAAAACTGTGCACTTTTAAAATTCAAATGACAAATAATTTTGGATAGTTGACAGCTGTTAGACCATTTGATAAGCTTACAAATATTTAATTTTACTAAATTTAGTTAAAAAAACAGTCATTTATAAAACTCAGATGTCTGAAATTATAGCAGAACAACTTTTTAAAATAATTCCAAAAGCAGCTGAGCTGTATCACCGTTTAATTCTTGTTGTTGCCCCGTCTGGCACAGGAAAAACAGTGGCACTTAAACAGACCGGGAAAAATATTGGTACCTCGATTCTAAATGTAAATTTAGAACTTTCACGACAAATGCTTGATTTAACTGAAAAACAACGGCCGCTTAAAGTGTCGCGCCTTTTAGATGATGCTGTAAACAGCATTGGCGGTGATGTTATCCTTCTTGATAATATAGAAATCTTGTTTGAGACATCTCTTAAGCAGGACCCTCTGCGGCTTCTCCAGGGACTTTCCCGCAACAAAACTGTGGTTGCTGCGTGGAACGGCTCCATTGATGGCGACCACATGATTTATGCCGTACCGGACCATCCGGAGTACCGCCGTTACATGGTCCGTGATTTTCTGGTGGCAAGTCCGGAGGTAACGACATGAAGATGACAAAGAGAATTACAGGGAGGCATGTGGGATGACAAATTTGCAGGACAGCAAATTTGGACGTGCTAAAAGCACGCCCGAAGGGGGCGAGCCAGGGATGGCGAGCATCAAATATGGTGATCTGATTCAGTTTGAGCCCATCGAGTCTGTAGTTCAGCTGCGGGACGCTGATGAAGCCGCTGCCGCCCGTCAACTTGTGGAGACCTATGTCATTTCTGATGAAATGGCTGAGAAGCTTGTCAATCTTGTCATTCCCCAGCTTCAGTTTGATCAACCCGTTGACAATAAAGGGCTGCTTGTCGTCGGAAACTACGGCACCGGTAAATCGCACCTCATGTCGGTGATCTCCGGACTTGCCGAAAACCCTGAACTCGCCTCCAGTCTGAACAATGCGGAAGTCGCCGATGCTGTGTCACGGATTACCGGAAAGTTCAAGGTGGTCCGTACTGAGATCGGGGCCACCACCATGTCCCTTCGTGACATTATTGTGGCCGAGCTCGAAGAGCATCTGGTGGCGATGGACGTGAACTACACCTTTCCTTCCGCCGGCGATGTGGTTAACAACAAGCGCTCCTTCGAAGAGATGATGACCGCGTTTCATCAGGAATTCCCCGACCACGGCCTGCTCCTTGTGGTGGACGAACTGCTCGACTACCTGCGCACACGCAAGGACCAGGAACTCATACTGGACCTGAACTTTCTGCGTGAAATCGGCGAGGTCTGCAAGGACCTGCGTTTCCGCTTCATGGCCGGTGTCCAGGAAGCTATCTTCGACAGTCCCCGTTTTTCATTCGTGGCCGACAGCATCCGTCGGGTTAAGGATCGCTTTGAGCAGATTCTCATCGCCCGCAAGGACGTCAAGTTTGTGGTGGCCGAGCGATTGCTCAAGAAAACCGGCGAGCAGCAGGCCAAAATACGCGAATACCTGACGCCCTTCGGCAAATTCTATGGTCACATGAACGAGCGCATGGACGAGTTCGTCCGTCTCTTTCCGGTGCATCCCGATTACATCGACACCTTTGAGCGGGTGACGGCGGTTGAAAAGCGGGAAGTACTCAAGACCATCTCCCTGGCCATGAAAAAAATGCTCGACCAGGACATGCCGGACGACCGGCCCGGGCTCATCGCCTACGATACATATTGGACCAATCTCCGGGAGAATCCGTCTTTCAGAGCCGTGCCCGACATTAAGGCGGTCATCGATTGCAGCCAGGTACTGGAATCCCGCATTCAGCAGGCCTTCACCCGTCCGGCATACAAGCCCATGGCTCTGCGACTCATCCATGCCCTGTCAGTGCATCGGCTCACCACCGGCGATATTTATGCCACGCTCGGGGCTACGCCAAAGGAGCTGCGGGATGGGCTCTGTCTTTATCAGCCGGGCATTGAGGATTTGGGAGGTAATCCGGCCGATGACCTGCTCTCTCAGGTGGAGACGGTCTTAAGGGAAATCCATAAGACCGTCAGCGGGCAGTTTATCTCCGCCAACCCGGACAACCGGCAATACTATCTCGATCTCAAAAAGACCGACGACTTCGACGCACTGATCGAAAAACGGGCTGAAAGCCTCGATACATCCCAGCTCGACCGCTATTACTACGAAGCCCTGAGAAGGGTCATGGAGTGTACTGATCAGACCTATGCTACCGGCTACAAGATCTGGCAGCACGAACTGGAATGGCTGGAACGGAAGGCAGCCCGTCTGGGATATCTTTTCTTCGGCGCACCCAACGAACGTTCCACGGCCGTTCCACCGCGGGATTTCTATCTTTATTTCATCCAGCCATTTGAAGCGCCACACTTCAAAGATGAGAAGAAGGCCGATGAAGTTTTTTTTCGTTTGAACCTTGGAACCACGAATAAACACGAATCGACACAAATAAAAAACAATTCGAGTTCATTAGTGTCTATTAGTGGTTCTGATTCTTCCGATGAGTTCCGCACCACACTCAGCAGTTACGCTGCGGCGCTCGATCTGGCATCCACCTCCTCCGGACACGCCAAGTCCACCTACGAATCCAAATCGTCTAACTTCCTGCGGGATCTGGTGCAGTGGCTGCAGAAGCATATGACAGACGCATTCGAGGTGACCTGGCAGGGACGCAGTAAAACCATCACCGAGTGGGCCAAAGGCAAATCCATCCGCGATCTATCCGGCATCGCCTCTCACGAGCGGATCAATTTCCGTGACCTGGTAAACACGGTAGCAGGCATTTGCCTGAGCACGAATTTCCAGGAACAGGCACCGGAATATCCCTGTTTTTCAGTTCTCATCACCGGTGACAACCGGTCCCAGGCAGCCCAGGACGCCATGCGGGCCATTGCCGGTCAAACCCGTACCAAACAAGCCACGGCTGTTCTCGATGCCCTGGAACTGCTCGATGGTGAAAGGCTCGATCCATACCGATCCAGGTACGTGAAACATATCCTCAGTCTGCTTAAGAAGAAGGGCCATGGCCAGGTGGTCAATCGCTCTGAATTGATTCAGGATGTGCTTGGCGTTGAGTACCTCGCTCCACAGACCCTGCGGCTCGAACCGGAATGGGCCGTTGTTATTCTGGCCGTCCTGGTGTATTCCGGCGATCTGGTATTGGCTATCCCCGGTAAAAAGTTCGATGCCACCGGGCTGCCCCAGCTTGCCGGAACCAATGTAGAAGACCTGGTCCAGTTCAAGCACGTCGAACAACCCAAGGACTGGAACCTGCCCGCGCTCAAGGCGCTGTTCGAGCTGTTGAGCCTTACCCCCGGCATGGCCCAGCTCGTTACCCAGGGGAAAGAGGAACCGGTACAGCAACTCCAGCAGGCAATCACCCAGACAGTGGAAAAGCTGG
>JAJRUW010000009.1 GCA_024277615.1 Fidelibacterota bacterium | reverse complement strand
TGCTGCCGGAGGGGGAAGATGAACTTCAGATATTACTTTTGCCCGGTGAGGGCCGGCTGTTCAGGGTCAGTACAAACCTGCTGCCGGGAGATTTAAACCGCGACGGGGAAGTGACTATACAGGATGTGGTTTTCATGGTAAGTCTGATTCTGATGGAAGACGGTTTTTCAGTCTATGAATTGTGGGCGGGTGACCTTAGTGATGACGATCTGCTGGATATTCTCGATATAATCAGACTGGTAGGGGTGATCCTTTTGAGGTGACCGGTGAAATAAATATTCACTGTATGGTCTCTCATCATTGTTAAATGTATGTCGTTTTTATTCATTAAAGAAATGAACCTTTATTCAGATTGCCTTCTCGGGTTTTAACTCAGAACTCCCCAATTTCTTAAACGGACACAGCTTCTTCGTCACTCAGGTAAATCATATTTTCACTATTAAGCACTGTGAACCGGACAATTCAATAATGGGTTCCGGTTTGTCTTTGAAAAAATCATCAATTGCTGTTCTCACACCGGGGGCACTAATATAATCGTGCGAAATGATTATACCGCCTTTACTCATTCTCGGATAAAAGAATTCAAGGCTGTCCAGCGTAGGGTCATGCAGATCAAGATCAAGATGAACAAATGAAAAATGTTTATCTTTAATAGCATCTGCCGTTGCAGGGAATAATCCTTTATACAAATAAACATTTTTGTATGTTTTTAAATAATTTTTTACATCTTCAAGTGATGCTGTAAATTGTCCCGGATGAAACTGTTTTGGATTATCCCTGGTATTTAAATTCGGAAGCCCTTCAAATGTATCAAATAAATGACATGGTTTGTTACCTTTAGCTTCACAGATCAGTTTCGAAGACCCTCCCTTGTAAGTCCCAACTTCTGCAATATCTCCTCTTATTTTTTTCGTTCTATTCACAACCATAAAGATTTGATAGGCTTCTGTATCACCTAATAACATTTCGGTTTCAGTTTTTATCTTTCTAATTAATTGAAGAATTTTAGACCTCTCCGGATCATCATAATACAATACAACGCCATATCTCATGGCAACTGCAGAGTAAATTAATCCACGAACACGTGGTAACGAAACAATCTTTTGGGCAAATTTTTTAATTATTCTTTTCATTATTAAATGTAAACTTTCTTTCTTATTAAATAAAAGTTAAACGATAAATTAAAGCATAGTTTATACACAACCACAATGTGCATTTAATCATCCCCGATAATACAAATATCCACCATTGTCCTGTATAAGTTTAAGATCTGCAAATTGATTGCACCCGGTTTTTCACAATTAAATTCTCAGGGCAAATGATAATTTATCGGTTTATCCTAAGATGCCGGCCTAGTTCTGCCAGCGAATCCAGTACGGGCACACCAGCCTGCTTAAGTCGCCGGATGCTCTGATGTCCACCAGGTATCAGTATGCAGTCACAGCCCAGAGCCTTTGCCACTTCCGCATCGTGCAGCGTATCGCCCACAAAGAGAACCTCAGCCGGCGTGCAGGGCAGGGCAGCCATCCAGGCAAGCCCCCGTTCCACTTTGCTGTAGGCATAGTGATTGTCCAATCCGATAATGCCGGTGAAAAAACTGCGGATTCCCCTGTGGTCAATGAGTTCGTCCAGTGTCTCCTGCTGTTGGGCCGACAGCAGAGATTGGGTCAGTCCCCTGTCCGCCATGGCCTGGAGGATATCCCGGGCGCCCTCCTGCAGTCCGGGCAGATGATGCCGGGCATTGTACTCCCGGATAAACTCGGAACCGCTGATCTCAAAAGGTTCCACCTCGAAATCAAACCCCAGTTTTTTATAGTAATTGATAACGGGGAATTCGAAGATTTCACGGTAATGTTCAGCTATCAGTGGGGCCATACCCCGCCGGGCCAGTACCTTGTTCATGGATTCCAGACAGAGCCAGGCATCATCGAAGAGGGTTCCGTTCCAGTCCCAGATGATATGGCGATATTTGAAAGGTCTCACCGGCGGCAGCCCCAAATCGGCCGGAGCTTTCCGCGTCAATTTCTGGAGATGGTCACTTTCAGGGTGACTTCCTTTTCGCCATTGGCAGGTACATCCACCAGCATCCGGGCAGTGGCGGCGTCTTTCTTCTCCCAGGGAATTGAGCTGTTGTGGATTTCCCATTCGCCGCTCAATGATTCCAGCCACTCCACCGTCACCGGTTTATCTTTTACATTTTTAAAACGGGCTGTCATCTCACTGGCGTAATTCCGGCGGGAGACCTCATAGCTGGTAATAGTGAAATTGGCCGTGACATCCATGGTTTTACCGGTATTGATTTTGAATATACCGTCTTGCTGAATGATGGGCAGGTGGTCGGAGCCCACAAAAACGGTGCCGTCTTCGGTCGTTTCCAAAACGCGGACCGTACCTGCGGGATGATTGAAAGCGCCTACTTCTGCGGCAGAAAAACTGATCCGGGATGTAACCGGTACGGGCTCGTCAGTGGAGCTTCGTACGCCATAGCCTAATGAATGGGTAGTGTGATAGCTTTTGGTAACGGGGACTTGTGCCGAAATATAGCGGAATTGTTTTGTGCTTTTATGAGGCAGTGTCACCGGCTCCGGCAGTTTGAAGAGGGCATAGTCTTCAGTCGCGCCGATTTCATACGAGGCGTTGGATTCCACGACATCGGCCGCATACATACCTTGCCGGGCAGCGGACTTCAGCACCGGCCTGGGGACGCTTTCATTGAAATTCAAATCCCCTGAAACCAGGGTAAGGTCCACACCGTCCCAGTCCTGCTGTGTGCCGTTGCTCACCGTGAACCAACTTTTCAGTTCACCTCTGTTCCCGTCAACTGTGAGATTATAGTCTGCGGACCAGGTCAACCCCTGCGTGAGATAACTAATATCGATATCACCGTATTTACTGCGCGTATTCCCTGAGCAGTTTAAATAGGGCAGATTGGAAAGGTCAGCGGGAATCTCATCAAACAACACTTCATAAGGAGGATTCAGTACGAGCTGGCCGTCAATGCGGAACAGGGGAAAGTTGTCGTTCGAAACCAGCGTTCCGGTCGTGGAATAACCAATAGAACCATCCTCGGCGTAGTGCACCAGCCGCAGAGTATTCCCGATATTTGCGTTCAGCAGATTTGTCATAGTCACCGGCTTACGCACGACTTCTTTGGTCAGGATCTCGATGGTTTCCGAACTTAGCGAGACTGAGGCAGCGGCGATTTCTTGCGGCAGATTGGTCAAAGTGAAATTCACATTTCCGGTTTCGCTCAGCGTAAGACTTCGATTTTCCTCTACAAAAGCCCAGCCTTGATTGTAAACCGTAATTTTTTTTGCCGGCAAAGCCGCCGTGAGTGTACCCCCTAAGATTGCCAGCATGATGAGTGTTCGTTTCATGATAATTCCTCCGATTTGTAAACCATTGTCTTTTTTAGTAAGGCGGAGATTGTATCCCGCCCCTGCTGTGTCCACGAGAAATCAATTCTAATCGCAAACACCTCAAAAGATTCCAGAAAATCCCGTGGCAGCTTTACCAGATCTTTCTCGGTTGTGAGGATGACCCTGCAGCCGGTTGCCCGGATTTCCCTGCTAAGTTTATGTAAAATTTGTGCTGAATATGACTGATGATCTCTGAAAATACGGGTTGTCCGGGTTTCGATTCCCAGTTTTTCGATGACTTCGGTGAAAGAGCCGGGATCGCCGATGCCGCAGAAGGCGAAGGAACCCGCCGGGATTTCTTTCACAACCTCAGGGTCACTGCCGGCGTAGCGGATGAGCTCGGGCTGCAATTTTGTCGTCACGGCCGGTGCAGTGGTGTAGCGTTTAATGAGAGCATGAAGCTCAGGCAGCTTATGGTCCGGGGACTTCGTGTAAATCAACATAGAGGCTCTGGCAGTGCCACTTAGCGGCTCCCGCAGCCTGCCGGCCGGGATCAGGCTGTAATGCCTGCGGGGTTCCCGGCTGTTTAAGAGCAGCAAGTCCAGATCCCGGGCTGCCCGGCGATGTTGGAATCCGTCATCGAGAATGACCACATCTATCGGAAACTGCTCCAGCAATTTACCAATCCCCCGGACTCTGTCTTTATCAACAATGATGGGGACATTTTTCAACTGCCGGGCCAGCAGATAGGGTTCATCTCCCGCAGCGCTCGCTCCCACCAGCAAATTTACACCGTCATGCACTACCAGCATGTCTTTTGAACTGCGCCGATATCCACGACTTACAATTCCGGGCCGCAGACCCTCACGCCTCAACTCTTCCGTCAGCCACTTCACCAACGGTGTTTTGCCCGTACCCCCTGCAGTGAGATTGCCAACGGAGATCACTGGTTTGCCAAAGGTATAGCTTTTCAGAAAACCTTTATCGAAGAGCAGGTTGCGGCAGCGGATGACGGCAGCATACAGCCAGCTCAGTGGGCGGAGGAAGATACTTAAAACTCTGTACACAATCTGTCGCATTCATCCTGACAGCGGTTGAGATAATCCGAAACTATTTTGGTTTCTTCATCCGGTTCCAGGTCCCTGTCGGTGGGGATTTCCAACGGTGCACCCACAAGTATTCTCACCTTTCCAAAGGGTTTGGGGATGCGAAATTTATCCCAGGACCCGAACTGCCAGTATTTTGTCGAAGCTCCGGCAATGGCGATGATCCGGGCCTTGTGTTTCCGAGCCAGTTTTATGGACCCGGGCTTGGCAATGCGGGCGGGACCTTTGGGGCCGTCACTGGTAATGGCTACCATATTGTCCGGACTGTTGAAAACCTGCTGCATTTTTTTCAATACGGCCCTGCCGCCTTTTGACGAAGAACCGCGGATCAGTTTGTAGCCCCAGCGTTTTACAATTTGGGCCATGATCTCCCCGTCGCCATGCCTGCTGGCAACGGTCCACGGGTGCAATTTGGCCCGATAGATCCAGTATGCGCCGTAAACAACCCTTCCGTGCCATGAGATCAATAACACCGGTGCCCCTCCTGCCTGGGCTTTTCGGATGTGCTCCTCACCGCTAACCTCAAGCCGGTTTAGGCGGAAGAGGACTGTGAGCAGAGTCTGGCCGAGAAAAGATAATAATTTATTTTTCATTGCGGGACTTCAACCGGTCTGAGATATGTCGTTCGAGAATTGCTCCGGCGGCATTCAGCGAGGCTCCGGGCCCCCCCAGAGACTCCCTGACTTTTTTCAATTCGGTTTTCATGGCAGCAGAATATTCCTCATCCCTAAGCTGTCGGATAACCTCTGCGGCAATGGTTTGGGGAACGGCCTCTTTCTGTAAAAATTCCGGGACGATCCGTTTGCCGGCAAGCAGGTTGGCCATCGCCGCAAAGGGAACTTTTACCAGACGGCGGGTAAGCCACCACGAGACGGGTGACAAACGGTAAACTACGGCCATGGGTGTTCCGAAAATCGCTCCTTCAAGAGTGGCTGTGCCTGAGGCCACGATAGCCGAGTCGGCTGCTTCTAACGCCAGCCCGGAGTTTTTCGCTTCTACTTTGATACCGGTCACATCATAATTGACGAGCAGTTTTTCCCCTGCCAATTGCGGCGCAAGCCCAAGGATGATCTGCACATGGGGCAGCTTATTCTGAACCAGCCGTGCCGCTTGTAACAAAATTGAGAGATGCCTTTTGAGCTCCTGCCTGCGGCTGCCGGGAAAAAGGGTCAGCACGGGCCTGCTGCCGTCAAGACCCATCATTGAACACAATTCGTTTTTCCCCCGGGGCTGCCATTCGTCTAAAAAAGGATGCCCCACAAACCGGACCGTTACTCCTCTGTTCCGGTACCATTCTTCTTCAAAGGGAAAAATTACGAGTAGTTGGTCCACGGACCTGCGGATGATCTCAATACGTTTTTCTTTCCAGGCCCAGATCTGCGGACTGATGTAATAGGTCACCGGGATTTTTAATTGTGCATGAATTGTCTCGGCCATCCGTAGATTGAAGCCGGGATAATCAATCAGGATTACCCTGTCCGGCGGGTCATCTTCCAGTTCTCTGAGCACCATTCGTTTTACATCCCTGAAAAAATTGAGATGCTGCAGGATTTCCACAAATCCCATGACCGCCATCCGTTCAAGAGGTACCAGCGAT
>JAJRUW010000095.1 GCA_024277615.1 Fidelibacterota bacterium | reverse complement strand
CTTCAGGGTGGGCTGTTCTGGTATTCCGGATTGTATCGTGGATTGTGGCGATTTGCTTCCATTCCCGATCTAGTTCGGATTATTAAAGCGTCATGCCTGGGGACATTTATTCTAATTGGTGTTTGTGCCATCGTGACCCGGTTGGAGGGCGTACTGAGATCCATTTTTCTTCTTTACCCTCTCTTGCTTACCACCGGTCTTTCACTGTCAAGAATTTCCTATAGGGGATATAAAGATCATCGGTTTAATTTTCGAGCCGGAACCGGACTGCGCACCCTGATTGTCGGTGCAGGAAGGGCAGGAGAGGCACTCGTTCGAGAATTAAAATACCTGGATGAATATCAGCCCGTTGCTTTTCTTGATGATAATGAAGAACTCCTCAACAGGGAGATTCATGGTATTCCTGTTGTCGGAGACATCGAACGGCTGGAGGTCATAGTTCGTGCTCTGGATATTGAGTTGACCCTGATTGCTATTCCGTCGGCAAACAAGGTTCTGATACAGAAAATTGTTTTGCAATGCACTCGTACTAAAATACCCTATAAGACTCTGCCATCGGTGTTCGAAATTGCAGAGGGACAGGTCAGTGTTGAGAAGCTGCGACCTGTCACCGTTGAAGATCTGCTTGGACGAGAAGTTGTTGAAATGAATTACAATGCCATTGCTGCGTACCTTGCTGGAAAGGTAGTCTTGGTGACGGGGGGAGGCGGGTCGATAGGTTCGGAGCTGTGCAGGCAGGTTGCTGGCCAGAAGCCGGAACGACTTATTATTTTTGAAAGCAGTGAATTTAACCTGTATTCAATAGAGCAAGAACTCATGAGTGATTTTTCTGAATTACAGGTTGAAGTCATTTTAGGTGATATAAAGGATGCTGGCAGGGTTGCCTGGGTATTTGGTACGTATTCTCCGAGCGTAGTCTTTCATGCGGCAGCATATAAACACGTTCCCATGCTTGAGTCTAATCCCGCTGAAGGGGTTCGTAATAATGTTATCGGAACCAAAGTGGTGGCCGATGCTGCCAACCGTTTTAAGGTGGATCGTTTTGTTCTGATTTCGACGGACAAGGCGGTGAATCCGGCAAATGTTATGGGAACCACTAAGCGAATCGGTGAGTTGTACTGCCAGAATCTCAATCAGTTATCCAAAACACGTTTTATCACTACCCGTTTTGGCAACGTTCTTGGATCTGCAGGCTCTGTCGTGCCACTGTTTAAAAAACAAATTGAAAAGGGTGGGCCCGTGACAGTTACCCATCCCGAAATAACGCGGTATTTTATGACCATCCCTGAGTCTGTCAGTCTTATTCTTCAAGCCGGTTCCATGGGTAATGGCGGAGAAATATTTGTTTTGGATATGGGGGAGCCGGTTTTGATCAGTGATTTGGCAAAACAGTTGATCCAGCTCTCGGGGCTGAAGGTTGGAGAGGATATAGAGATAGTGTATACGGGGTTACGACCAGGTGAAAAATTGTTTGAAGAGCTACTGCATGAAGGTGAGGACCTGCAAAGCACCAGCCATGGGAAATTATTTCTTGCTCGGAGCAGGCAGGTGGATTGGCAACAGTTGACGATCCAACTGGAAAGTTTGCGTAAGGCTGCTCTTTCGAGAGATGTTCAGGCGCTGAAAAATATTATGCATGAAGTCGTTCCTGAGTTCCAGCAGTAAGGTGGTATGAATTCTGATAAGTTAATCGTATGGAACGTGTTCCGAGGAGCCCTGCTTGTCAGTTGGCTTTTACTCTCACTCATTTCATTTAATCATCTCTACCCATTTTCTCCTTTTCTTTCTCAACTCCCGACAGGTTTTGTCGGTGGATTGGGTTGGTGTACAGCCTTTTTTGCAATAGTTTTTTGTGGGCGGAAACATCTTAGGGAGCTGTTTGTTCTTTCTTTGGCTTTTTTTATCATGGGATTTGTGCTCGGACCGTTCCTGGAACCTCCTGCCGACCCTCTGGAGCATCTCAGGCGTGTCCATGAGTTGAGCTGCGGTAAGACGGTTGAGCAGATGCCGCGGGAAAACAGGGGCGTATGGCAGTATAGCATGATGGGGGCAGTGCTCTGCACGGATGGAACACCAGTTCAACCCGAAAAAATGATAAGAAAGATCGATATTACGAATGGGTTGTTCTGGGCTCTTGGGAGTACTGTATTGTTAATACTCGGCTTACAGGCAGGTTTACCTGTAAGGTGGGCTTTTTTCAGTGTGGTAACCTGTTTTCTATTTCTGGGAACGAACCGATTTAGTTATTTTCGCTATTATAGCTTGGCACCAAGTTTTACCTCACTTTGTATATATTGGCTTTGGGTAGCGTTATTCTTTTTCAGAAAGAAGGCGAGAGATATAGTAAAAGGACTGGGAATGGCTATATCGGCTCTACCTGTGATATGGGTGAATCACAATCAGGAAGCCGTGTTCCTTGCTTTTGCCGTAACCCTCTGGATCGGCATTATTTGTCTTGAACAGAAAAGAAGTTTGATCCCTGTCGGATCATGGAAGAGTGCCCCCACATTGTTGTCTGGTTTGTTTTCAGTAAGATTTCTTTTTTGTTGTAGTCTCTTTTTTATTTTCTGGTTGCTTCCCCAGTCGACGTCCTTTCTTCACTGGCTGTCGCGTTTTTTTTCCCGTGGCCAATGGCCTCATTATCAATCTCTATATGTTCAATGGCATGGATTGTATATCGGAGGAAAAATTGCCGGTTTGAGGATTATGGACACTTTAGGGAGTATCAGTATCGTGTCCATCGTTCTTGCGGTGCCATATTTTTATTTTGGATTTTCTAACCAGAGAACGGTTATGCGGGTGCGGCTTTTCGTCCTTGCTATTCTCCCTTTTATTATCTATTATACCCCGCTTTTCCATTTTGGATGGTCGTCTAATGTGAGAGCGGCTGAATATTATCGTTTCTGTTATGCTGCGGTATTCTGGTTGTTTCTTTCTGATTTTCTCTTTGGGCTCGAAGAAAGAATTTGCATGGCATCCTCCAGTGCTTCCTGTTACTCAAAAGAAAGTGAAGGCGGGGTTGCCTGATATGGAGAAATCCCGATGTCGAAAGGTCTATTTTTTTACCTGTCTTGTCTGTCTCATTGGTTTAAGCAGTGTTCGTTCCCCACCAGTTTACGGAAAACTTGATTTCCTTTTACTTGATGGCCATCCTTGGTGGAGACCGTGGCATGCCATGATTGAACAAGTGATCGCGCAGGGTGAACAACCGATTATAACCGATTTGGCAACAAGTACTGTGCTGCGAGCAGTTTTTGCCCAAAAAACGGTTGCTTTCAGAGGTAATCGTCAATATACACATCTTGATGTTGATGCCCTTGTCGAGATGAACCGGGGTGAAAAAAAGGCTTTTCCGGTCGGGGCTCTCTATATACTCTTGTCAGGGGGAGGGAACTCTACCGGGGATAGTTCTGATTTGTCTCTGGTACGGATTTTAATTGATGTGGCGTTGAAAATGGCTGCCATGAAAGAAAAATATCCTTACAGGTGCCTGATCAATCTCCAAGGCTTTACCCCATCCTGGGTCCCTGTTGAAACCGGTCATTGGTCCACTCAATGGGCGAATACATCTTGGTTTTATGAGTTTATGGGAATGCATGGTGATGATATGGAATATTTGTTGAAAGCTAACCCCTCGAAGAGTTGTATGGTATATTATAAAGGTACTGATGCTGTCTCGCAGTGATGATGTTGAGGCGTTTGTGTAATGAAATATTCATTTACAAATCTATTAGTTGTCCTCTTGACTCCCAGCGTAGCCGTTAAGTAAGGTATGTTGAGAGATATAATTTCATTAATTAAATTCCTGGCCAGGCAGAAACAATTAATCTTCACCATGGCTCGTCGTGAAGTAATGATGCAGT
>JAJRUW010000094.1 GCA_024277615.1 Fidelibacterota bacterium | reverse complement strand
TCAATCTTGTATGAAGTAAAATCCTGGCAGAACCGGCCTTTGGATCGGCTTTATCCAATTGTATTTTTGGATGTCCTACGCATCAAAGGGAGATACGAAGGCCAGGTAATGAATAAGGCTGTTTATCTGGCAATTGGTATTCAGACAGACGAACACTTTTAACTCTTAACTTTTCACTATTTTCTTTTTTCTTTTTTCTTTTAACTCTTTCACTCCCCGCCGCCGGGCACTCGCATTCTTCAGTTTATCGTGCAGACATCAAGGCGGATAGCTCTCGGGCAAGCTAATAAAGGCTGTATGATTTAAAATGCTACTTCAGCTCTTTTTCGATGAACCAGCTAAGGCAGTCTTCGGTGCGGGAATTTGAGGCAATGAATTTACCGTTGATCATTACAACCGGGGCGCTGCGAATTCCGATACTGCGCGCGGATTTTCGCTGGGTCAGGACTAATCTCGCATATTTTTTATTTTGAAGTTGCTGCATGAGCTTATTCCCATCCATTCCGATTTCATCTGCAATACTTCCCAACTGTTCCGTTGTGAGTCCTTTCCCGTGCTGTTGGAGTTCAAACTGCCTGTCCAGCATATCGAAAAATTTATGGGCATCAGCTGCCAGATACAAAGCCTGGATCTGTGGTATGGAATAGCTCCAGAGGGGAAACGGTTTATAAATAAACTGTACCGAAGCAGAATATTTTTCTTCAACCGACTCCATGGTCTCGTGCAGTAATTTACAATGAGGACAATTGGGATCGAAATATTCAAAAACAACTACTTCAGCATTGGCATTCCCTTTGTAGGGGTCTCGGGCGTTGATCTGTAATTCCCATTCTTCCACCGGTTCTAAAGTTTTATGATATTCGCAAACCGTTTCTTCCTCAGATTTTGGCAGCGCTTCAGGTGCCTGCGAAGTAACGGGTGTCTCCACATTATTTCCGAGGTTGTTTTCAACATCAGCTTCAATCCCCTTAGCTTTACCGGCTTCGATTACAGCCAGGTCAGCCTTATTTTTTTCAAGGACGTCCAGACCTTTGAAATACTGTATGTCAGCTACAGCCAGAACCATCGTCAGCGCCACCAGTCCCAGGGTCAGCGCCAGTTCATTTTTTACTCTGCCCAGCCGGAGTGGTGCTGCCCCCTGAGGCAGTGGCAGCAATCTGTCAAAGACCTGTGTAATCAGCAGGATGGAAACGATTGTGGCTGATATCAGACAGAGCGCACAGAACTCACCCAAAACGAAATACTGATAATACACGAGATAGCCGGTGTAACAAACTCCGCCAACAATAAACAGCAAACGCAGATTTTTAATGATATTTATACGTTTGTCATCGAGGAAAACCAGTGAGAGACTTAATAACAGCAGCAAGTCGTAAAACAGATGTCCCGACACCGTATTTGGAATGCCGAAAAATGTTCCGGCCTCGCTTAACAGTACGGATTCACAATCAAAATTCTCTTCTATGCTTTCTGAAAGAGTTATCCCCAGACAGCCCCGGTCAAATCCACGATTCTGTTGTATCCAAAGATGAACTGTGGTCAGTACACCGAGCAACGTCAGCACGAACACTACTCTGTCAATGACAGGTCGGAAACCAGTCTTAATCAATTCTCTCTTCAAGTTATCGGTCCTATGTCAATAGTTCGCATTTAAAGGCTTACAAGGTGCATAATTTAAAGGTTAATATGATGTTGAATACCAGCAAAATCAGCCTGCCTACCATTCGGTCAGATTAAAATAAAGTCGGTTTTCTTGATTGAGTATTGACTGTAAGTCCAGCAGCCAGGTCGTGATGATCAGTGGTACATAACCATTGGCTTTAAGATAGCGCAGCGTATTTTCCGATTGATGGATCAGCTGTTCCCAGGGAACTCCCGTGTTTTTTAGAGTCAACTGTTTATACTTTGCTTCAAATTGTCGGATTACAAGCGCCTGGGGTCCGGCCTGTGAAAATACAAGTATATCCCTGAAATAAAGGATTACAGCCCGGAAGAAATTCTCAAGAGCTGCATTCCCCTGTTTTTTCAGAACCGTGCAATGGGAGATTAAATTTTGCCAGTGATCCGGATTCGAATCGTACAAGGCACGCTCTAAAAGCTCGATTGCTCCGGTGATGGTATCGAACGAGCCTGCAAGCTCACGGGCAAGGCGGATATTTCCACCGGCTATATGGGCAATGACACCTGCCTGCTGACCCGGAACTTTGTGTTCGATGAGGTCGGCCAGTATTTGTTCATCGGAAAGAGGCGGGAAGTAGATTTGTTGGCAGCGTGACCTGATCGTGTCCAGCATCGACGCAACATTTGAGGTCACTAAAATGAAAATCGTATTGTCCGGGGGTTCTTCCAGAATTTTCAGGAGTGCATTAGCTGATTCCGGTTGCGGGATGCAGAGTTTCTCAGCCTCGAATATTAGAATTACTTTCCACCCGAATTCAGAAGTGGTCATGTATATCTTACGCCGTAAATCCCGGATTGAATTGATCAGGATTGTGTTGGCATGTTCCAGTTCAATCCGGTAATAAGGGTCTTTACCCTTGGCAGCCATCTGCTTTCGCAGCTCTTCAAGCTGAGCCGTCTTCAGGCCTTTCAGGGGATCGTCTTCCTTTTTTATTGTACCCTTCCCCCTCGGCAGAGGCAGAATGAGATACACATTCCCGTGCTGAAAGGATGCTACCTTCCTGCAGCCGCCGCATTTTCCGCAAGCTCCTTTCTCATTGGGATGTTGGCAACTCACCAGACTGGCAATTTCGATGGCATGACCTTCTTTACCGGTCCCCGGGGGACCGTAAAACAACAGTGAGTGGGGCAACTTGCCGGTTTCCCAGGCTGCCATTAGCCGCTGCCAGATCTTGCGGTTAAGTATCAAATCAGGAAAGTTCATTTTTTTATCAGCCAGTTTTCAGGATTTAACTTGTTTTGATTTCCGTAAATCT
Organism: Fidelibacterota bacterium; assembly: GCA_024277615.1. Taxonomy (GTDB): domain Bacteria; phylum Fidelibacterota; class Marinisomatia; order SCGC-AAA003-L08; family JACNLC01; genus JAADGM01. The sequence goes on along the minus strand of JAJRUW010000094.1, from coordinate 17,706 downwards.
CAAAATGCAGAATACCCTGGCTATCAACCACCGCCAGCCGGGACCCTGCCTGTACATATTCTTTTTCACGCACAGCAATGTCATCCACATGGGCATAAACGGAATGATAGCCTGAGCCGTGTGCAACAATGAGAATATTCCCATATCCATGCAGATAGGTTATTTTTGTAATTATACCATCTAGCACGGCTGTGACATTCTGACCCCTGCTGCTGCGGATGTCAATCCCCGGGTTCGCAGTTTTTGTCTTGAGCTCCGGATTCACCTGTACACCGAAATGTGTGATCACGGACCCCTCAACAGGCCAGGGCAGTTTTCCTTTAAGGGCTTTAAAATTCCCCGTTGTGGCCATCTGTCTGAGTTCCCGCTCGCGGGCCAGTTCTGCTTCTCGCTTTTGAGCGGACTTTTTATCTGCAAGCAGTTTATCGATAAGCTCCTGCATTTGTTTCAGCATTTCTTGTTTGGTTTTGAGATTTGCCGAAAGTTTTTTAGTCTCCTGATCGAGTTGGGCTTTTAGTTCTTCGCGTTTCTGCTTATCCCGGGTGAGGACGCTGTTCTCCGTTTCTTTAGCCTGACGCAGGTCCTGTTTACGAGCCAATTCCTGATTATATTTTTCATTTTCGGCCGTGAGTTCAGCCAGTTTCGTCTCTATCTCGGCGGCCAGCTGATCTTCATAACGGATGAGTACATCCAGGTACTTGATCCGATAGAGCATCTCATTCCAGTTATCGGAGAGGAGGATAGTCTCCGGAAGTGTGGGCCGGCCAAACTCATAGAGGTAAATTATGCGCTTCTTCATATTCTCCCGCAACTGCTGCAACTCCCGTTCAATCGAGTTGATGTCCGATTGAATCATAAATAGCTGCTCGGAAACAAAGCGTTCTTCCCGGGACAGTGATTTGATGAGTTTTTCGGTGAGATCTATTTTATTGTTCAGCTCATTCAGAATGTCTTCTGTTGAGTTAGCCTCCCTGAGCTTCTTGCCGAGACGTTTTTCAACTTCGGAAATATCTTTTTTCAGTTTCAGAATTTCCTGATTCCGTTGGTCAATATTTTTTTGGATGTCTTTTGAGGACAGTTGCTGAGCCTGCCCGAACGAAACCAGAGCAATTAAAAAAATCATCATAATAGATGATCTGAGGAGAGCGGTATATTGCAACCGATTAAAGCCTGGCCGAATTTTCACCGCACAATGCCAGGAGCCGACCTAATCTTCAGGAAGATACTTCTGATAGATCTCTTTGTTTTCAAGGTCAAAATCCATCAGATCTTTGAGCTCCGGATACATTTCCGTCATCTGCATCATTCTGCCAACTTCTTCGGCATGTGCTGTGAGGAATACGGTTGTATAGCGATCATTCCCGATCTGACTGACAACATCCATGAGCTTATCATGAAATATTACCAGATGTTTCTTTAAATCGGATTTTTTTGCTTTGGGCTGGAAAAGAATGTCCAGAGCAGCATAAAAATGATACCTGGCCTCACGTGTATAGACATTTTCATTAATATCCCTGGCCAGCTTCCAACGAGCCTGCCAGCCTCTGGAATAGGTCGAAGTCTGCCCTTCGTCGGCGATCTGGATTGCCCGGCTGAAGTAAGGTGTGCCCCCCAATATATAATATGTATCGAGTTCACCGGCAATGATAAGAAAGGCATAATAATCCAGAAATGCCGCCAAGGGATCGTAAACCGTATCAAAGTTGATAGATTGGCCGGCTGAATAGGGAAAATCGACGCCCTTAGCGTAGAACTGCTGATCCAGATCATTTGTGATCACCGCCTGAATTTTCATCACTTTGGCATTGCCCTGATCGGTTATGGATTCAACCACCACACGGACATTGATGACCATCTCAATATCCTCTGCATCGGGTGCAAAGTGCGTGTTCAAAAGATAGGACTGCATCTGCTCTTCCAGAGAATCGGTAAGATAATGTTCAGATTCCCCTCGCATACGCGTTTCATCAACGCTTACTTCCACCTGTGTAAACTGGGCAAACAGCATACGGCCGAAAAATACTGCCAGCAATAAGAGAAATTTATACGCTGTTTTCATGGCAGAAATTTAAGCATCGTAAGGGTAAGTTTGAAATTTATACTTTTTATCATTCAATGTTGAACCTTCAATCCCTAACAGGTTACCCGGTTATTTTATTTCTCCTGTTTGAAGCTAAGCCAGCATCCTGACTTACTGCGAACAGAATACATTCAGTTTAATGTAGAAACCCGTATTACCCGATGCGAAAACCTGGTTAACCTATCAGTGAGACGGGTTGTTATAACGTCTGCTTCAGCGTTCTATTCGTAACGCAGGGCATCGATAGGATCGAGGAGTGAGGCCTTGCGTGCCGGAAAGCTGCCGAAAGAGATCCCGATAAGGGAACAATAGATCAGGGCCGAAATAATAGACCAGTAGGGCACCGTTGCCGTCATCTGCGGAATCTTGCTGGTGATAGCCCAGGCAGTGAGATATCCAAAACCCAAACCGATAAAAGCGCCAAACTCCGACAGGATTACGGATTCCAGAAGAAACTGCCACAGAATATCTGAATTCCTGGCTCCCAGGGCTTTGCGTGTGCCGATTTCCCGGGTGCGTTCCAGCACGGCAACCAGCATAATATTCATGATGCCGATACCCGCCACGATGAGCGAGATACCCGCAATGCCAAGGGCTGCTATGCGGATATAGGCGGTGAGATCTTTCACAGCATCTGTAATTGAATCACTCGTAAATATTTCAAAGTCATTGGGCTTTCCCGCCGGCACTTTTCTCCGAACCCTCATCAATGATGTGGCCTCGTCCAGGGCTTTTTCCAGTACATCTGCAGAGAGCGCACGCAACTGCAAACCCAGAGCATCCGAGGACCATTCAAAGATTTTCTGGTAGGTCGTGATGGGAATAATAGCAATATTGTCCGGAGACTCGCTTCCGAATCCGGGCATTAAATTCAGGACGCCGATGACGGTGAATTTAATACCTTTAATGGAGACGGTAGTCCCCACGGGGCTCTCAACCGGGAAGAGTTCATCCGCCACATCCATTCCCAGAATGATCACATTTCGCAGATGATGAACATCATCTTTAGTAAAAAATCGCCCTTCGTACAAGCCGGTTGCATTGGCGACGAAATATCCTGACGTCGCTCCGGTAACGGCTACACCGGGAGAAGTTTTATGGCTGCGGTACTTAAGCGTTTGCGCCCGGTTCGTAATGCTGGCTGAGGCACTCCGCAAAAAATTAGCATTTTCTTCCAAAAAAATCGCATCCTCATAGGTGAGGTCTTTCCGCCGCATATATTTTCGCCAGGCACCACTTCCCATCATAATGGCAGGGAATTTCTGGATGAAAAAAGTTTCCGTACCGAATTCTGCCATGGTCTCCTGCATGGATCGATCAAAGCCGGCAACAATGGACTGCATACTGACGATGGCCCAGACACCAATGATCACACCGAGAATTGTAAGTCCTGAGCGCAGTTTGTTGCTCACCAGTGAGGAAACAGCCGATCTCATGTATTCAAGCATGCTTCAATTATCCGTAGTGGAGCGCCTCGATAGGGTCTAACCCGGCTGCTTTGTTGGCCGGCCACAAACCGAAAACCAATCCGACAATGACGACCGTTCCGGCCCCTAAAAGTCCCCAGTTGGCAGGGATACTGGCAGCCAGAGGTGTGAATTTCTGTACTGCAAAAGCTACTCCCGCAGCGAGAGTCAATCCCAGTATAACACCCAAAGCGCAGACTACCATGCTCTCTATCAGAAACTGAAAAAGTATTTTTGAACGGGTTGCGCCAATGGATTTTCGGATGCCGATCTCTTTAGTGCGCTCGGCAACTGTGACCAGCATAATATTCATGACACCGATCCCCCCCACGATGAGCGAAATGCTGCCAATACCGATGGCCACGGCCCAGAGCATGGCTGTCATTTTGTTATACAATTCCATGATTGAGCTGATCTGATTGATGGCAAAATCATCTTCATCCCGGGGTTTTAATCCACGGTAATGCCGCAGCAGGCTGCGCAGTTCGTCATAGGCATCTTCCACCAGCTCCGGGCTAACCGCTTTGGCTGCAATGGTAGTATTTGTGCGCCGTCCTCCGAAAAATTTACTGAAAGTGAGATAGGGGATCTGGACGCGGTTGTCCATATTATTCCCCAGCATCTGCCCTTTGCGGGCAAAACAGCCTATTACGGTGAATTTATGTCCGCTGATTTTCAAAGATTGCCCTATAGGATCGATTTTCTGAAAAAATTCTTGACGCACATCGTCCCCGATAACGACCACATTTTTCCGGTGACTCACATCCGCAGCAGAAAAAAATCTGCCCTCATCCAAGTCAGAACCATCGATTTCAAGGGCATATTGATTGACACCGGCAACCTGTACCAATTCCAGGGATTTGTCATTATATTTCAGTGTGGAACGCCTTCCCAGCATGGGTGAAGCAATATTCACGAGACGACCGTGATCCAAAATATAATTGACGGTTTCCGCAGTAATGGGTTTTCGGCGCCAGGAACGGATCCACTCTTCATATCCGCCTCCCCATTTATGGGTGGAAATATAAAACACATCCGATCCAAGCATGGATATCTGATCGGAAAAGGATTTGTTCAGCCCGTGAATGATCGCCATCACCGTACCCACGGTGAATACACCAATGGCAATCCCCAGCGTAGTCAGGAATGCTCTGAGTTTATGCCCCCAGAGTGCCGCCAGAGCCAGCCGGACGATCTCAATCATTTTGCAGTTCAGTGACGGATATTGGGATTGATCTCATCACTTTCGATCTTTCCGTCGAGGATATGGACACTGCGGTGTGCGTGAAGTGCAATATCCGGTTCGTGGGTTACGAGTATAATGGTATTATCCTGTCGATGGAGGTCATCGAACAGGGCCATAATTTCATTGGAGGTTTCAGAGTCCAGATTTCCAGTTGGTTCGTCAGCAAGTATGATTGAAGGATTGTTTACCAGGGCCCGGGCGATGGCAACCCGCTGGCGCTGACCGCCTGAGAGTTCACTGGGTTTGTGGTGCGCGCGGTCTGCCAGACCAACTTTTTCAAGGGCCAGACGGGTCATCTGTATTTGCTGCGCACGGGGGATATTTGCATAAACCAGAGGTAAACCCACGTTTTTAAAAGCAGTGATACGGGGCAGCAGATTGAAGGTCTGAAAGACAAAACCGATTTTCCGGTTGCGAATCCCGGCCAGGTCATTCCCATCCATTTTGACAGTACCCTTATCACTCACATCGCACACAATTTCATCTTCAAATCGGTAGGTTCCGGAAGTAGGTGTATCCAGACAGCCGATAATATTCATGAGCGTGGATTTGCCCGAACCTGAGGGCCCCATGATGGAGATATATTCGTTTTTCTTTATCTGGAAATCCACTCCGTCCAGTGCATGAATAGTGTCACTTCCCATCACATAGGTTTTGGTGATCTTTTCCAGATGGATCAAATGTTTTGAGGCCATATATCAATCTCCGCCTTCTTTTCGACGGCCGCTTCCTTTGTGCGAGCCGGTCTTTTTACGCGTGACCGGGCTGCCATCCTTCAATTCCCTGCTGATGGCCTTGTAATTTCCAACAACCAGTAGTTCGCCTTCTTCCAGCCCGTCTGTGATTTCGTAGAAATTGGATGAGGAAATCCCAACAGTAACCGGCCGGCGGGAAACCGTATATTTTTGCTTGTTCCTGCCAAATGAAAATCCGCCGCTCCCCGAACTGTCTCTGCTTGCCACGAACACCACATCAATGAGTTTGTCCTTCTCAATATCATAAAGAGAAGTCTCATCCGTATCCGTTTTTTCCGCTTTATCCTTTTTGCCTCTTCGTGCCGGTCTTTCATTTTCAGGCCGGGCTGTTAGTGCCTGGATGGGAATTGCTATGGCATTTTCGCTGATGGCAGTTGTGATATTGGCCGTAGCAGACATGCCGGGCCTGATACGGTCATCCATCGACTGCATATCGATGAGAATATGAACCTCATAATCAATCACCTGATCCTGACCTCCGCTTTGAATGTTAGTCTGGGCGGATTGAGCAATCTGTGTCACCGAGCCCTTCAATTGGATATCCGGGAGGGCATCTACATCTACTTTAACCGGGTTACCCAGGGCCACGTTAACCACATCTGTCTCATCCACCTTTACGACGACTTCCATGGCCGAAAGGTCAGATATGGTGAGGATGACATCCGCCTGGAATACCGAACCGAGGGCCATTTCCCCGACTTCCTTTTGCAGGGAGGTTATAGTGCCGGATACAGGGGCAGCCAGTATGGTTTTCTGTAAATCGTCTCCGGCCTGGGTGACCCGTTCACTGGCCTGTTTAACTTCGGCCTCACGAAGTTTTAAAGAAGCATCCAGGGCTTCGAATTCCTGGTTGCTGATCAGCTTATTTTCCAGTAGCTGTTTAGCCCTGCGGTACTCCAGTCTGACCTGTTTTTCACTGGCTTTGGCAGCCGAGAGTCCCGATTCGGCCTGTCGGAGAGCTGCTGCATATTTGAGGCTGTCAAGTATTACCAGAGTCTGCCCGGCCCGGACCAGATCACCTTCTTCCACGAATATTTCCCGGATTTCGGCGCTTATATTTGCCGAGAGATTCACCTCCACTACGGGCTTGATGTTACCCGTCGCCGACACAACCTGCTCGATGGTTTTCCGTTGAACTTTCTCAATCTGAACAGTAATGGGTTTGCCGGAACCACCTTCCGAACGGGAAGCGTTTTTCCAGATGATCAGAGCCAGTACTACAATGCTCCCGATTATTATAATTATTTTCTTTTTTGACATGCGATTACCACTTTTTGAAATTTACGGTTCGGACAGATAAATTGATTACTCCCGGATTTGTCTTCCTTTTTAAATGAGTTCAAACCACAGATGCATTGAAGGAATATGGGTTTGCCGGTCGGAACGAGTTAATTTTTCGCTGTTTCAACACCCGTCCTGCCCAGCAATACATCCAACTGAGCTTCCAGTATTTTTGCATCATGCCTGATCTGAACCAGGTCACTTTCGGCCTGAATAAGGGAGTTCTGAGCGTTCAGCACATCCAGGATATCACTCGAACCGAGATGATATTTTTTTTCCACCAGTTCTACATCCAGCCGGGCCGAAGTGATGATCTCCTCGTTAATGGGGATCAAACGATGATAAGTATCCAGTTCCGTTATCAGATTGTCAAGTTGAATCAACAGACTTTTCCGGAGTTTGACCACATTATTTTCGGCTGCCAGCAAATCGTATTTCAGTTGATAAAGGCGGCTCTTGTTCGAGAATCCTTTAAAAATCGGAAAAGAAATATTCAGTGTCGAAGACGGCGGAGTATTCAATAACCCGTCGAACTGATCCCCGATATTCTCGGCCCTGGCAGTGTAGTTGACCCCCAGGGATACAATCGGCAGAAAAATACTAATCTGTGTTTTATATGCCAATTCCTGTCCGGTAACGGTAATGTCCGCTAATTTAAGCCGCGTATTATCACGGAGCAGTTCCCGTTTTGCATCTTCATAAGCAGGCAGTTCGGACAAGGTTACGTCGATCCTGCTGATCCCGATATCGCAGCCTGCAGTCTCTCCGACTGCGAGGCAGATCTCATTTTTTGCAGCCTTTACATCCTTTTTTTTCAACAATAATCCTGCCTCAGCCTGCCCCTTCCTGACTCTTGCCTTAAACAGATCTGTCTCACTGACGGCCTGCAAATCATATTGTTGCCGTACCAGTTCCAGTTGTGAATCTGCCAGCTCGAGCGAAAAATCGGCCACCTCCTGCTGCTCCAACGCCGACAGGTAACGGAAGTAGGCTGTTTTTACGTCAAGCACAACCTTCTCAACCTGGGCGTCCAGATTGAGTTCTGCCTGGTCGATGAAATTTCTCACATTCCGATTGGCATACCATGAGCGGGCACCGTCGAAAAGAGTCTCATTGATACTCAGAGTGGTGCTGGATGTGGAGGCAGAGCCCAGATCATAATAATTGTAGAGGCTGTCCAACCCCGTATCACTTGTATCCGGCGCTGAAGGTAGTCCAAAGCCTGTTCGGTGGTTAAGGTCCTGATTCATATACAGATTGACTGAGGGGAGAAAGCCTGAAAAAGCTCCCTGTCCTGTGGATTCGGCGCCTTTGAGCTGCAACCTGCCGATCTGAATTTCATGGTTGTGGTCCAGTGCTCTGCCGATGAGCTCATCCAGTGTCAGCTCAACTTCGGATGTGGCAGCAGAGACAATCCCTATCCCCAGACAGAAGATGATAAAGTAAAAATATCTGGATTTCATCAGGATCAGGTGATCATTAACCCGCTTTTTGTGATCATCACGGCTGAAATCAAAGCGAAGATAAACCAGGCGGCAAAAAGCGTCACCAGAACCTTTTTCTGCTCTACCTTATAGAGAGTAGAGACGACCATGCTGTACAAAACTGTTCGCCAAACGGCAAAGATACCGAATTGCAGTAACAGATAATAGATCATCGTATCGGTCATGGAATCGGGTAGCAGAACAGTCAAACCCAGTTCAACCAGAACCTGACCTGTGCTTAGAGTAATAACCACCGTAACGATAATCTCAAGTATTTTAATGATCGATACCCACAATACTCCATGCCACACAGGCAGGAAAGATGCGCTGCCACCCAGGACCAGAGACCCGATGACCATTAGTACGCCCACTTCCAGCAGCAGCCCGACGAGGGTCCCTGCAAAAACTTTCAGATACAGATTTTTCGACGGGTCCTGTTCATCGAGTTTGTTAAGGTATTCTTCTTTCTGATCATCAGTGAGGTTGGGATTGTTTTCAATCATCTCGTATTGTCTGTTCATGCTGTATTCGGTTGTCAGCGGACCCGTCAGCCAGGTTGATATACCGACCACAAGCAACAGCAGAGCCAGTGGAACAAGCCAATCCATTGCCTGAATCTTTTCCGGAAAGGATTGAATTGTTTTTCGGGGATTTGATACGATACAGGTAATAACTGATAAATAATCCATATTTTCCTCTTAAAATTGATACATAAATTTAGTTAGGGCTTCCTTTCCTGAAGCATCTCTTTTTCTTATCACAGTGTAATTCCCTGATATTTTGACCTGTAAACGGGTACTCCTTGAAAAGTAAAATGTGTTTAATCCGGAAAGATATTTAAACAGATTTACCATCACAGCGTGAAACCCTTACGATTATTCATATCTTATGCCTCGCCGGGAGCAATGATTTGTGTCCCGAACTACGCGGCGGCAATTTTTATTTGACCGTTTTAACGGTTTGATATTCATGCTTATTTCTTTCCGGAAAGGTCTCCTCTATGGAAATGTAAGCCGGCGCATGTTCATGGCCTGAATGTTATCCTGAAATAGAAACCAGTACCGTCTTCCCGGAGTGACCCTGCTCTTTTTCATTTTGAGAATAAGTTTTTTTACACTTCTGCAATATCAGGTACACATATTTCACAAAGCATCAGCTCTTTTACTGTTATTGTCTGAACCTTACGAATCTGAAACCGTTCAGCTGAACAATGAGATTACATACGATGCAAAGCCGTTTTGGTTTCATCTTATTCCCCCTGGTTTTTTCCCTCCCCAAAACTTCCGGCAGAATATACCGGGTCGTGAAATAATCCTAAGCGGTCGTCAGATTCCGGTGATACATGAACCAGGTCAGACCGTAGATCACGGCAGAAATACCCAGAGAGATTAAGGTTCTCACGGTGAAAATATATTGTAAAAAAGAACCAAAAATATTCACCTGGCCATCCGACAAAGGCATATCCCAATCCAGCAGCATTTGTTCGGATTGGATCTCGCCGATTCGCCGTAAAGTGGTCACCACAACATTGAAGATATCGTGATTGCTGAAAATCAGCTGGATAACAATTGCCAGCAGTATCGGGCCGCCGATTCCAATGATCAGCGGGCGGTTTTTTACGGCACTGGATATGAAAATCAGAAACATGATCAGGGGACTGAGCCACAAGATGGAGACAAACTGAAAGACCAGCATGTCCTTAAACAGGTCCAGAACCCGCAGTTTGCCCAATACGGGCAGGAGCAGATCTGAAAGTTTCCCAGACATGACCATCAAATCCAGCTTTGTAAAAGTGAGCAGCACAAAAGACATGATTATGGATACTCCCAGAATCCCGATGACACCGGCAACGACTTTTGACAGAAGCAGGCTGTGATCCCCCACAGGTTGACTGCGGTAATACAGGGTGCTGCCATCGGACCTTTCCTTAAACAGGGAATCGGAAAAATAAAACAGGGCAATGAACAGAGCAATGACCTGCAGAATGTGAAAACCGGTTACAATTGTATAACCGTAGGGAACCAATACTTTTTGCGGTTTTTCGGCCAATGTCTTTTTAAGACCCTCTAGGCCACCATTGTTTTTTAGTTCCGGCAGGATATCGCGGCCGTTAATGATTATTTTACCCTCGTTATCCTGTAATTGATCAGTGTCGAATTTACGGTTTACAGCAGTTGAAAGCCGGTTCACGGGGAACAGCGACAGAAGTAGGAGCACACTAAAAATACCAATGGTCCAGTAAATCGTCTTTTGCCATTCCCACCATTCTCTTCTCAACAACATCATAAATTGTCTCATGCCGCACCTCCCATCACTGCTATGAAAATATCAACGACCGAGGGAGTTCTCACATCTCCGAGCTTGGCCAGTTCCGCCTGATCGGCATTTTCCAGCAGAAAAACCGTTTTGCCGAATAGGGCGGTTTCCAGCAGTGGTTTTAAAGAACGAATTTGTTCGGCCGTTTCTTCGGGTACACTCACCTGACAAAACCGCTGGCGCAGATTCTCCATGGATTCGTACATGAATATCTGACCGGATTTAATAAAAATTACATCACTTAAAATATGCTCAACTTCTTCAACCTGGTGAGTGGAGATGACAATGGATTTCTCACTGTCAAAATAATCTTCCAGCACATTTGAGTACAACTCTTTTCTGAAGAGGATATCCAGACCGTGCGTAGGTTCATCGAGGATCAACAAACGGGTGTCAGTAGCCAGAACCATGGCCAGATGAAGCTGCGTCTTCATACCCTTGGAAAGCTGTTTGACCTTGGAATCGAGTTGAATACTGGTTTTCTGTAGCAGCTCAATACAACGCTTGTGATTGAAACCGGAATGAATACCGCCCTGGAAAGCAAGCGCCTGATGTATAGTCATCCAGGATGGCAATACGGAAATATCGTGAATCACACCCGTGGAGCGCATGAGTTCAGCCCGATTATCTTTTGGCTCCACTCCGAGAACGGAGATATTGCCCTCATAGCTGATCAGTCCGGTCATGGCCCTCAGCATGGTGGTCTTCCCGGATCCGTTTGGTCCTACCAAACCTACAATTCTGCCGGCAGGGATAGTAAGGTTCACATCATTCAGAGCTTTAGTGCTGCCATAGCTCTTACTGAGATGTTGTATATTGATTAAGGGTTCCAAATTCAAACCTCCTCATATTTTTCTTTGATAAGTCCGCAAAGTTGTTTTTCCGTATAGCCCAATATTTTACCCCTGGCAATGAAGTCTTTGGTTTTTTCCGTGCGGAAGACAGCCGATTCACGGGTAATCAATTTCTCCCTGGCACCGCTGCAGACAAACATACCCAAGCCTCTTCGTTTCTCAATAACGCCTTCCTGAATGAGAATCTGTGTTGCATTCAGGATAGTCTGGGGATTGAGTTTATATTCTACCGAGATCTGCCGCACCGAGGGAATCGCACTTCCCTCCTTCAAATCGCCGGCAATTACGGCTTTGCGGATCATCTGGGCAATCTGCAGGTAAATAGGATTATCGTTGTTCAGGTTTAATTCCATAAATTACCATGTTAGTGTTATGGTGTAGTATAACACTATATCCATTATTCAGACAAGTCTTTTACCGGGATTCCCTATAATATCTATATAATTTTCAGGCGGAGGGGGTCAACCGGTCTTGCAGGGAGCACGGCCAAAACTGTCTTCAGTGGCAACTGCAAAGGCCCGCTTATAATTTTCAGGACGGCTCTCTTTAAGCAAATCGCCCTCATTCAAAAAATCATATATTTCACCGTAATGTTTCACTTCTGTTGGGCTGATGCGCCGCATTACATGCCAGGGATGCAGATTATCCGGATCGGCAATACCCATTGCGCCCATGATCTCACAGACACTTTTCAGGAGTTCATGATGAAAGCCCACTACCCTATCTCGTTTGTTCTCTACGACCAGTCCCGCAACCAGCTCCGGTTTTTGGGTAGTGACTCCGACGGGACAATGATTGGTATTACATTTCAGGGATTGGATGCAGCCCATGGCCATGAGCATTCCTCTGGCCGAATAACAAATATCGGCACCGAGGGCTAGTCTTTTCACCATATCGAAGCCGCTGATCACCTTTCCGCTCACGATTAGACGTATTTTATTACGCAGACCAAACCCCACCAGAGCATTTTGTACGAAGATCATGCCTTCAAACAAGGGGGTTCCGATATTATTGCTGAATTCCAATGGCGCTGCCCCGGTGCCACCCTCACCACCGTCCACGGTTATGAAGTCCGGTGTGATGCCGCTTTGGACCATAGCTTTGCAGATGGCCAGGAACTCACGGCGTTTGCCCACACATAGTTTGAACCCCACCGGTTTCCCGCCGGAGAGTTCCCTGAGTTCGGCCACAAATTCCATCAATTCCAGGGGCGTTGAAAAAGCGCTATGGGCCGGCGGAGAAATGACATCCTGCCCCAGGGGGACATGACGGATCTCGGCAATTTCAGGCGTCAGCTTTGCAGCCGGGAGAATTCCCCCGTGACCGGGCTTTGCCCCTTGAGAGAGCTTGATCTCAATCATTTTAACATTGGGTAGTTTGGCATTTTTGGAAAAAGTTTCCCGGCAAAAACCACCTTCGGGAGTGCGGCAGCCAAAATATCCGGTTCCTATCTGCCAGATCAGATCTCCCCCACCTTCGAGATGATAGGGACTGATTCCGCCTTCGCCCGTATTGTGCGCAAAATTTCCCATTCGGGCACCGTGGCTCAGAGCAAGTATGGCATTTTTACTCAGTGCTCCGAAACTCATGGCAGAAATGTTGAAGCGGCTGGCGCAGTAAGGCTGTTTACAATCGGGACCGCCCACGGTAATACAAAGGTCCTTTGGGGTCAGGTGAACAGGACTCAGGGAGTGATTTACCCATTCGTAGCCCACTTCGTAAACATCCTTTAAGGTTCCAAAGGGTACCGTATCTCTCACGCCTTTGGCACGCTGGTAAACCACCGAACGCTGCACACGGTTGAAGGGCCGGCCTTCGGTGTCCGACTCAATAAAATACTGGGCGATCTCCGGCCGGATCGCTTCAAACAAATAGCGAATATGACCGAGTACAGGGTAATTGCGGATGATGGCCCGCTTTTTCTGGAAATAATCGTAGATCCCCAGCAGCATCAGAGGGCCCGTGACGATTAAGGTCCACAGCAGCAGCGGGAAGAGAATTGCACACCAAACATAAAACAGCAGAACACCTAGGATACCCGTAATAAAATATTTTCGCATTGTTTTCCTTATTCACTTCATTTCCAGCAGTTACAGTCCATGACAATCCGAATCTTACAGCCCGAGCGGAATGTCAGTCAGCTTTCTCAATTGATTCGATAATAATCCAGCCGGGTATGTTATCCTCTCTCCAGTTCATCCGGACGTGGAGCGGAAAAGTCTCATGTTCCAAATCGATACCACTTCCCGGCGGCAGGTCATCAAAATGCTAGGTTTGGCCATCGATTTCCATAAGCCAGCCGCCGCAAGTTATGCACATCCCCATATCCTGACCGAGTATATTGCCCTCGCTCTCGTATTCATGTCCGGACCCTGGATTGTGCTGACAGGCAACAACCATTAATAACAGGGCAGTAATGGCAGTTAATAGTTTCATTTCACCTCCATCTTTTATTCAAATCGAAGTTAAATATACATCCAAAAAGTCACTTCAGCAGAACCATCTTCCGGGTGAACAGTTTTCCCCCGGCTTTCAGTTTGATCAGATAGACACCGCTGGAGACATCCCGGGCGTTCCAGCTAAGCTCATACTCTCCGGACTGCTGTTCTTCACGGACCAGACTTTCGACCAAACGTCCTTTAAGATTAAAAATGTCTAGCTCCACAGGGCCGGACAAGGGCAGCGTATAGGTGAAAGTTGTTACGGGATTAAACGGATTCGGACGGGGCCGGGAGAGCAGGTACTCCCCGGGTGTCACGGCGTACCCTGTTAGTTCGGAAATTCTGAAAACGGCATTTGCCTGCCACTCAGGAATATCTCCGTAAAGCTCAGTCCATTCGCCGGTAGCCGGATGATACAATTTGAACTCCGGGAGCAACCCATACTCACAATATGCGGCTGTTTCCGGGGAGCCGTCTGCTCCCATGGCCGGGATGTCCACGGCTCGGCCGGTCCACTGCCTGGCACCGACAACCTGCCCGTTTTCCAGTGCCACCAGCCAGTCCCCGGACGGAGGTTCTCCATCCTCCAATACGAGGTTCTCCACAAAATAAAAAGCCTGTTGGACGGACTGGCTGTACATCAGGTCCGTTGGTACGACCTCCGCTGCAGGTTCTATCCATTGCTCATTTCGTGCCAAGAGCGGTTCACTCCAGCCGAACACAAAAGGCTGATCTACCACTATCCAGTAGCCGTTCCCGCCATGGAAGGTCGTAAGACTGCCCAGCCAGTCATTTTCGGTAAACGGGTTGGGGATGGCAGCCTCACCCTCACCGATAATAGCCAGAATATGCGGCCAATATTCAAGCGGTATTGCATTTTCCAGCGCCTGACTGTCGAAAAACGGATAGCCGATGAGATTGGCACCGGAATGCAGGTCGTAGCTGATATCAGAAGCAATAGCCGGACCCTGTATCTCCAGTGTGTCGGCATCCCAAAGTTTAAGCCAGTATCCCCGCGGCATCTCAAAAGTCATAATACTGCCAACCCATTCATCAGGATTAAGAGGACTGGGTTGCGATGCCATACCTTCCCCGATAACACCGAAACAATTACCCTGAAGATCAGCCAGGACAGAACCGATAGCAGGTTCATCCGGGGTCACCTGAAAACTGATCAGGTTCGAGCCTGTATGCAGCACACGTGTCTGTGTCTCCCGCAGGATGGCCTCCAGCAGTTCAATGGTGACAAGACCATTGTTCTCCCACACAAGTTGTTGAGACGCCCCACCCGAGGCTGATGCATCGTAGTAAATCCCTGTGGATCCGTCATAGATGACGAAAGACGGGATATCTCCCGGTTCGAAATATCCGGCCGTGGCCTCATCGCCGTCGTCGCCCATGGCAGGCAGGGTTGTGTACGCACCCGTCCAGACTACGGACCCGGCACAGACGTCACCTTTCATGGCCAGTATCCAATCCTCCCCCGGCACCAATTCGACACCGTCGATGGTGGCATTGGCAATAAAATAATAGGCCTGTAAGGTCGATTGGTTGAAGCTGACGAATTCCATAGGCGGCTGGTTGCACCAAAATTCGGGCAAACCGGTATTCCCGCCCACACAGCCGCATTCGTTGACGATGGCGGTCCCGAAACAATCTCCGTTACAATCCATGTCGGCATTGGCACCGTAGCAGATACCGCAGTCATCCATAGCTGCATTGAAGTTTTCAGGCAGTACACAATCCCCGCATTCGTCCATAACCGAATTGCCAAAGTAAACACCGTTACAATCCATATGGGCATTAAAGCCAGCATCGTAATCATCCCAACAATTCCCCTGATCATCCAAATAGGCGAATCCAAAACACACTCCGGCACAATCCATATCACTGTTGGCCTCATGACCTGTCGTTCCGCCTGAGCAGATCCCGCAGTCATCGATCAGCGCTTCCCCGTCACAGACACCGGCGCAGTCCATGCCGTAATCTCTGTCAAAGCGGGTGCTGCCGGAAACACAGTAACCGCATTCATTGATATAAGCGCCGCCACAATAGTCACCGTTACAGTCGGGACCAGGTTCAAATGCGTTGCCGAAACAGACACCGCATGCATCCATGTCAGCATTAGCTTCGTGCCCAGTAGTTCCGCCTGAACACACATCACAATCATCCGGGAATGCCTGACCGAAGCAAATGCCTGCACAATCCAGTTCTTCGGCCTGACAGCAAGTGCCCAGACTATCTAATTGGCTTGTCCCAAAACACTCACCGGCACAGTCTTTATCGCTGTTGGGCTCATGGCCACTATTCCCACCGGAGCAGATTCCGCAGTCGTCAGGCAGGGCCGGACCAAAACACTCACCGGCACAATCCATATCACTGTTGACTACATGACCGCTACTTCCTCCTGAACATACACCACAATCGTCGATGATCCCCAATCCGCCCATCTCGTTAGTACAATCGTAGCAGGATTCATATTCACAGGCACCATTATCCTCCATAGCGTATGGGTTGTAATTACAGGCCAGAGCATCCGTACAGCCCTGCATTGGTTGGTCGGATATATCCACGCAATCTCCCAGGAAAATTGATACCGGCATACTTCCGGCATTATAAAATTGGGTCCCGATCGGGGTAAAACATATCGATGTAGCCAACAGATAGTCATAAGTAAAAACCGTCAGCAGGTGCTCCCCAGCCGGTATATATTCCGAACCCTGGCTCTGACCAAAAAAATCAAAATACAAATTAGGGTCCGGCTCCACCATGCTGATGCCGTAGGTCCAATCAGACAGCTCCTCTGCAATACCACCCGAGAGAGATAACAGATTGACACCGCTGATCCTAATATTGAATGCACTTATTTCGGTACTCGTATTCAACCAGAGTTCAAGCGTATGTGCATTCTGATCGAGCTCACCAAATGTAAGCTCCGAAGTGCAGTTTGAACCATCCCCAAAACAAACTCCGCAGATGTCCATATCACTATTTGGCCAATGTCCTGTGGTGCCGCCTGAGCAAATACCGCAAGAGTCAATAAATGCAGCTCCATCATACACACCGGCACAATCCACACAGCTTTCAAAATCACAGGATCCGTCATCACTCCCCGCAGCGGGATTATAATTGCAGGCAGACGCATCTGTGCAGCCAAAAATATCCGCAAATTGGCAGCTGCCGTCATCAACCGTTGCTTCCGGATCGAAGTTTATGGCGGATGGGTTCATGCACCCAAAAATGGGTCCGTCAATAAATACATAGGGCTGCCCAATTTCAACCTCGTAGTTGCCCTGTCCCGGAGGAGCTGCGATAACTGCATTGGCAAGAGATAATTCAGGTCCTGTGATGGAGTTGTAAGTGAGCGTCACTAACAGTGAATCGCCCGGCGGGATATAATCGGTTCCAAAAGTGTATCCAAGGATAATACTATTCTGACCAACGGTCAAAATCCAGGAGGAAACTACGGGACTCCCCCCCGTGATGCACTCTGGATCCTGGCATAACTCCACACCGTTTACTTTAAATTGAAAACCCGCAACTTCACCGGGTGCATCCAACCGGATCCGGATGGTTTGAGACTCTTGATTTACGGTACCGAGATATAAAACTGCTGTTTGTGCGGAAACTAGAGTGAAACCAGTTGTAAAAATAATGAAAGTTGCAACTGTCATTTTCATTTTAACCTCCTAAAACCGGATTGTTGGACAATTTGTTGAAAATAAGATTGATTAATTTACAACAAAAATCAATAATCCCGTTTGCAGGCTCAAAGAAAAATGG
>JAJRUW010000093.1 GCA_024277615.1 Fidelibacterota bacterium | reverse complement strand
TTGATGATGATGGCATCTTCAAAGTTGTAACCACGCCAGGGCATGAAAGCAACTTTAAGATTTCTGCCCAACGCCAATTCCCCGCGGTCCGTTGAAGCGCCATCTGCAATAACATCGCCGGCTTTAACTTTATCGCCGGGCAGCACCAGCGGTTTCTGATTTATACAAGTATTCTGATTTGTGCGCAGGAATTTATTTAATTTGAATTTTTTCAGATTCTCATCCGGAACCAGGGTCACCTCGTCCGGCTGACTTTCGGTTCTGATCCCAATTTCATCTGCTGCAACGGAAACCACAGTCCCGGTAACATCGCTGACTACTGCTGAACGCGAGTCCTTGGCCAGTTTTGCTTCCATTCCTGTTCCGACAATTGGTGCCTGGGGCTGTAACAGCGGCACTGCCTGACGCATCATATTCGAACCCATCAGCGCACGGTTTGCATCATTATGATCCAAGAATGGAATCAAGGCCGCCGAGATACTCACCATCTGAATGGGAGAAACATCGATGTAGTCGATTTCATTGGCTGAAACAATCGGAAAATCATCACCTTTTCTGGCCACGATTTCTTCGTTTATGAATTTCCCTTTCTGGTATTTCTCACCGGCCCGGGCAATATAAACGCGGTCTTCATCATCGGCTGACAGATATTCAACCGTATCCCTGATTTCATACATGCCGTTTTCGAGATGTTCAACCTTACGATATGGAGATTCGATAAATCCAAGGTTATTAATTATTGCATGTGTCGCAAGCGAACTGATCAGGCCGATGTTAGGTCCTTCCGGAGTTTCAATGGGGCACAGCCTGCCGTAATGGGTATGATGCACGTCGCGGACCTCAAAGCCGGCTCTTTCTCGTGTCAGACCACCGGGTCCAAGAGAAGACATACGCCGTTTATGCGTTACTTCCGATAAAGGATTGGTTTGATCCATGAATTGTGAGAGCTGACTGGTACCAAAAAAAGTGTTCAATACGGAAGTGACGATTTTGGAGTTCACCAGATCCTGGGGTGTAAGACTTTCAGCTTCCCTCTGATTCATACGCTCCCTGATTGTACGCTGCATGCGGCTCAAGGCAATATTCAACTGATTGGCCAGCTGCTCACCCACCGTGCGAACACGTCGATTACCCAGATGATCAATATCATCCGGACCATTCTCACCCTTACGCATAGTAATGAGGTATTTAAATACGGCAATGAAATCATCGCGGGTCAGAACCGGTTCATCGATTGGTTTGTGCAGATTGAATTTTTTATTAATCCGATACCTGCCCACTTGACCCAAATCATATTTTTTGGTGGAGAAAAACATCTTTTCGATGAATTTCTGGGCAATCTCAAAATTGGGAGCCTCGCCGGTACGTACATGTTGGTACAGCAGCATGAGGGCATCTTCGGTTTCTTCGGTCGGATCCTTGCCGAATGTATTGATCAGCATCTCTACCGGTAACTCTTCACCGACCTTACCCACGGTAACTTCCGTAACACCATGGTCTTTCCAGATATTCAGATACTCTTCGGTAATTTTAGTTCCGGTTTCGTTTAGTATTTCGCCCGTCTCTTTATCGACCACATTATCGACGATCACCCTGCCCTCAAGGCTCTTTTTCTGCGTTATTTTAACATCTTCGCACAGGTCAAAAGCTTCAAAGATTTTTTTATTTGTTGAGAAACCAATCGCTCGCAAGAGCAAGGTTGCAGGAAATTTCCTTCGCCTGTCGATAATTGCGTAAATACAGTCATATATATCGGTTGTAAAATCCACCCAGGAGCCCCTGAACGGAATTATCCTGGCCTGATAGAGCTTGGTTCCGTTTGGATGTATTGAGGTATCGAAGAAGACGCCCGGAGAACGCTGCAGCTGACTGACAATAATTCTTTCGGCACCATTAATAATGAAAGTTCCCCGATCAGTCATATAGGGGATATTGCCAAAGAATACGTCCTGTGCTATGCTCTGAACATATTTACTCCGATCATCTTCATCGGTGATATGCAGTACAAAACGAACTTTTAACGGCACCGTATAGGATATACGCCGTTCAAGACATTCTTTTACTGTGTATTTGGGTAGCCCTAGGTAGTAGTATTTATACTCAAGAACGTAGTTCTTGTGAGAATCTTCTACGGGAAACATACTACGGAAAACGGCTTCGAGTCCCTTGTTTTTACGCTTTTCTACAAGGACGTCTTCCTGTAGAAATTCTTCGTAGGACTCCAATTGAATGGCAAGCAGATCAGGGGCTGAAATCAGCTCATCTACGGTGCCAAAACTTTGCCGTTTCACATAACGGTTAGATTTCACAACCAAAGTGAATCCCTCCTATGAGATTGTTAATATGAAACGCAGGTATTGCTGTAGCTTTAATAGAAAAGGCGTGGGTTTGCAACTATTTTACAGTAATCGTTGCTCCGGCCTCCTCTAATTTGGCCTTTATTTGTTCAGCTTCGTCCTTAGTAACACCTTCTTTGATGGGAGAGGGTACACTGTCAACCAACGCTTTTGCTTCTTTCAAGCCTAATGAGGTGATTTCACGAACGGCTTTGATCACATTGATCTTCTTCTCACCAAATCCTTCCAACACGACATCAAACTCTGTCTTTTCCTCTACACTTTCGGTTGCGGCAGCGGCCGGACCTGCTGCTATCGCAACGGGTGCAGCTGCTGTGACGCCAAACTTCTCTTCGATATCCGAAATCAATTGTGAAATTTCCAGCATGTTGGCTTTTTCAAGATAATCCATTACGTTTTCGCGTGTAATATCTGCCATTTTTATTCTTACTCCTGAACTTATTTTATTTTATTTAAGCTTTAGTGTTTTTCAGACTGTCAAGCGTACCAGCCAATTTCATCATTGACGCCTGTAAGGTAACCGCAAGCTTTGTCATTGGCTGATTAAGCCCGCTGACAAATCTGGCAATCAACTCGTTCCTGGTTGGCAATGTGGCCAGCTCATCGAACTTATCCGCTTCAAAACGCTCACCTTCAAACAGGATACCAATTATCTCCAGATTGCCATCCTTTTTATTAAATTCTTTAATTACACGAGCCGGGTCTGATGGATCATCCTTGCCATAAGAAATACTTATCTGACCTGTTAAAAAGTCGTCAATGTTTGTGAAACCTGCATTGTGTGCTGCAATCCTGGTTAAAGTGTTTTTTGAAACTTTATACTTAACACTTTTATCCCGGAAAGCATCCCGCAACCTGGTTGCCTGGGGAACATTTATCCCTGAATAATTCGTAAAATATACACTTACAGACTCTTCAAAATCTTTCTGAAGCTCTTCAATAATTTCTGCTTTGCGTGGTGTTGGCATATTCTTACCTATGCGATTAAACTTGCTTTGTCAATTTTGATTCCGGGGCCCATCGTTGAGGAGATTGTAACCTTTTTCAGATAGGTTCCCTTTGCAGATGAGGGGCGGGCCCTCATTAATGCATCGATCAGGGCTTTGATATTCTCAATGATCTTGTCATCCTCAAAGGAGATTTTACCGACTCCGGCGTGTATGATACCATTTTTATCAACCCGGTACTCAATTTTTCCGGCTTTTATTTCTTTCACGGCCCTGGCTATATCCATAGTAATCGTGCCGGTTTTAGGATTCGGCATTAAGCCGCGGGGACCCAGGATTCTACCCAATCTGCCTACCTGAGCCATCATATCCGGCGTCGTCAGCAAAACGTCAAAATCCGTCCAGCCCTCCTGGATTTTGGTAACATATTCATCCGAGCCGATAAAATCTGCCCCGGCTTCTTCGGCTTCAGTTGCTTTTTCACCTTTGGCAATGACCAGCACCTTAACCTCTTTTCCCGTTCCATGCGGAAGTGACACGGCACCCCGAATCATCTGGTCGGCAATCCTGGGATTGACACCGAGATTTACGGCGATGTCAACGGTTTCGTCAAATTTGGCAGTATTTAATTTTTTCAAGGCGACAATTGAATCTTCGATCTTATAATCTTTCAGACGATCTACATTTGCCAGGTTTTCTCTGTATCTTTTTCCGTGCTTCATTTCAACCCTCCAGTAAAATGCCCATACTTTTTGCAGTTCCCTCGATCATCCTCATCGCCGAGTCAATATTTTTCGTATTGAGGTCGGGCATTTTAATTTCTGCTATTTGCCTGATCTGTTCAGTGGTCACCTTACCAACTTTTTCACGATTTGGCTCCCCGGATCCCTTTTTGAGTTTGGATGCTTCGAGCAATAAGAAGGCAACAGGAGGCGTTTTTGTAATAAATGTAAACGATCTGTCAGCAAACACAGTGATCTCAACCGGAATGATCTTTCCCATCTGATCATGAGTCTTGGCATTAAACGCCTTACAGAATTCCATGATGTTGACCCCGTTTTGCCCCAGCGCAGGACCGACTGGCGGCGCGGGATTGGCTTTACCTGCCGGGATTTGAAGTTTTATAAAACCAATAACTTTTTTTGCCATTTGCTTTCTACTTTTCTATTTCAACCTGAAAAAAATCTAATTCTACCGGAGTAGGTCTTCCGAAAATGGATACAGATACTTTTACTTTTTTCTTGTCTTCGTTAATCTCTTCGACAAAGCCGTTAAAATCGACAAAGGGGCCGTCAACCACTTTGACCGCATCACCCAATTTAAAGGGCGTCGCCAAAACCTCCTGCCCTTCCTTGGATTGAACCTCTCCCATGATTCTAGTAACTTCGTCTTCCCGAAGGGGTACGGGTTGAGACTTGGAGCCAATAAAATTGATAACATTTTGCGTGTTCTCAACAACATATCGACTTTCTCTTGTCATTTCCATTTTTATGAGAATATAACCGGGGAAAAAAACTTTATCGCGAATACGTTTTTTATTATTCCTGACATCCACAACCTTTTCGGAAGGAATAAAGATCTCACCAATCATATCCGCAATGCCATGATCCTCTACCTCGCGAAGTATATAATCTTCGACTTTTTTTTCCTTACCGGAAATGACCCTTAATGAATACCACTCCATGGCGTATTATTTGCCGCCGATAATCCACGACATGAACTCTGTGAGCCCATAGTCGATAAAAAACAAGAATATTGCGATTACAATCGAAAATACACCAACAACTACCGAAGATGAAAGTAACTCGTCTTTAGTGAGCCAGGTCACTTTTTTCATCTCGATGCTGATACTTTTAAAGTAATTTTTTATTTTTTCTATCACGGATCAATTCTCCGAAGACAAACTTTTATTTGAAGCACTATTTAACCCCTATATCGCAGGTGAGGAAGGACTCGAACCCTCAACTCCCGGCTTTGGAGGCCGGTGCTCTACCAATTGAACTACTCACCTAAAAGAAACCAATTATCTACTTAGATTCTTTATGGACAGTATGTTTTCTGCACCATGGACAGTATTTTGTATATTCAATTCTTCCGGGGTGCAGTCTTTTATTTTTTGTCACGGAATAATTCCGTCTTTTACACTCCTGACATGCCAGTGCGATAATGTTTCTTTTGCTATTTCCGCCCACTTATACTGTCCTATTCGATAATTTCGGTAACAACACCTGCACCAACCGTACGGCCGCCTTCACGTATGGCAAAACGCAATTCCTTATCCATGGCAATCGGTGTGATCAGGGTGATCTCAAGCGATACATTATCACCAGGCATCACCATC
>JAJRUW010000092.1 GCA_024277615.1 Fidelibacterota bacterium | reverse complement strand
TTCCTGGAACCTCCTGCCGATCCTCTGGAGCATCTCAGGCGTGTCCATGAGTTGAGCTGCGGTAAGACGGTTGAGCAGATGCCCCGGGAAAACAGAGGGGTATGGCAGTATAGCATGATGGGGGTTGTGCTCTGCACGGACGGAGTGCCAGTTAACCCCATAAAAATGTTAAGAAAGATCGATGTAACAAATGGGTTGTTCTGGGCTCTTTTGGCTGCGACGATCTACATCCTGGCGATACGAGCCGGCCTTGTCGGAAGGTGGGCTTTCCTCAGCGTTTTGATCTGTTTTCTTTTTTTCGGGACGAATCGATTCAGTTATTTCAGGTACTACAGTCTGGCGCCAAGTTTCAGCTCAATGCTTATATTCTGGTTATGGACGGCAATTTTTTTCTTTAGAAAGAATATTCGGGATACTATTACTGGAATTATTGTTGCCCTCTTGTCTGTTCCGATACTCTGGGTAAATCATAAACAGGAAGCTATTTTTTTAGGGTTTATCGTTTTTGTATGGATTGTTACCAACATTGCAGTTACCTGGGGAAAGAAATCTTTATTTTCAGGTAGGAATGCGGGAACGAAATATGGGATTATGGCAAGTCTCTTTTCAATTAACGGAGCAGGGCTGGTTTTTCTTGTTATTGTGTGTTGGCTGCTCCCTCAGTTTGATTTTTTCCTCCAGTGGGTAGCCCAATTTTTTATTCGGGATTTTGGGCAGCAGTATCAGTCCCTTTCTGTCATCTGGCACGGTATATATATTGGGGGTAGGGTTGGTGACCTACGGGTGACTGATACTTTGGGCGGGGCGGGTGTTTTAATGCTTTTCTTTTCTGTCCCCTATTTCTGGCCCGGTTTTCTGGCGGGAACATTTGAAAGAAAAGCTCGTATTTTTATTCTTGCTTCACTCCCATTTTTCGGTTATTTTATTCCGCTTCTTCATTTCATCTGGTCGAGTAATGTCATGCGGGTTGAGTATTATCGACTCTGTTATATTTCCATGTTCTGGCTGTTCTTTGCTGACTTTTTCTACAGTGCCGAACAGCGTATCTGTACGGCAGCTTTATCTGTGAACTTTGCTAAGAGAAATGACCAAACGTAGCTGCCGGCTGGCATATTTTCTGATATGTCTCGTCATTATTATAGGTTTGAGTAGCGTACGTACAGAGCCTGTCTATGGTAAGCTTGATTTTCTTCTGCTGGATGGGCGCCCTTGGTGGCCTTCCTGGCGCCCCATGATTGAAGAGATTATTCATGATGGCAGGCAACCAATTTTTTCGGATAGAATGACCAGTTCTGTTTTGCGTGCGGTGTTTAATCAGAGGGCAGTCTCGTTCCGATTTGATTCCAGGTTTATCCGGCTTAACGTGACGAGATTATCGGAACTGAATGAAAAAGAAGTGTCGGTATTGCCGGTTGGAGGACTTTACCTCATGCTGCATGATGATCAGTGCTCAAGTGATGATAGCTCTTACTTGGTGGATATACTAGAGAAATATGTAGGTCTGGCTATTGAGCAACAAAAAGACGGGAGGGAATCTACGCCATACAGGTGTGTGATTAATGTACGCGGGTTTGCACCCTCATGGGTGCCTAGAGAAACTCGGCACTGGCCCAGGCGATGGGCCGATACCTCCTTTTGGTATGAATTTGAAGGAATGCGTGGTAAAGATATGGTTCAGTTGCTCCGGGAGGATCCCCCTGGAAATTGTAAGGTGTACTTTTAGAGTATTTGCTGTACACGTTCTGCTATGCTCCCTGTTTGTTCCGTGTGTTTACCCGGTTAATACTAGGTGTATAATACCAGGAGTGGTCACTTTTTTTTCTGATGAATAGCAGAGCTGGAGCTACATATTCGGCTATCCTCCCAGGAAGTCTACGTTGACCTCTTCTCTTGATTCGGCTTTGCTCGTATGGGATTCAGCGTAGCTCTCAAATCGGCTCAAGCAACATATAGAGTCTCGTGTCTCTCTTGCCTCTTAAGCCGATCTTCAATCGCCGGTAAGTATAGACTCCGAGACCCCTCGTCCTAGCCTCTGCTTTTGAAATATCAGGGAAAGGCAGAGAAAGCAAAATTTAACATTTGCGGCAAGTCAACGCGCATTTTACGAGGTCGGTAAATATCCATAGTATGGCAAAAGAAATTTTTGTATTTTTTCAACTGTTGTTTACCCGGAGACAGTTGACCCTGAGCATGGCTCGCCGTGAAATAGCAAGTCAATATGCTGGATCTTTCCTGGGGGGTGCCTGGACTTTTATCCATCCATTGGTATTGATAGCAGTTTTCTGGTTCGTTTTTAGTGTAGGCTTTAAGGCAAAGCCGATGAACGACGTCCCCTTTGTGGTTTGGCTTACGGCCGGTATGATGCCCTGGTTTTTTTTTGCAGATCTTCTGACGACTTCGGCAGGCGTCATTGTTGCACATACAAACCTCATTAAAAAAACGCTGTTTCCGGCTCAGATTTTTCCTCTGATTCGACTTGTTGTCGGTCTGGTGACTCATTGTGTTTTTCTGGTGTTGCTGCTGATTTTACTTCTTTTTCAACATATTCCCTTTACCCTTTATTTCTTTCAGTTTTTTTATTACTCCATCTGTCTCTGTATTTTTGCCTTGGGGCTATCCTGGGCTGTGTCAGCATTAAATGTCTTTATTCGGGATGTTGCCCATATTGTAGGGGTTATTGTTCAGGTCGGATTTTGGGTTACACCAATCTTCTGGGATTTGCATATCATGCCGCCTAACATTCAGATGCTCTTAAAACTAAATCCCATGTATTATATAATTCAGGGATACAGGGATTCTTTTATCTATGGTGTTGGATTTTGGCAGCACCCATATCAGACGCTTTATTTCTGGATCGTCTGCTCGTTCTCCTTTTGTATAGGTGTATATGTTTTTCAGTACCTGAGGCCACAGTTTGCAGATGTCTTGTAGGGTAAGAGAGTCCGCTACGATTATTTTCGGAAATGTTGAGTGATATGCCTGTAACCCATTCTATCTCAATAGAAAAACTTCATAAGGTGTATAAGATTTATCCATCGTCTGTGGACCGGGTAAAAGAAATATTTCATCCTTTCCGAAAGAAATATTTTAAACCTTTTCATGTGCTCTCTGATATTTCAATGACGGTGAATAAAGGTGATACGGTTGGAATAATCGGGCGTAATGGAAGTGGTAAGTCCACGCTTCTCCAGATTATATGCGGAATCCTTACTCCCACCTCCGGTAAAGTTGAGGTGGTGGGGCGGATAGCGGCGCTTCTGGAACTCGGTGCCGGTTTCAACCCTGAATTTACCGGACGGGAAAATGTATTTCTAAATGGTTCAATCCTCGGCATTTCCAGGAAGGAAATGGAACAATGTTTTGATGATATTCTCGCCTTTGCCGATATTGGTGAATTTATTGATCAGCCGGTTAAAACCTATTCGAGCGGCATGTATGTTCGTCTTGCATTTGCAGTAGCAATTAATGTCCAGCCGGACATTTTGATTGTTGACGAAGCACTTTCCGTGGGAGATACCTTATTTCAGGCGAAATGTTTTGCCAAATTTAAAGAGTTTCAACGTAAGGGAATTACAATTCTCTTTGTGACCCATTCCGTTGATCTCATCACGCGCTATTGTAATGTGGCCTGTCTACTGGAACAGGGGAAAGTTCAGGTTTTTGACGAACCCCAAGTTGTTATTGATCAATATAACAAGCTTATGTTGAATCGTTCCTGTGCCGTCTACCGGCATCTGCAGGATGAATCGGGGGAGAGGGGCACAGTATTGGCAAGGAGGGAAATAAAGGAGGGATTTCTTGGAGAACAATTTTGTTTAAATCCAGATGAGAATCGCTATGGCAATCACAAAGCTGTTATTGAACAGGTTGGCATTTACACCATTGATGGTCAGCCTGCCCAGGCGCTTCTGCAGATGGAGGAATATGAAATTCGTTGCAGGATACGGTTTAATGAAGCCATTGTTGAGCCGATTGTCGCCTACAGCATCAAGGACGTACATGGACTGGATATTTCCGGAACAAACACGCTGTATCATCAAATAGAGACAGGGCCGATGAAAGCAGGGGATGTTATCATTGTTTCTTTTGTCCAGCCGATCCCGTTTGCCGGTGGTGGTTATCTGCTCTCCTGCGGCTGTGCCGGGTATGAAGGCGGGGAGTATGTCGTGTATGAACGGCGTTATGAAGTCCTTGCCTTTGAGGTCGCAGCTGTCAGGCCATGTGTTGGTCTTGTTGATCTGAATTCAAAAATTACACTGAGTCGGGAAGGAAATGTTTTTGCTGCAAACTCTTAACACCCTACTGCGCTCAGATAAAAATACCTGGATTCTGGAGGGAACAGGTGAGTTTGATTACAGTGAAGGCGATGACGCAGAGCAGTATCTGCGGGATTGTTTTTCAACGGTAAAGGATCTCAGCTCAACTTCGGCCGAGTTGCAGGAAAAAATTCGGGACTGGAGTTCGGAATATCATCTTAGTCCTGATCGGGCCAATCTGCTCCGCGGCCTTGACCTCTCCTCTATGCATCATGTCCTTGAACTTGGCTGTGGCTGTGGTTCAATAACCCGGTATCTTGGTGAGCAGGGAATGACGGTTGAGGCGGTTGAAGGCAGCGGTACCAGGGCTGAATTGGCAGCAATGCGTTGTCGTGATCTGGAACAGGTTCATATTGTTAATGCAAATTTTAATGATCTGCAGCTACCTGAAAAACAGTATGATGCTATTTTTTTGATAGGAGTATTGGAATATGCTGCCTTGTTCTCAGGAACAGAGCAGGACGGTTTTCCTGCAGCCGTCGCTATCTTGTCTCAGCTAAAGAATTCTTTAAAAGAAAACGGGATATTGATCATTGCCCTGGAGAACAGGTTGGGGTTGAAATATTGGATGGGGGCAACCGAGGATCACTATATTGAACAGGATATAGGCTTGTTAGGCTATCCCGGTAGAAAAGGAGTTGAAACCTTTGATCTCAGAGAATGGCAAAAACTTATTCAACAGCTTGACATAACCTCCAGTCGTTTCGTATTCCCTTTCCCTGACTATAAGTTGCCCAGGGTTCTCTTAAGTAAAACCTTTGTGGATCAGGATCCCTATGCAGTATCTCTGTTGTATCGCATAGCTTCAAGAGATCCCTGCTCCACGTGGCAGCCGGCCGATGATGAATTTCTGCGCTGGCGAGGCCTGCATCAGTCCGGTTACCTTGCTGATTTTGCAAACTCATTCTTGATAGCATTGTCTTGGGATCAAAAAGGATTGGATGCTCTGATTCCCTTTGATTTTGTTCACTTTTCCTCCTCGGCCAGAAAATCTGAATTGCGCACATGCACGGTGAAGCCGAGAGGGAAAAAACTTGTAAGCAAGACTTTTTTTTCTGTTGATGATGGCACAGAAAAAGAGGAAGAAAAAAAATGGCTGCAAGTATATACAGGGGAAGAGGCCGTCTATGTCAGTGGCGATTTGCTCTCTACTTCCTGGCTTGAGGCATGTTGCAGGAAAGACGGGGGGTTGGAATTTTTCCAATTGCTGGCCGACTATTTTCATTTTTTACACAGCCCTAGGGGAACGCTTCTCAGAGAAAAGGGTTGTATTGATTTGCTGCCATTTAATATTATTGTTGCAGCCTGCCCGGTATCAGGGAAAGATCCAGAGCAGAGAGGTGCTTATGTCTCCTGGGTGGTTATAGATCAGGAGTGGCAGGTCGATATGCCTGTAACACCTGAATTCCTCCTGTTTCGTGCCTTGTACTGGTTTGTTCACCATCACCGGGGTATCGTCAACCGCATTGTCGGTGGACATGGCTTGAATACAATAGGTGATGTTGTTGTCTGGTGTTGTTCTCGTCAATCCATATCGTTGGATACGCGACTGGATGAGTATCTGGATCTTGAAGGGCAGCTTCATGCCAATATTGTTCAGGGCGGATCGGGAGGGTTTGATCCAAGGGTTATCTGGCAATCGAATATGCAGCAAGAGGAGGTGGATGAAACCTTGCCGGATACTGCAGGAGAAAAGAGCAGTATGATGTCGGGATCAGCATTGGCCGGGGCTTTAGGTGAAAAAATGATTCCCGGCGTAAAGCGATTGCTTAAGTCGGGTAAATATCTACTGTTGGCGATACAATATTTTTTTGCGCCTTCAACGCAGTATAAGATAATTCGCAGCTCTGGTTTATTTGACTCTACATTCTATATTCAGCATGATGCAATACTGCAAAGTCATTTTCTGGTTCCGCTGATTCATTATTGCGAAGCCGGTTGGCGGGAAGGGAGAAACCCCAATGGGTTATTTGAGAGTTCCTGGTACCGGGAAAATAATCCGGACGCATTGGCTGTAGATCCATTGTTGCATTATATTGAATCCGGTTGGCGAGCCGACCTAAACCCGACCCCCCTGTTCTGGACAGCCTGGTACGGAAAGCAATACCCTGAAAGTATCAAAAATGGAATGTCCCCTCTGCGTCATTACCTGGAAATCGGTTGGCAAACAGGAAAAAAACCAAATCCATATTTTGACAGTGCCGCCTATCTGGAAAATAATCCAGCGGTGGAGGCATCAGGACTCAATCCTCTTGTCCATTGTCTCCATGATGGGGTTGTTGAGAACGTCGAATATCTTCAGTTCTTTGATGCCTCGTATTACCGTGAAGATAATCCTTCCTCAGTCCATCTGGAGATGTCACCATTCCTCCATTATCTCTGTTATGGTGCAAAAGAGGGACGGGAGCCCTGCCGTTTCTTTGATTCGATTTTTTATCAGCAGCTTTCCGGTGTTAATGCTCAGGCCGCCTATGAACCGTTTTTACATTATACAATTCTGGGGTGTCGAGAGAATTTAAGACCCAACAGGTTGTTTGATCCTGTCTTTTATGCATCGACGTACCCTGAATATGCTGAGCATTTTGCATATCCTCTACTTCATTATCGGGCACAGGGCGTTTTTAGGGGCCATTATCCCTGCAGTGAAGTTGCAGAGTTAGCCGAAAAACCACTGATCTCCGTCATAACTCCGGTCTATAATACGGATAAGCAGCTGCTGGTGCGTTGCATACATTCCGTTCTTTTTCAAGCCTATCCGCATTGGCAGCTTTGTTTGGTTGATGACGGCAGCAGTGAAGAGCATATTAGAGAGATTTTGGTGAAATACGCAGCCATGGATTCCCGGATTACCGTCGAGTTCTGTCCCCGGAACCAGGGAATAAGTGCGGCCAGCAACAGAGGGATCGAACGTGCAGAGGGGGAATATCTTGCTTTCCTTGATCATGATGATGAGTTGACTCTGGATGCCCTGTTTGAGATGGTAAAAGCGATAAATAAAAATGAACCGGATATCCTGTATTCTGATGAAGATTTGGTGAATCTTGAGAGTCGATATCAGCATGGATTCTACAAGCCTGATTTTAACAGCGAACTCTTACTCTCCCACAACTATATAACCCATTTTTTGGTGATTAGGCGTACACTTTTTGATCAGGTGGGGCCTTTTTCCGCACAATTTGACGGTGCCCAGGACTATGATTTATTGCTGAAGATGACTGAACACACCCATAAAATTTATCATGTTCCGCGTATTCTTTATCACTGGCGGGCTCATGAAAATTCGACCAGTGTAAATCATGATCAGAAAGAGTATGCAGATCATGCTGGTCGTCAAGCATTAATTGCGGCATTGGCACGCCGCGGGCTTAATGCCTCTGTGGAACAGGGGATGATGAAATACTATTATCAGGCTAAGCGCCGCTTGCCGGACTTGCCGACAGTTGCCCTTTTTGTTGAAGTGAGTGGTGGCTTGCAAGAAATTCGGGCATGGTTGAAAACAATGTCGCCGTTTCTGCGTTACGACGCTCTTGAAATTAATATTCTTGTTGATGAGCAGTTTTCAGAAATTGATGAGCAGAACGTTGTCCATGCGGAGCGCAGGTGTAAAATTTTGCGAAGTGCAAAAGCGGTGGAGTCTGCTGAATTGTATAACCACGCTGTGCAGGAGTCCGAATGTGAACATTTGTTGTTTATTGACCGGTATATCAGGCCCCTGTCAGGAGAATGGCTGGTGACGTTGCTTGAATATTCCCAGGAGCCTGGAACCGGCGCAGTCGGTGGTTGGATCGAGAGAAAAGGTGAACATAGAGTAAGTGGTGTGCCTGATATTGATGACACTGCCTGGTGGTATTACAGGGATTTCTTTACTGATGGTTCCTGTCATATGAATTCCATTTTCTGTGCACAGAATGTTCTTGCTGTGTCTATGGATTTATGTATGGTCAAAAGAGATACATTTATGAGCGTACAGGGGTTTGACAGTCGTCGTTTTCCTGCACAAATGTATGGAATAGATTTTTGTCTGCGAATGAGTGATAGTGGAAAGAAGAATGTCTATACGCCATATTGTAAGGTTATCCGGCAGGAACTCTATACCCAGTCTTTATCTGATGAGCCGAAGAGTTTTGAAATAATGGAATTTAAGAAAAAGTGGAACCACCTCCTTGCGGCTGGTAATCCTTATTATAATACTAACCGTCTTTTTAAAGAAACTGATATTGCACCCGTGGCATGGCATCAGTGGTTTGTAGAACCCTGAGGGGCTGTGCAAAAATAACTGCAACAACCTTGCTTACTCTTTGGTCCATTTCCAGTGTTATAAAAACAGTTACATTGCTATGCGCCTATTTTTACTCCTTGGAAATAAACAAAAAAACGGTGTAATTTTGTTACACTTATGTCCTTACAGCCCCTGAGAATGGAAAAGAAAAAATGATATCGGTCATCATCCCTGCGTATAACCATGAAGCATTTATCGGGGCAGCCATTGAAAGTGTTTTGGATCAAACATGGCAGGATCTTGAACTGCTGGTTATTGATGATGGTTCAACCGATAACACAGCTGCTGTTGTGAAAGGGTATACTGATTCGAGAATTTCATATTATTACCAGGAGAATCAGGATGCCTATAATACGATTAACAGAGGATTATCTCTGGCCCAGGGAGAATTCATTGCTATTTTGAATTCTGATGACATTTATGCGCTGGATCGGTTGAACCGATTGGTGGAAGAGCAGAAGGAAACCGGTGCCGCCTGTCTGTTCACTGATGTGATTCCTGTGGACGATCAAGGAGCGGTGTTCGCTGACCCTGCATTTGGCTGGAATATCTGGCATAAGAAAAATAGAGCTTTTTACAGGAAATGCACAGATCTGTATACAGCTTTTTTAAAAGGAAATTTCATGGTAACAACTTCCAACCTGTTCATGACAGCTGAGGCGGTTGCCCAGGTTGG
Source organism: Fidelibacterota bacterium (assembly GCA_024277615.1). Taxonomy (GTDB): domain Bacteria; phylum Fidelibacterota; class Marinisomatia; order SCGC-AAA003-L08; family JACNLC01; genus JAADGM01. The sequence goes on along the minus strand of JAJRUW010000092.1, from coordinate 1,407 downwards.
AAAATTCTGTTCGCTGCGTTATCTACATGATTATGATTACATCTTCCGTTTGATGCTTGCTCATCCTGATGGTGTTGTGTATCTCGCTGATGAACAATTGCTGTATTATCGAATTCATGGCGGTAATACACTGGGTGAGGCTGCTATTATCGGTCGAGAGCAGGATCAGGAGCTAATTCTTAAATATATGCTGAAAACGATACCCGATGACTTGCATCACTATGTCTCAGCTGGTTCAGAGCGGCTGGTAGAGCTTGAACGTGAACTGTGTGCGGTGCGACAGCAGCTTGATGGCGGCTGCGGAGAACCCAGTGTGCGAGAGTTGAGTAAACAGTTATCTGATGCTGTTAAGTATAAAGTGAAAAAGAAATTTTCACGGTAACGGGAGCTATGAAAAAATACCACAGCATATCTTCTCTTGTTGCCATGGGGCGTCGCATAGCTTCGTCCGTTGATGTTGTAACTTTTGACCTGTTTGATACCCTGGTGATTCGTCGGATTCATGACCCGGATTTGGTGAAATTACCTGTGGCCAGGTTCATCGCCTCGGTTGCTGGAGCGTTTGGTTTACGTTGGACATGGCAGCAGGTGCAGAAGCTACGTGATACCATTGAGAAACGACATCGCCTGGAAACAGGGAAACGGTTTGAGGATAGAGAGGCATGTTATCCACTGTTCATGCGTGAGATGCTGGAGACGATCTTTGCCGACCGGATGAGTGACGGGTTATTTGACCGGATCACCGACTATGAAATGGTGATGGAAAACAGCATGCTGGTCCCCCGGAGTGAGCTGGTGGACTGGCTCATTGAACTCCATGATCAGGGCAAAAAAATTTATGTTGTTTCCGATATATATCTGCCTGCAACTTATCTGAAAAAAATAGTTGCACATGCCGGTTTTTCCGACCATGTTGACGATGTAATCTCTTCGGCCGATTCCTTTCTGGCAAAGGCGTCGGGTAAGGCTTTTCCCCTGTTGCAGGAACGATTTGCACTAAATCCTGACCGCTGGCTCCATGTGGGAGATAATCCGATTTCAGACGGTCTGCGACCAATGGAGTTCGGAATTCGTGCCCTTGTCTTGTATGACGGTTCTGAAAAAAGGCGAAAAGCAGTGGTCAGACGTCTTCTTACCTATAGTGACGGCCGTCCGTTCTGGCGGGGTAGGGCATTACAGCAGTTGTCGGCACCTCTTGAGCGGGAAAACTGTCCGCGTCCAGACCTGTATATTGAGGGATACAATTTTCTAGCGCCGCTGATCGGTGCCTTTGTCCAGCATATTGCAGAGCGGTGCCGGGAACTGAATATCGGCAAGATATTCTTCCTTTCCCGCGAGGGCTGGATGTTCAAGCAGTATTGGGAGAAGAGTATTCCCCTGCTCTACCCTGACAATCGTCTGCCTGAA
>JAJRUW010000091.1 GCA_024277615.1 Fidelibacterota bacterium | reverse complement strand
TTGTATTCATCTTTCCGATGGTTCTGCCAGCCATAGCTGTAATAGGCTTTTGGTTTGCCTCACAGATCATAGAAGGGATGGGTAATTTTGATCGTACTGGCGGCGGCGTGGCCTGGTTTGCACACATCGGAGGATTTATTGCAGGGTCTGTCATAATGTTCCTAATTTCCAAGGGTAAATTTTACTGGTTAAAACGATGAAAACTGAAGAATTGATTGAATACGCGCGAACAGCACGAAACAGAGCCAAGGCTCCTTACAGTAAATATAAGGTCGGTGCAGCGCTCCTGACCGAAGATGGAACAGTTATTATGGGATGTAATATCGAGTCCAAAGCCTACCCCTCAACCATGTGTGCCGAAAGGGTTGCTATTTTCTCTGCCCTGGCCCGGGGATACAACCGGTTTCAGGCGATGGCACTCATTACCGACGATGGCGGCACACCCTGCGGTGCCTGCCGGCAGGTAATGCTGGAAAACCTGGGGAATATCCCAGTTTATATTGCCGATCAAAACGGTGATTACAAAATATTAACCGTCGGGGAATTGCTCCCTCATCCATTTCATTAATGAATAATAAAAAAACAATTTTAATTGGGATTGCCGGAGGAACCGGCTCGGGGAAAACCACGGTCGCCAAGGCCATCACCTCAGAATTCGGGAAGTCCGAAGTTGCTCTCATAGAGCAGGATGCTTTTTACAGGGATCTGAAACATCTCCCTTTTGAAGAACGCGTTAAGGTCAATTTCGACCATCCTGATGCAGTGGATTTTGACTTGATGAAATTCACTATGCGTGAGCTGCTCATGGGGAATCCCATCCAGATTCCCGTTTACGATTACACAACACATACCCGCTCGCAGCAAATGAAGCATTTTGAGAAGCACCATATTGTCGTGCTGGAAGGCATTCTGGCGTTGCTGGATGAGGAACTCCGCGAAATGATGGATATCAAACTTTATGTAGAAACTGCAGATGATATCCGTGTCATCCGCAGGATCAAACGGGATATCAATAAACGCGGCAGGAGCTTTGAGTCTGTCATCAAACAATATTACACTACCGTTCGTCCCATGCACATCCAGTTCGTCGAACCCACCAAGAAATATGCTGACATCATTATTCCGGAAGGCGGCAGGAATGTTGTGGCCGTGGATATAATCCGCACTAAAATTATGTCTATTCTGCTGCAGAAAAATGAGGGATAGTTTCATTACCATTACACCTGTTGATTCAGGCTGGATCGAATTAATATGCGGACCTATGTTCAGCGGTAAAACCGAAGAGCTGATCAGGCGTCTGATCCGGGCAAAAATTGCAAAGCAGAAAGTCGAGATCTTCAAACCCAGCATCGATAACCGGTACAGTGAGGAAGATATAGTTTCACACAACAAACGCGTCATTAAATCCCTGGCGGTTAAATCACCCGATGATATTCTTAAGCATCAATCTGAAGCCGATGTCATCGGTATTGATGAAGCCCAATTTTTCGACGATTCAATTGTCGATGTAGTACGCAAGCTGGCAAATGACGGGAAACGGATCATTGTGGCGGGCCTTGAAAAATATTATCGCGGACGACCCTTTGGTCCTATGCCGGAATTGCTCATCGAAGCAGAGTATATTACTAAAGTCCTCTCAATCTGCATGAAATGCGGTAATCCGGCCAATTACAGCCAACGATTAAGCAGCGATACGGGGCAGGTTGTGGTGGGTGAAGCCGATAAATATGAAGCCCGCTGCCGGAATTGTTTTAATTATGAAATAGAAGAATAGGAGCACTCATGAATTTTATCAGTATCATAGGTTTATTTGTTCTACTGGGTATCGCATGGCTCATGTCTTACCATCGTGACAGCATTAATTATAAGTCAATCATCTGGGGAATCTCCCTGCAGTTTTTGTTCGCTTTGATCATACTCAGGAACGATTATTGGAGTTTCGTGGGCATGAGCGTGCTCGGGCTGCTCATTGTCACTTATATCCTGCAGAAAGATGATTCCAGATTTGGCGGTGGCGCCAGGTCTGCTGCTGTTGTCGTTGTCGCATCACTGGTTGTTGGTGCAGCCCTGTTTTACGTCCCTGCAATAGTGGGTATCGTAACAATATTGATTTTGATTTTCATGATTCTCAATGCCATTTTCAAATGGCAGCAGACGGTTCAGCGCTATTCCGGTGCGCTGTTTGTAATCTCAGGTATTGCCTATATGGTATCGCACAATCTGCACGGTCAGGTGCTGTTCAAAACTTTCAGCGATAAAGTAGCCGCCTTCCTGAATTTATCTGATTTCGGCGCCCGATTCCTGTTTGCAAACCTTGCCGACGGAGCCTATTTCTTTACAGGACCCGATGCCGGCTGGCCCGGATTCGGCTTCCAGTTTGCATTTAAAGTACTGCCAACCATCATTTTCTTTGGCGGTTTTATGAGTGTCCTTTATTACCTGGGTATTATGCAGCTGGTAATCCAGGCCATGAGCCGGTTTATGCGCTGGACCATCGGAACGAGTGGTGCCGAGACTCTCTCCTGCAGTGCCAATATTTTTGTAGGACAGACGGAAGCGCCTCTGCTGATCAAACCCTTTTTGAATAAAATGACAAAGTCCGAGCTGCTCACGGTGATGGTCGGCGGTTTCGCCACTATTGCCGGTGGTGTCCTGGCGGGCTATATTGCCATGGGTGTACCGGCCGGTCACCTCATTGCGGCCAGTGTCATGTCCGCTCCGGCAGCTCTGGTTGTGGGTAAGATCATTTACCCTGAAAAAGAACATTCGGAAACTGCAGGGGATGTGGCTCTGCCGGATATTAAGGTCGGTGATAATGTCATCGAGGCTGCTACCAACGGTATCACAGATGGCCTCAAGCTGGCGGTGAATGTTGGCGCAATGCTCATCGGTTTTATCGCCCTCATCGCCGTCATTGATGTAACTCTTAACTGGCTGGACCTGTTAATCGACGGCCGACTGTTGCATGGTGAATACATAAAATATGCCGCTACCGGCATGTCTCCTGCCGTTGGAGAATATTCCGGAATTATTCCGGGATCACTGCAGACTTTTTTCGGTACACTGTTACGCCCCCTGGCCTGGCTCATGGGTGTCACCTGGAGCAATGCCGACAAGCTGGGCAATCTCATGGGTATTAAATTATCCCTGAATGAATTTGTGGCCTATGGAACTCTTGGAAACTATATCAACAATGGTGTGCTGGATGAACGCACCATCGATATTGCGACCTACGCCTTATGCGGATTTGCCAATTTCTCATCTATCGGGATTCAAATCGGCGGCATCAGCGCTCTGGCACCAAACCGCAGGAAGGATTTGGCAAGAGTCGGTCTTAAAGCCATGTTCGGCGGTGCTATAGCGTCTTTCATGACTGCTACAATCGCCGGCATGCTGCTGTAAAAAACATTACATCAACAACCCGTAACTTGGAAATTGAAAGTTTAAAATGAAAATGATCTTGATCGGCCCGCCGGGAGTGGGGAAAGGGACACAGGCAAAATTACTGGTTAAAAAATACCACATTCCCCAGATATCCACGGGTGATATGCTTAGATCGAATATCCGGAACGATACGGATCTGGGCCAACTTGCAAAAACCTTCATGAATGCGGGCAAACTGGTCCCCGACAATGTCATTCTGGACATGATCAGGACCCGCTTCTCGGAAGCTGACTGCCGGGAGGGATATATTCTGGATGGTTTCCCCCGGACGATCCCTCAGGCGGAAGGTCTGGACTTGCTGCTGAATAAAATTGGTCAAAAACTCGATGTGGTTCTGGTAATGACCGCAAACCCTGAGGAGATCATACGCCGCCTGTCATCCCGCCGCTCCTGCCGGGAATGCGGCGCCGTTTATAACTTGCTTTTCAGTCCGCCGCATTCAGCGGATATCTGTGACCACTGCGGCGGTGAGCTTTACCAGCGCGATGACGATAAACCGGCTACTATCAAAAACCGGCTGAATGTCTATGAGCGTCAAACGGCACCTTTGATAGAATTCTATCAAAAAATGAACCTTATCCGTAAAGTGAACGGTATGGGGACCATCAGTGAAGTGGGTGAAGGGATCCGAAAAGCATTAGAATAAAATGATTAAACTTGGTATCACTGGCGGGTTAGGCTCCGGAAAAAGTCTGGCCGCAGAATTCTTCGCCCGAAAGGGAGCCGCTGTATTCGATGCCGATGCGGAGGCCAAGCACCATCTTCACAACTCCAAATCGCTCCAGCGTAAACTCATCAATGTCTTCGGAAAAAAAATAACCAATGATCAGGATAAACTGGACTATAAACTGTTAGCCGAAGCCGCCTTTGCCAGTAAAATGGATCAACAGATACTAAACGGCATCGTCTGGCCCGAGATTTATATTCTGGTGGAAAAGGCAGCGGAGAAAGCACAACAACAGAATGAAGATCTGTTCGTTGTAGATGCGGCACTATTGCTGGAAGCTAAATTCACTGGTTTGTTTGATAAGATCCTGCTCATTGCCGCCGACCGCGAAATCAAAATTGAACGTGCCCTGGCCAGAGGGAATCTATCTGAAGAACAAATACACAAGCGTATCAGTTTGCAGCTGACAGATGCGGAAAAGCGCAAGCTGGCCGACCACACAATCCTGAATAACGGCACGATCAGACAGTTTTACGGCAAACTTGAACGTTTTGCCAGAAAATACTTGTAACCCTCCGGACGGGTTATACGCAAATATCCGGATTTATCAGCTAAATCTACCCCGGCGGATCATATTTTCAACTCAGGACCGACTAAATCTAATCTCTTGTTACCAAAGGGTGATAAGGCCGCAGCGCCCGGGGACTCCCTAATATTTCCTTAAACAGAACAACCCTTTGTAAATGTCGGGCACCTCGCAGGTTTTTATACAATTCCGATGCAATGGTTTTTGTTGGCTTCCGGGCAAAATTAGTGTCCATAGTGAAATCGATATTTGCATGGTTAGTACTATCGCCGCCGGTATGCTCTTGGGTTGAATGTGTTGGCTGCACCCTAACTTTGACGGGCCGCCCTGGGGATTGCTTAACTGGCGGTGTATCATCGATATCTTCCGTGGACAAGAAAGGCATTTCCTGACTGGCAGATTTTTCGCCTTTGGCAGATTCTTCAAATTGCTTCCCCAAATCGCGCAACAGTTGTGAAATTCCCGAGGGTTTGCGAGGGGGAGCAGCTCCCCCTCCTTTGAGGATCCCTTTTCGTTTTTTTGAACTGCCGAGCCAGCTGAGGACAACCCAAACGATCATCACCAGCAGACCGATGTTTATTTCAGCAATGCGCATTACTGTCCTTTAGGCTTATCCGTGGACTTGCCCGGTTCCTCACGACCGCTGCCTGATATGGATTCCCTCATATTGGTATCCGACTGAATGTTTTTCATCGTGTAGTAATCCATGACCCCTAAATTACCTTCGCGGAAGGCCTGTGCCATGGCGATTGGGACTTCTGCTTCCGCCTCCACGACTTTTGCGTGCATTTTTTCTACGCGGGCTTTCATTTCCTGCTCCTCTGCCACAGCCATTGCCCTGCGGCTTTCGGCCTTGGCCTGCGCAACCTTCTTGTCGGCTTCAGCCTGGTCAGTCTCGAGCATCGCCCCCACATTGCTGCCAACGTCCACGTCGGCAATATCGATGGACAAGATGGCATAGGCCGTACCGGCATCGAGGCCCTTGTTCAGCACCGTCTTGGAAATTTCATCCGGATTCTCCAGAACATCTTTATATGAAGGAGCGGAGCCGATGGCTGAGACGATTCCTTCACCCACCCGGGCAATTACGGTTTCGTCCGTTGCGCCGCCAACCAATTGGGCGATGTTAGTTCTCACCGTTACCCTGGCTTTCGCCATAAGTTGGATACCATCCTTGGCAATGGCCGACACCTTACCCTCCGTGGGACAATCGATCACCTTAGGATAAACACTGGTTTGGACAGCCTCTTTAACGTCCCGACCCGCCAGGTCAATGGCAGTGGCCGTTTTGAAATCCAGTTCAATGTTGGCCTTATCGGCAGCGATGAGAGCATCCACTACTCTGGGAATACTCCCGGATGCCAGATAGTGCGTTTCCAGGTCTTCAGAGGTGACAAAATCAAGACCTGCGCGGTGAAGGTTAATGATCCCGTCCACAATGAGTTTGGGGGAAATTTTACGGAACCTCATGATAATCAACTTGAGCATGCCTATCTTGCCCCAGCCTATTGAGACACCGGTTTGGAACCAGAGACCAACAGGTACGAAGTGGAGAAAAACTCCTATGGCGATGATAATTAAAATAGGTATTGCAAACATAAATGCATCCATGATGACTCCCTTGTGTTATTCTGTTAGTTTTTATATGAAATTCAATTTCCGGTTGTTTTATCACCACGAACGGCCGTGACGATGAGCTGATTTTCGTCAATTCCCTTAACTTCGATCTGAACCCCCTTGATCAAGTACTCGCCTGTGGTCATAACCTGATAACGTTCACCGCTGATATCAGCAGTACCAGCCGGTCTCAGATCGGATGTTGCCACACCGACCCGGCCGATGAGTTTTTCGTAGCCCTGGGAAATACTATAGCCTTGAGATTTTTTCTGTGGGGTATATGGAACAGCCCGCTGGTATAACCGGCTCCTGACCAGGAATTTGAAAAAGAAGACCCCGGCAATCACTCCTCCCACGATACCGATATTCAATCCGTAAAGTGCACCTCGGGTTTCCTCCGGCCCGGGATGTGTCCCAAGCAGCATTTGATACATACTCCACAGGATCAACAGCCCGCCTGCAATTCCCGTAATTCCGAAACCGGGGATGACAAAAATTTCCAGCAGCACAAGCAATATACCGAAGGCAAGCAAAATGATCTCAGAAATATCCGCCAGACCGACCAACAAATGAGAACCGAAAAAGAGCGCCAGTAGCAACAGACCGGCTGCTCCCGGAAAGCCAAAGCCGGGTGATTTAATCTCGAAGAGTAACCCCAGGAAACCCAGTGTCATCAACAGGGGCGCAACCGTCGGACTGGTGAGAAAGCGCACCAGCTTTTCAGACCATGAAGAACGCATCCTGACCATGCGTGCATCCGATTCACCGAGGAATTGCAGTAACTGATCGAGGGTTTCTATTTCCCGGTCTGCAATGCCAAGTGCTATGGCAGTTTTGGTGGACAGTGTAATCAGTTTTCCGCTTTTGAAGCCCTCAATGTCGTCTGCCCTCAGAGTATCACCACCCACAGTAACCTGGTAATCGATGGATAATTCTTCATCTACCATGGCGGCGGCAATATCTCGCGAGCGGCCGTTGGCCTCTGCCGTAGAGGCCATCTCTTCCCGCATGTAAGAAATCACTTTTTCGGAGGTTTTTTTCCCACTTTGATCAACTGCTGTGGCAGCGCCGATTGTGGCCCCGCTGGTCATGTAAATAGAGTCACAGGAGAGCGAAATCAGTGAACCGGCCGATATGGCTCTGCGATTGATAAAGGCGATAGTCGGGACTTTACTGCTCAGGATGGCATCCTTAATGCGGGTCGCGGCATCAACCCTGCCGCCAAATGTATCAACATCAAAAATGATGACTTTGGCATCATTCTGCTCGGCCTGGGCAACCCCGCGTTCGATGAAGTAGGGGAGCCCCATGTCGATGTCACCTTGCAGCGGAATATAATAAACGGGTTGTGTTCCTGAAAAGAGGAAAGAGATAAATAGAATTAAAGGGATAAACTTCTTTTTCATGATAGCAAAATTACTGCTATATACCCCTGGGAGACAAATTAGTTCCGAGGCACAGGCAGTTGCCTGCTCAGCCCTGATACGGGGCCGAATTACGGCTTCATCAAAGCTGACTGCTTTGACCGGTCAGGTCAGGTGCTGATGCAGCATTATCCCCGAAATATTTTTTCCTGAACCACAGGGCCACATTTACAAGGCTGATAAGCACCGGGACTTCCACCAGAGGACCAATCACGGCCGCAAAGGCCTCGCCTGAGTTGATCCCGAAAACGGATACTGCCACCGCAATAGCCAGTTCAAAATTATTGCTGGCTGCGGTAAAGGAAAGGGTAGCGGATTTGGAATAGTCCGCACCGATTTGGCGACCCAGAAAGAATGAGACCAGAAACATGATCACGAAATAGAATAACAGGGGTACTGCAATCCGTATAACATCCTGCGGTATTTTCACGATGAATTCACCTTTCAGGGAAAACATCACGATTATTGTGAACAACAGGGCGATCAGCGTAAGAGGACTGATCTTGGGTATGAACACTTTGTGATACCAGTCTCTGTTTTTAATTTTTATGAGGGCAAAGCGCGTAGTAATTCCGGCTAAAAAAGGAATTCCGAGATATATGAAAACGCTTTCGGCAATTTGGCCGATGCTTACCTCAACAGTTGAACCTTCAAGACCGAACCAGGTTGGTAAAACGGTGATGAAAACATAAGCATAGACTGAAAAGAACAGGACCTGAAAAATAGAATTGAAGGCTACCAGCCCTGCGGCATACTCTGTATCTCCTTGTGCCAGTTCATTCCAGACGATGACCATGGCTATGCAGCGCGCCAGGCCGATCATGATCAATCCATACATATAATCGGGATATCCTCTGAGGAAAATAATGGCCAGTACAAACATCAGCACGGGGCCGATGATCCAGTTTTGAACCAGAGAAAGCAGCAGAATTTTCCAATTGCGAAAAACCTTGCCCAAATCTTCATAGTGCACTTTAGCCAGGGGCGGATACATCATCAAAATTAATCCAATGGCAATGGGGATATTGGTGGTGCCTACCTGAAAAAAACTCCAGAAATCAGCGATACCTGGGAAAAAATATCCCGAGAACACACCAAGCAGCATGGCCAGGAAAATCCACAGAGTCAGGAAGCGATCCAGAAAGGATAGATTTTTACCGGGAGATGACATTTTACCTCTTTTTTTTATTTGATTTGTTCAAGGGTATTGCAGATTGTTTTACGGATTATATCGACTTTAGAGCATGTCTATTCATGTCACCTGTAAAATGTGAGATATCTGTTTACCTTTTCCCTGTAATCTGAAAAGGCATTCCCGTGAACCGATTGTAAATATATTTCCTCTTCTTTTATCATGGTGTGAAAAGTAAGCACAAGAGCGATGTACAACACAACCAGAAGAATAGATTGAATGATCAGAATATACCCGAAAATCAACAGGTCGTAAGATAAAAAGTAGGGATTACGGCTGAACCTGTAAATTCCTGTAGTGACTAATTCTGTTTTTTGATCATACCTGATGCCCACTCTCCATGAATTTTTCATTTCGATCAATGCCAGCAGTCCTAAAATGAATCCGGCAGTAATAAATATCAATCCGGTTATTTCAATTACCCCGAAATCAGGTCTTCCAGGTCCGGCGCCCCATCTGGTTCCGGGGAATATTAACCGCCATATAATCAGACCGTAAACTGCTGCAGATAACAGTACAGAGATTGTTAACTGAACTGATTTTCCTTTTATGGATTTCCCGGTTGCTAAATATGTCCCGATATTTCTAACTGCAAAGGCAAGTATGAAAAATATGAGAATAAGGCCTGAATATATACGTACAGCATCCATCAATCTCATGGTCTGTCTCTCAACTGTATCAGGCTCTGAAATTTAGGCGCTTTAAAATCTGTTACAGACAGCTCTGACCGGATCTGATTCCCGGGAATTTAGCCCGGTTTCCGGGTCGGTTTAATTGCAAATCCCCTGGATTTTATGACCTCTTTAATCTCAGTCAGGCTTGCTCTGGAATTGTCAAATTTGATTACAGCGGTTCCCTTTTTAAAAGAAGTCTTTACTGCTATAATTCCCTCTAATTGACTGACAGAATAGTTTATATTCTCTTCACAGCCCGTACAGGATATCCCCTCAATGTCAAGTTTGATGGTTTCCAGATTGGCCTCATCAACAATTATTATCCCTTTTCCGGAGGCGGCATCGAATTTTTGTGGTAAATAAGAAATGGTAGTCATTACAGCGACGAAAATGGCAACCAGCCAGACATACAGTTTTGATTTGTTGAAAGCTCTTCTGTCAGCTTCACAGGCACCTGCGCAATGGCATGTGTCTTTTTGGGGACGGTAAACCTGATAAAAAGCCAGCCCTAAGGATAGAAATGATATGGTCAATAAATAGGGCTTTATATTGCTCAGCCAGGTAAAGTAAACGGAACTACCGCTCACACCGGCTATACCGGTTAACAGCAGCGGTCCCCAGCAGCACAATTTTAAAGAGATTGCCGAGACGAGGGCAGCACCTGCGGATGTTTTATGGTTGTACTTCGTCATCGCTTAACCACATTGGTAAGAACTGATGCTGAGTTCCGGCCGGGATATTCCCAGCACCGGCTTTTGTAAAGTGCTTCAATCATGATTTCAGCGGCTCTATTAGACACGCGGACTTTTGGATCAAATTATAACTGGTATTCACTAAAATAAACCGAAATCTGCAGAACGCATGAGAGATATTGGGTTTTGTTTTACTCATTTGCCAAGTTTTAAGATCCTGAAGGCACCCTGAATTACAAACAGAAATACGATTGTACCTACAATCAAATCCGGACGGTTGGAATTGAACAGATGGACAAGTACACCGGCCGTGATGACGCCCAAATTTATAATTACATCGTTTGAAGTGAAAACCAGACTTGCTTTCATGTGAGCTTCTGCCTTGCTTTTTGATTTTTGCATCAGATACAGACAAATTCCGTTTGCGATCAGGGCGAAAACCGAAACGATTATCATAGTTGAAAAATCCGGGATTTTTTCCACACCCAAAAACCGTCTGATGACTTCCGCAAATCCGATTACCGCCAGTATTATTTGAAAATATCCGGCCAGCCGGGCAACTCTCTTCTTCCGGTTGAGTGTCCCGCCAACAGCAAAAAGACTGATTCCGTAAACAAATGAGTCCGCCAGCATGTCCAAACTGTCTGCAATCAATCCCATTGATTTTGAAATTAATCCTGTTGTCATCTCAATCAGAAAAAACCCGAAATTAATAGCGAGAACCGTCCAGAGCAGTTTTTGCTGATTTTTATTCTCTGCAATTCCGGTTATGTCAACTTCTTCGGTTTTCAATTTTTTACCACCAAGCTTTAACTCTATAATGGAGTTTTCAATTTGTTCAATTCGTCTGCTGTGATATACAATCAGCCGCCGGCCGGGAATATCAAATTCCAGGTTATGAATACCTGACAGCCCGTCCAGTTTCAAGCGAATGAGATTCTCTTCAGAAGGACAGTCCATTTTTGGAATTTCAAATATTGTCTTCTTCATTCGGTTAGTATTTTTTGTGCAAGAACGGGAAACTTCACAAACCCGGCGGTGGTTAATATCGAATTTTTTCCTTTTGCAGTTTAAGAAATTTTACGGTTGATAAAAAATGTACCTGAATCATTTATGAAATTACCTCGCTCAGCAAATGTGAACAAACATACATTTCGACTGCGGTCCATTATGGAACGCAAAAGAGAGCGGATCATGAACGGTTCAGGGAGGCAGGCCGTCGTCATCTGAAAAATTACCCGGCACTTTTGTCAAAAAAATTAATTCAAAACGTGTTGGGGGATAAAGGTAAATTTGCCTCCGGGATTAATAGATATAATGAAACTTAACTTCAAAGAAGAGATTACTTATGTTTTCCTGCACTCCATAAGCAGGTTTATAGGATGGTTACCCCGGAGGACCGGGCTGGCTCTGGGTAGCGCTCTTGGGAGATTAGTGTGGTATATTATCCCGTTGCGGAAGGAAACCAGTCTGAGAAACCTGGCCATCGTCTTCCCCGGGAACAGCACGAGTGAGAACCGGAAACTTCTTAAAAATACCTATAAACACTTCGGCAAGGTACTGGTTGATATGATGCGCATCCCCCGCATCACGGTGAAATCACTTCCCGGAATCATAAAATTTCAAGACGGCGGATTAGAGCTTCTAAGAGAAGCGGGGAGGGGGATCATACTGTCTGGACATCTGGGGAACTGGGAGATGATTCTACCTGCCATGGGGCTTAACAATTTGAATTTTACAGGAGTTGCTTTGGTCCAGAAGAACCGTGGTTCCAGCGAGTTTTTCAGGTGGCTTCGGGAATGCACAGGTACAAAAATTCTTTTTAAGCGGCGGGATTCAACCCAGCAAATGCTTGAAGTTTTAAATAATGGCTTTCTGGGTTTGGCCAGCGATCAGTATGCCGGCAAAAACGGTATTAAGATTGATTTCTTCGGTCGGGAAACTTCTTCACCGGCCGGTGCGGCAGCGTTTCATCTGAAAACGGGTGCTCAGGTATTTTTTATGACTTGTATCCTCCAACCTGATGCAACTTATGAAATTGCAGTGAAAAAAATGATCTTTGCGAATCTTCCGAATGACCGGACCCGGGCGGTGGTGGAGATCAATCGGGCTTATCATCGTGAACTTGAAGCTGCAATTCTCCGGAATCCCGAACAGTATTTCTGGTTTCACCGCAAGTGGAGAAACTGATGCTCTACCCGGCTACCAATATTAATCTTGAATTTGCCGCCACTATTCTGGGAGAAGGCGACATTATCATCTGTCCTACCGATACGCTCTACGGTTTTGGAGTTGACGCGACCAATGCCCGGGCTGTTGACCGTCTTGATGCGCTGAAACAGAGATCCAGTCCTCTCAGTATTATGTTGTCTGCTTTGGATGAGATCGACCAATATGCTGAAGTACCGCCCGAACACAGAGCGCTCATCAAAAGACTGCTGCCGGGTCCCTATACGCTACTGCTGCCGAAAAAGAACAGCATCGTCGCTTCTGTCGTAACGGGGGAATCTCCTCTCATCGGTATCCGCATTCCTGCACATCCTTTTCCAACTCAACTGGTTGCAGTGTTTGGCAAACCGATTACAACAACCAGTGTTAATCGCCACGGAGAAAATCCTAATTTCACTATCGAGGAGATTATCGCAGCCTACCCCCAGATCCTGACCTTTAAGGACGGCCAAATGACTGCGCAAAAGGGTTCTACCATCGTTGATCTGTCCGGCAAGACCCCCCTTTTGAAACGCAGCGGCGCAGGAGTATTCCCGTTATTAGTACTTATGCCCGTATTTTACATTATGTAAAACCTTACAAAGGCTTCGTTGTCTTGGCTCTTTTGTCCTCCCTGTTTTTTGTGGCCATGAATTCGTCTTCGGTGTGGATGGTAGGGTCCCTCATCAGCAAGATCATGACGCCCGAAACCGTTACGACGCCTGATGTGACCTCTGCAGCCCCACCCGCCCTGTCTTTAAATGATAAATTAAAGGGTTTCACGGATTTTCTCATCGGCCACGGTGATCAGGCCAGCCAATTGGCCCGGCTGTGTCTGGTGCTGTTGCTTGTATTCCTGTTGAAAAATATTTTTTACTACATCAATAAGGTCACACTGGATTGGGTACAGAATCGCTGGATCACAGATCTCCGCCAGGACCTTTTTACCCATATTCATGCTCTGCCCCTGTCCTTTTTCGACCAGAATAAGTCGGCTGAACTGCAGTCCATTATGGTCAGGGATGTGGATGTGATGCGCAGCGCCTTCACCCAAACAATTCAAAAACTCGTCATTGAGCCTGTGAATCTGCTGGCATTTATTATCCTGCTGTTTATCATCAGCGTTAAAATGACACTGATCACGTTGCTGATCATACCGGTTTCAGCTATTGTCATTGTGAAACTCGGCCAGAGCATTCGACGAAAGGCCCGGCGTTCCAGCATTCAGATTGCCGGTGTGATGAATGTGTTGCAGGAAACGCTTTCAGGGATGCGTATTGTCAAAGCCTTCTCCATGGAAAAGACCGAGATCAGGAAATTCAGCCTTGAGAACAATAAATTTTTTAAACTCATATTCAGACAGACGCGAATGAGATCGATGAGTACACCTATCAATGAGATCATAGGCGTTTCCATCGGGGTTGTGCTGTTGTGGGTAGGAGGTATGGATGTGCTTTCGGGTCAAGGTTTGGGAGGGGATGATTTTATGCGCTATATCATATTGCTTTTTGCAATGCTGCAGCCTGCCAAATCGCTGGGGAATGTAAACTCGCAGATCCAGGCGGCCCTGGCATCCGCCGACAGGGTCTTCAGCATTCTGGATGCGGATGCCACGATCAGGGAGATTGCAGACCCCGTTTCCATTTCAGGTTTTAACCGGTCCATCGAATTTAAGGATGTCTCTTTTAAATATGAGTCCAGCACGGTCCATTCACTCAGCCATGTCAATGCCGCCATCCATAAGGGCGAAATTGTAGCCCTGGTGGGTTTGAGCGGAGCCGGCAAAACTACGTTTGTGGATCTCATTCCGCGTTTCTATGATGTGACTTCAGGCAGCATCACGATAGATGGAATCGATATCAGGAAGCTGTCCCTGGTTTCACTGCGGGGACTAATGGGCATTGTGACCCAGGAGACGATTCTGTTCAATGATACGATCGGCAATAACATCGCTTACGGGTCTCCCGAAAAAACATTTGATCAGATACGCACTGCTGCCCGAATGGCCAACGCTCTGGAGTTTATTGAACAGTTACCTGAAAAATTTAATACACCTGCAGGGGCAAAGGGCGCGCGTCTGTCCGGGGGAGAAAAACAACGCATTGCCATAGCCCGGGCAATCCTGAAAGACCCTGAAATCTTAATCCTCGACGAAGCGACATCCGCCCTGGACAGTGCAGCGGAGCGAAAAGTACAGGAGGCAATTGACCAACTGGTGAAAGACCGCACGGTCATTGTCATAGCTCACCGGTTGTCCACAATCATCAAATCAGACAAGATCATTGTACTTGATAAGGGCAAAATAGTGGAACAGGGTACCCATAGCGATCTATTGGCATCAAATGGGAGATACCGTCAGCTTTATGATCTTCAATTTAAAGATGAGATCAATGGCAAGAGTTGATTTTGTATGGTCATCGGTAAAAGATTATGCCAATCTGTTACCGCTCTATCAATATGTCAAAACTCTGAACTGGGAAAGTGAATTCTTTAAAATCCACAGGCATCCGTTCAGAAATAGAAAGGCTGTCAGGAAGATTGCACAGACCATAATCATAGCATTTGACCAACCTTTGAACAGGCTGCAAAAAGCAGGCTGGGAAGGCAGCTTTATTTACATCGAACACGGCTTGGGTCCGGTCAAATATTATACCTATAAATATGACTTCTTTCAAAAGGCAGCTTTGCTGTTTTATCCGGGTCCGGTTTT
>JAJRUW010000008.1 GCA_024277615.1 Fidelibacterota bacterium | reverse complement strand
TAGTAAAGAAAGGATTAAAGATATCTTTAACGATGGCAGGGTCAATCCCCGGTCCGGTGTCTTCCACGTCAACGATGAGGATTTGTCGGTCTTTGTCGTTGGAGGTTCTGATTCTTATTTCACCGCCGATCCCTTTCACTGCCTGAATGGCATTCAAAATAATATTGGCGAATATTTGTTTTAATCGACTGATATCGCCTTCAATTTCAGACTGTTCCGCCTCCAGATACAGCTTAATGGCGATATTGGCTTTTTCATGCAGCGGAACCAGCAGGCGAATGGTTTGATTAATGACTTCATGGATATCTACTGTGCTGATATTCAGCGTGGGTGTACGGGCAAAATCCAGCAGATTTGTAATGATCTCACGACAGGTTTCAGTATTTCTGCGGATGACATCAACATGTTCGTTGAATTGGGAGTTTTGATCGAATTCGTCCATCATCATCTGGTTATACATGGAAATTGCCGCCAGGGGGCTGTTCATTTCGTGGGCTACTACAGCTGCCATATTTCCCAATACAGCCAGGCGTTCCTGTCTGGCATGTTTATCGTGCATCATTATTCTCTCGGTGATATCTCTGGCGACGAGAATTTTTCCGGCTCCCCCGCTCATTGCCGGGAGTTTGGTTGCCAGGACCTCATAATAACGGTCTTCCATTTTCACAGTACAGTCCTGCATGGAGGATAGATCCAGCAGGCAGTTGACGCATTCCCGGGGGGTTGATTTTTCAGGGTGTTTGCATTCGAATTTTTCAAGTTGTTTATCCGGTGAATTCAAATAAGCGATCAAGGGCTCTCCGGCCTGGTTGTGGAGCACAATCTCGCTTGCACTGTTGAGCAGGATCAGCCCGTCATTCATCGAATTTACAACCGCTTTCAACCGATCGTGCTGAACTCTGATAACTTTTTCCCGCTCGGTGAGGTTGGCTGCCGTTTTTTCCAGTACACGGGTCCTTTCTTCGAGCGCCTCTGCCATTTGATTAAAGCTGGTTGCCAGATCACCTATCTCATCCTTGGATTCCGTCACAACACGGGCTGAATAATCCCCTTCTTTAATGTTAAAAGCCATGGTCTCCAGTTCGCTCAAAGGCTGTATCAGAAACCTGACCGGGAAGTACATGGCAATCAGGATCAGAACGGCTATGAGTAATCCCACAAAAAAGAGTTTTTCCTCCAAAACGGAGATGGTTTTCAGTGCGCTTGAAGTACCCAGTTCAACCAGTATAGTCCATTTGACATATTTCAGGGGAAAACTGTAACCGAACATGTCTTCACCGTTTCTGCATGTGTGGCGGCCTTCATGGGAAATTGTTCCTGCCAAATCACTTTCGCCCGCCCGCCTCAGATTCAGATCGATGAGATCCACATTATCCCTGTCACTGAGTGTCCACCAGGGAATATCGAGAACACTGCCGAATTGATCAATGAAAGAGAGGTATTTTTCCACATCTGAAAACGACATGGCCTTTTGATATTGCCCTGAGATATAATTGATGACACTGCGGAAATCCACCACGCACACCAGATAGCCAATATGCCGGGTCTGGTGGATATTGATCAGGGGGGTCACAATGGCAAACTGAGGCTGGTTGTTGCCTTCAACGATTTGAAACAATGGGCTGTACCACAGTGTATCCTGCTCCAGCCCTGTCGATAGCAAATGGCGGAGTCTTTCATCAGACGGGTAAACGGATACGAGCAGGTTGGATTCCTTATCGAACACCAGCAGATTAGTGAACTCCTCCACAATTGGCAGTTTGTTGATCAACAGGTGATTGATCAGACGTTCTGTTACGGATGAATCCGACGGAGCTGATTCTTCAAGAATTTCCGTCTGAGTCCGAATAAAGCCGTCCGAGGCAAAATCCTGGGCGCGGCGTCCGAGTAGTAACAGATGCTGGTCGAAGACCGAGGCTTGTGCGACGGTTTCACTCTTCAGGCGGGTTTGAATTTCTCTGGAGAGGCTGGCATGCACTGATTTAATAATGAGAAAACCGCCCA
Source organism: Fidelibacterota bacterium (assembly GCA_024277615.1). Taxonomy (GTDB): domain Bacteria; phylum Fidelibacterota; class Marinisomatia; order SCGC-AAA003-L08; family JACNLC01; genus JAADGM01. The sequence continues at coordinate 24,847 of JAJRUW010000008.1, read as the reverse complement.
ACCCAAAGGCAATTATACTCACCGTGACAAAACTGAGGGGCAGCTTGTATTTTATGCGCAGTTTTGCAAGGGGATCTTTTTTTAACCAGTTCAATTAAGTCCCCTGAAAATTGCCCATTTTTGCTGAGATGTGTTTAAATCGTACAGTAAGCGGTTTAGAAACATGAGAAATATTAAAACTTTATCGGAATTTGCTCAAAAGGAAATGCAGGAGGTCATGATATGAAACGGGAGTAGCTCTTAATTTTCGCTACAACCCCATTTGGAGAAAATCCTATATTTCAGCTTTATTTATAGGATGTTATATGCCGGAAACTACAAATATTCTCCAAATGCTTGAAGCCTGGTCCGCCAGTTTTGCGGATTTTATGTGGGGCACACCTCTGCTTGTACTTTTACTGGGAGGGGGATTGTTTTTCACGCTTTATTCACGCTTTATTCCCTTCAGATACCTCGGTCATGCGCTGCAGATCGTCAGGGGGAAATTTGATGATCCTGATGAGCCGGGACAAATCAATCATTTCCAGGCTTTGTCCAGCGCTCTGGCCAGTACGGTTGGGATGGGCAACATCAGCGGTGTTGCTGTGGCCATCCATACCGGAGGCCCCGGTGCCCTGTTCTGGATGTGGGTCAGTGCTGTTGTGGGGATGGCTACAAAATTTTTCACCTGCACATTAGCGATTATGTATCGGGGCAGAGATGACCGCGGGGAGATTCAGGGCGGCCCCATGTATGTGGTCATGGAGGGGCTGGGCAGCCGCTTCAAACCTCTGGCTGTCCTGTTCAGCGTGGCCGGCTTGTTTGGCTGTTTAACCTTGTTTCAGTCCAATCAACTGACACAGATCATTGTCGATGAAATTTTTGTACCGGGGAATATCAGCATAGGCAGTTTGTTCTGGGATAAGTTCATCATCGGCGTAGTAGTCTCCATTCTCGTAGCTGCGGTGATCTTTGGAGGAATCCGTAGAATCGGCTATGTAGCGGCCCGCATGGTACCGATGATGGTCACGCTCTATCTGCTGGCGGGGGTAATCGTATTGCTGCGGAATTTCTCCGACCTGCCGGCATATTTCAGTCTCATCTTTAGGGATGCCTTCACCGGTGATGCCGTATTGGGTGGTGCTCTGGGAACTGTGATCGTCACCGGAATTCGCCGGGCAGCCTTTTCCAACGAAGCGGGCATCGGGACAGAAGCGATGGCACATGGCGCCGCAAAGACCAGTGAACCCGTTCGGGAGGGTATGGTTGCCATGATGGGTCCCCTCATAGATACTATTTTCGTTTGCAGCATCACTGCCCTTGTGATCCTTTCCGCAGGTGTCTGGCAGGGCTCCGAGGCCAATGGCGTCACCCTCACGACTCAGGCATTTGCCCTGGGTTTGCCCGTTGTCGGACGTTATATTCTGATTTTCTCGGTGTTTGTCTTCAGTCTCTCCACGATGATAGGATACTCATATTACGGTGCAAAATGCACGAGTTTTCTGTTTGGTACCAGGTATAAAGTGACCTATCGGCAGGTGTATGTTCTTTCCATTATCCTTGGGGCTCTCGTTTCTCTGGATGCCGTAATCAATTTTCTGGATAGTATGTTCGCACTGATGGCTATACCGACCATGATCTCTGCGCTCATACTCTCGCCAAAGGTAATGCAGGAAACGAAGCGTTATTTCCATCGCTTGAAGCAATCGACGCAGAGTTAGCCCACGATTCACATCTGTGACATTCAGGTAATGTTCACAAAACAGGCTGACTATGAAGTTATGTAAGGGATTAGTTTTTTGCGAGGTAGGAAATTCTGTCGCGGATTTTGGCCGCCGCTTCGTAATTCTCTTCTTCTATGGCAATCTGTAAAATATTCTGCAGATTTTTCAGAGTTTCTTCCGTTGAAGAATCGGCTTCCGGCGGTTCAACGGGTTTCTGAATTTCCGGATTTTCTTCGGCGGTTTTATTCAGCAGGGTTTCGCTGGCGAAAATGGGAGCATTCATCCGCAGGCCTACAGCGATGGCATCACTGGGGCGCGAGTCAATAGTAATTTCCCCCTCCTGGTCATGCTGCAAAACGATTTTGGCAAAGTAAGTCCCCTTTGAAAGATGGGTTATCAAAACCCGGGTAACATCTGATTCCAGAGCCATGATCACATCGACGAGCAAATCATGGGTGAGGGGACGCGGCATTTCGACACCTTCAAAGGCCAGGGCAATTGCCTGAGCTTCCGTTGCACCGACAATAATGGGCAGAATGCGCTCACTGCCGATGTCTTTTAGTGTTATGGCATAACCGCGGTCCGGGTTATTGTAAGATATTCTAATGACTTCAACTTCTAACATGACGACTTACGAAATTTATTTTGAATTAAGAATAGAAACAAAGGGCTCAATTTGACATCTTATTCTTCAACAGCATAATCCTGTCCACAGGTGTGGGATCAACAGCATTCAAAAGTGCGGCGTAATAGCTGATCCAGTCCAGCAGGTGGATCAATTTCAGCAACCGTTCCAATGGACTTTTACCATCGGTTTGCAGAGTTATCTCGCAGGCAGGCTTATGCTCCAGCAGTCCGGCTGTTATTGCCCGGCGTTTTACCACCCTTGGATGATCATCCTGATCTGCCAGCCAGATGAGCGACAGCTTTTTCAACAGGTCCGTATTACAGGTCCAACCCTCAATTTCATTATGATTCTGTTCCGGGAGCACAAAGTGCCAGGCCAGCAGCTTAGAATTTTCTGCCAGTTGTCCCCGGAAGCGCAGTGCCGCCACATCCGAATACCCCTCCGTGCCGTAAATCACAGGTATGGTTTTGTGGATCCTTCCTGCAACCTGCATGGCTGGGTTTTCCCGGCTATGGACTTGCAGCTCGAGGGATTTTTGTTTTAGCTTTTCGGTTGCCCTGTCGAGTTCCGTGAGTATTTCCCCTGAAATGAAACCGGCGCTCAGCATGATACCGATCAAGGCAGTGAGTGAATACCCCAGGGCCGCCCGGGGCTGAAGGCCGGCCGGAATCTTTATGAGGCTGTAACCTTTTTCACCGGCCAATTCGCTGAGCTTTCCGCCAGTCGAAAGTACGGTGATGCAGGCCCCGCTTTTTTCGGCTGCTGCGAAGGCAGATAAAGTCTCTTCCGTATTGCCGGAATACGAAGAAGCAATTACGAAAGTAGAGACATCAACCCAGGCAGGGATCACATAGGACCGGTTCACCAGAATCGGAAGTTTGCATTGCGATCCGACCAGGGTTCTAAGCAGGTCCCCGCCAATAGCAGAGCCGCCCATCCCAAGGATCAATATGGACGAATAGTGCTCAGGGGATGCTTCGATTTTCCAGGTATCGATTTCACCCAGGATCAGTTTAATTTGGTCCGGGAATCCGGCAATGGCAGCATGCATATCACCGCTGTCATATTTTGATTTCAAACTCGTAAAATTTATCAACGGATTATTTCCTTCTATGTGTGATGATATCGCTGAAATATCTCAATCCGGTAGTGTCAATAGGGATCTCTCCGAGTAGCTCATTTGCCCGGTGAATGGTCATTGAGATAAAGTCCCGGGTTTTGTCTGTAATACCGGATGTATTCAATAGATTACGAAGCAGATTCAATCCGTCGGAGTAGTCCGTCTTGGCAAGTGTAATGGCCCGGCGTGTTTCTAGCGGGTATTGTTCCATTGCCTGAATCATGATGTAGGTCTTTTTCTCCAGAATGAGATCACTTCTGAGGGATTTCCCCATGTTTGAGGCTTCTGAGTAGATCTCAAGCAAATCATCCTGAACCTGAAAGGCCCGGCCAATCAGACGCGCATAGTCTCTCAGCGCAATCTGGATTTCAGGACGAGCACCGGCAGAAATGGCCCCCAACTCAGCAGCCAGGCCCACCAGATGGCCGGTTTTCAGATCGATCATTTCAATATAATCATCGAGGGAAACTGAAGCCCGGGTCTCAAATTCTTTATCGAGAGCTTGTCCTTCACAGACCCTGAGCAATCCCTCGGTAAAGCTATCCAGCAATTGTCGAGTGCGGTTTTCAAATTTCAAAATGAGTTTCAGAGCCAGCGAAACCATGGCATCACCGGTCAGGATGGCACTGCCAAGGTCCCATTTTTCATGGACCGTCTGCTGACCGTGGCGCATGGCATCACCGTCCATAATATCATCATGTACGAGTGTAAAGTTGTGCAGTACTTCAACGGCAATGGCTGCTGGTAATCCGCTGTGATAATCTCCGCAGCAGGCTTCGGTGGCGATGAGTGTCAGGATGGGTCTCAGCCGCTTACCCCCCCCGGTGAGTACATAATGGATAGGTTCCGTTAAGTAAACCGGGCCGGCCGGATAGATCTCAGCAATGGCGGAGTTGATCAGCTCCCTGAATTTTTCCTGCTGTCTATTTTTCATCAATCGTGATCTCACCAAATTCGCTCAATTTGGAGAGTACCAGCTCTTTGATTGCTTCCATTCGTTCCGGAGTTTGCGCTTCAAAGCGGCAGACTATCACCGGCTGAGTGTTGGATGCTCGCACGAGACCCCAGCCGTCACCGAATTTAATGCGAACGCCATCCACGGTGATGCAGTCATAATTTTTCTCGAAATAATCCCCGGCCAGCTGTGCAATCTTGAATTTTTCCTCGTCATCTCTGCAGTCCAGACGCAGTTCCGGAGTGGAGTGATAAACCGGAATTTCCTTAATCATCTCGGACAGTGGCGTCTCTGTTTGGGATAATTTACGGGCCATACGCAGAGAGACATAAACGGCATCATCGAACCCGTAAAAATCATCGGCGAAAAACAGATGACCGCTCATCTCACCTGCAAATTTAACCTGCTCTTCTTTCATTTTATCTTTTATGAGGGAGTGACCGGTCTTCCACATAATTGGACGGCCGCCGTATTTTAAGATCATATCCTCCAGCGCCTGACTGCATTTTACATCAAAGACAACCGCATCGTCCGGTTCAATGATCTCGGGAAGAAACAGTGCCATCATAATGTCGGCTCTGATGATGTCACCTTTATCATCTATTATGACGACTCTGTCGGCATCTCCATCATAGGCGGCGCCAAAATCATATTTGCCGGTTTTCATCAATTCTACAATATCTTTCAGATTAGCATCCACAGTAGGATCGGGATGATGATTTGGAAAGGTTGCATCTACATCACAATAAAGCTCTGTCACATTCATGCCCAGTTCCTTGAATATTCTGGGAGCGGTCAGGCAGCCCGTAGCATTACCGCAATCGATGACCACATTCAAAGGGCGTTTTATCCTGATTTTATGACGCAGCATACTAATATAATCTTCAAGGATGGGGAGCTCCTCTATCGTTCCCCGGCCGGTTTCGAAATCTCTTTTTTCGATGAGTTCCCGTAAACCCTGAATTTGGTCGCCATAAAATGCTCTGGTCTTATAGGAAAGTTTGAACCCGTTGAATTCAGGCGGATTATGACTCCCGGTGATTTGAACGGCACCGGCGATTTCAAGATGAAACATGCTGAAGTAATTGGCAGGTGTAGGAATGATCCCCATGTCGAGAACATGCACGCCCGTTTCCATGAGACCTTTTCCGAACAATGTTTTTAATCCGGGTGATGTGCTGCGGATATCCCCGCTCAGAGCGACCATTGAACCGCCTTCCCGGGCGATAAATATCCCGAAGGCCCGTCCCAAATCCATTACGACATCATCCGTGAAGTCTTCTTTTACAATCCCGCGGATATCATATTTTCTGAAGATATATGTATTCATCTTGGATACTCATCCTTTTTTGCTGATCACTTTAACGCTTTCAAACTCGTCTCAGATTGTCGGTCCTAAAATTCCTGCCCGTGAAGCTGGATTGTACTGCCCAATTCGGTTTCATAACCGGCACCTGTGACTCCAACCATATTTGCCGGCAGATGCTCGATTTTTGAAACCGCAAGTGCCGCAATGAGCAGGGCCTCTTTCAAATCCCCCCCTGGGTCTGAATCGCCGGAGTAAACAATTCTTTCAATGGGGAGTGTATTGTTCAGATCCTTAAGCAGTATGGGGTGTTTCACTCCTCCACCCGCTAAGACTAATCTGGAATTATCCCCGGGAAATTTAAGGTGGTTTGTGACGTTAGCCGAAATGCTTTTCGCCGTGAATGCGACTAAGGTCCTCATGAAATTTTCCCCGGGAATATCCGGAAATAATTTCAGTAATTCCTGCAAATATACAGGACCAAACTCGTGCCGGCCCGTGGATTTTGGAGGTGTCTTTGACACGAAGGGATGACGCATCAACCGGGCGAGCAATTCATTATCAACAGAACCGTTGACTGAAAATATTCCGTCACGGTCGCAATCTGCGCCATAGAAATATTTAGCCGCTTCATCGATCAATGCCATGCCGGGACCGCTGTCAAAACCTGAGACGGCACTGCGCCGGCAATGCGGCGGTATGTGTGTGAGATTGGCGACTCCACCCAGGTTGAGCGTGAGAGTATGTCCTGGCAATTTGCGGTAGAGCAGCCAGTCCAGATAAGGTACCAGGGGAGCGCCGTTGCCGCCGGCCCGGATATCGGCTGTGCGGAAATCATAGACGACGGGAACCCCCAACAGCCCGGCTAAGGGTTTTACATCCCCGATTTGTAATGTGGATACACCATCCTGGTGGGCAACCGTCTGACCGTGGGAACCTGCAAGATCGACTGAGCGGCCATGAAGAAATTGTTTTGCACATTTTGAAAAAACGGCTCCTAACTGCTTATGTGCAGTTCTTACATGCTGGCGCTCTCCCGTCAGTGCCAGGCTAATCATTTTGCGGGTTTGCTCCCGATAGGGATATGTTCTGAAGTCCAGCACTTCGTATGCAAAGTCATAATCTGCCGAAAGACGGATCCTGCAGAGCAGACAATCCAGCCCGTCCATGGATGTACCGGACATGAGCCCCAGCACAGTAAGGGATAACCGGTTAATTGATTGTGAGAGTGGTGACATTACAGGTTTAATTCAGAATTGACTTAAAAAGACGATTTGTCGGAAAAATGAACAGGGGCTTCAACCTATGACTTTACGCAAGGACCCGCCGCATTGGTCCAGCATTGATTTAGCGGAACGGAAATCCCGTGAGCAGCGAGCCATGACGATGGCAGTTTTAACTTCACCTCTGGCGGCAGTCAACAACTCTCGGGCTGATTCATAATCCAGAGGTACAAATTCCTGAATGATCCTCGTTCCCCGATCCCATAATTTTTGATTAAGCGCCTTGAGATCCACCATCAGATTGCCATAGGTTTTGTTGAGTTTGATCATGGCTGTAGTAGTGATCATGTTCAAAACGAGTTTGGTTGCGGTACCGGCTTTCATTCTGGTCGAACCCGTTATGACCTCGGGGCCGACGATGACGGGTATCAGAACATCAATATATTCAGGTTTTTCTTTTTCATTGCAGACCAACAAGCCAGTTGAAGCCTTCAGCTCGGCGGCTCTCGCCAGGGCCGCCAGGACAAACGGGGTGGCGGAGCTTGTGGAAATTCCAAGTATCGTATCTTTTGCAGTTACACCGGCCTTCTCTACGGACGCTCTTCCCTCCAAAAGGTTGTCCTCTGCATTTTCGATGGATTTTACGAGAGCTTCCCGGCCACCGGCAATGATTCCCTGAACCAGTGATGGCTCAACGGAAAAGGTTGGCGGACACTCGGCAGCATCCAGGACACCCAGGCGGCCGCTCGTGCCTGAACCTACGTAAAAAAGACGACCGCCGCTGTGGAAAGTTTTCACGGTCAGGCGGACGAAATCTTCGATGGGATCGAGAGCCTTTTTCACTGCTCCGGCTACAGCAGCATCCTCGGCATTGATCAATTCAAGAATTTCACGAACAGACTTTGAATCAATATCGTTAGACTTTTTATTTCGAGTCTCGGTGATTTTTTCCACCAAAGGCATAACAGATTCCTTTGATTGTCTTCATGGTTACTGGTAATTTTTCTTTTAGCTTATGGAATTAATTCTTACAAAATGCTCGCCCTAAACTTAGCCCTGATCGGTCTAATATTTTCAGCTATCTTTTCCAGCTCTGAAATTGCCCTGATCACAGCGAATAAGCTCCAGTTCAAAGTTTGGATCAAGCAGGAGCGAACCGGGGCTTCTTCAGGATATGCTATCCTCGAAGCCAAGGAAGAATACCTGGCGACAATCCTGTTTGGAACCAATCTCTCCACTATATTGGCCACCTCTTTCGCCACAGTCTATTTACAGGATTACTTTTCATATCCGGTGTTGCTGGTAATGATCACCTCCATTATTCTGCTGCTTGGCGAGATTCTCCCCAAAACAATTATCCGGGAGCATGCCAATTTCGGTCTGAAAATCCTGGCTCCCATTCTGATTGCTACCCGGTATCTGTTCTACCCGGTGATATTTTTACTCTACAAAGCCGGTTGGATTTCATACTCCAAAACCATTTCAAGTACCGAAGGACTGGCTGAAGAAAGAGATGACTTGCAGCATGTTTATGAGCAGATCAGTGACGCTCAGACCATGGAACGCGACCAACAGGAGATGATCTCCAATGTGTTTGAATTCGGTGAAGCCGTAGTTTCCGATGCCATGACTCCCCGCACTGACATATCAGCCGTTTCCATCAATAATTCGCTGGATGAAGCTCTGCAGATCTTCATCGATTCCGGGCATTCGAAATTACCGGTTTTTGACAGTGATTTTGATGATATCATCGGTGCCATTCATGTCTATGATATGTTTAATAATCCTGAGAACATTGCCGATATACTCAAGCCCATTCTGCATATCCCCTTTTCAAAACCGGTTACGGATACCCTTTCGGAATTTCAAACTGCGCATCATGCCATGGCCATCGTACTGGATGAGCACGGCGGCACGGCCGGTCTGGTGACTGCGGAAGACCTTTTTGAAGAGTTGTTCGGCGAGTTCGAAGATGAATTCGATGCGGATGAACACAAATCCGAAAAAATGCCCGATGGCTCCATCATTGCCAGCGCAGCTTTGAACTGGGATGTTTTTAACGAGAAATACGGCAGTCTGATCCCGGAAGGGAATTATGAAACTGTTGGTGGTTATATCATGGAAGAAATCGGCCGCATTCCTCACCCGGGGGAACATCTCTATTTGTCTATCGGCAAAGTCATAATCAAGAAGGCCTCCTCAAGGACCATCGAACAAGTACAGATCTATCCAAATCCCCAAAACTGATCCCTGTCGTAATTTCACCGAGGGGTGAAAAATATTTCAGTACTATTTGCAGAGAATTATGAGAACCTTACGGGAGCAGTTCTTTAAATTACCCACTAAAATTAAGAGAAAATTTAAGTTGACCATTTCCCGATACATTGCATTCAGACATTTACGATCCAAACATGCTTTTGGCTTTATCTCTTTTACTACATTGCTGAGTATCTTCGGACTCATGCTGGGTGTGGCCTCCCTGAATATCATCTCCTCTTTTTCTTCGGGATTTTCGGATAAAATACAAAAAAAACTCTCAGATATTGACGGTCATATCCGGATAAAAAAATATGTACACAGCCAGGATCCCTTCATGTCCTGGCAGGAATACCTGACGATCAGGGACTCTCTGCAAACCCTCCCGGAAACCTGTACAGCAATCCCATACGTTGAAAAAAGAGCCATGGTTAGGAAAAAAAATTCAACTGAGGGCATTCTCCTGTATGGCGTCCCGGATTCTTCACTCATTTCTGTGTTTCATCTGGACGAGTTTATCATTGACGGTGCGCTTCACTTTACCGAAGGAGATCAGCTGATTTTGGGCAGCCGCCTCGCTGATGAATTAGGCCTGCAGCTCAACAGCAGTGTAATTATTTTTGATTTGGAGAAAACTATTCTCGAAAATTCCTTGTCAGCAAGAAAATTCGTGGTAACGGGCATCATCGAGACCGGGTTTTCCGAATACGACAAGATCATTGCTTTCATTCCGCTGGCTGCTGCCCGGGAGTTTTTCATTCCCGACAGTGGTGTTACCGGGATCATTGCCAATTTTCAGCACCCTGACCGGATTGCTGAAATCGACAAACAGATTCTGGGGAAAATCGGAAGCTACCCCTATATCACATCCACCTGGCTGGAACGACATGCAACTCTTTTTGGTTGGCTGAACATCTACGACCTGCCGATAAAGCTGGTCATGATCTTTATTACCCTGGTTGCAATTTTTAATATCTCTTCGACCCTGTGGATGATCATCAGTGAGAAAACGCGGGACATAGGTATCCTGAAAACCATGGGGTTCAGCCAGGGACAAATTAAAGACATATTTCTGACTGAAGGTTTTATTATAGGTTTGGCAGGGGCTGTACTGGGTTTGGCGGGCAGCGTTATTTTCCTGGTTCTGCAGGTAAAATTCAAATTCATATCGCTGTCCTCTGATGTCTATTTTCTGGATTATCTGCCGGTTCACTGGTCGGTTGAAAATATTGCATTATACCCGACCCTGGCGCTGCTTCTTTCGTTGACAGCTTCCTACATTCCCTGCCTGAAAACAAAAAAAATACGACCCTCTGAAGCTGTGAGGTACGAATGAATTTCTGGAAATTTATCTGGAAATTCACTACCCGTAAAGGAGACTCTTCCCGTAAAAGCTGGTCTGTTTTCCTGCCGGTGGGCGGTGTATTCCTCGGGACTTTGGTTGTCACACTCACATTTGCTATCATGGATGGAATGGAAAGCGACATTTACGGTAAACTCAGAAACTTTTCCTCGGCAGCGGTCATCGATCTTGGGGAATCCACAGCTGGTGAGCAAGCGCGGTTAGAAGATTTTCTCACGGCCAAAAAGATCACCTTTCACCGTGCTATCGATCGGAATGGTGTCTTGCTCAAAGATGATGTATTCCGCCTGGTCAAGATCAGAGCTGTCGATGGTTTCCCGGCTTATGCGAAGACGCATTTGAAAGTAATCGTTGCAGATACAGCCTCAAACTCAATCATCCTGGGCAGCGGTCTTGCAGAACGACTGGCTGCCCGCCGCACTTCCGATTTGAGCCTGGTATCGCCCCTCGATATCAGCCTTACCACGGGAATCCCGCCGAGGAAAACTTTGCATGTGGCTGATATTTTCGAATCGGGTCTGGTTGATTTTGACCTTAATTCTGCCGTTATTCCCTACGAGACCGGCAGAGCTGTTTTTCGCCACAGCAGCGGTGAAAAATTTCTTCTGGATACAGAGTTTACACCCGAGATTGCAGCACAGTTTCATTCAGATTTTGGCAGCTTTCAGTATGCCACATGGGAAGCCGAATACCGCGAGCTGCTTTCGGCTATGCGTCTTGAAAAAATCGCCTATACCATTTTTGGTTTTATGATTGTTTTCATATCGGGTTTCAATCTCCTAAGTGTCATGAGCATGTCGGTTATACGCAAGATCGCCCGCATCGGCATCCTGAAAACCCTGGGATTCACCAGAAGAAGAATTGCATGGATCTTTTTTACACAGGCCCTGGTCACCGGTTTGTGCGGCGGCCTGTCGGGGACTATGGCTGCCTGGGCCGCCGTCAGGGCCGAACAACACTTTCATCTGATTAAATCTTTCATGTCAACTTTTCCGCTGGCCGAATTTCCCCTGATACTTTTACCGGAGAAAATGCTGTTGGTAATCGGCATATCGCTGACACTTACAATTTTCGCCGGGATTTATCCGGCCCGTAAAGCTGCAAAACTGCATCCGGTAAAGGCCATTGATTACATTCGCTGACCATGGCGGGACCTGGTCGGGAAAAGTCAGAATGAAACAAATCAGCATTCACGATCGTATTAACGAGACCAATTAAACATGATCCTCAAAGCAAACAATATCCATAAAACCTACCAGACCAGGGCTGAAGTAATTTCCGTCTTGAACGGTATTAGCCTGGAAATAGATCAGGGTGAAATTGTGGTTGTGATGGGCCCCAGCGGTGCCGGAAAATCAACTTTACTGCATATTCTTGGGCTGATAGACAGTTGTGACAGCGGGTCCATAGAATTTGAAGGACAAGCCGTGAATATGAGCCAGGATCTGTCTTCTATTCGTGCGAGGAAACTGGGATTTGTCTTCCAGTATCATCATCTCCTGCCTGAGTTTACCGTATTGGAAAATCTCCTCATTCCCCAAACCCTCATCGGCACCAAGCCCGCTAAAGCACAAACACGCGGTTTGGCCCTGCTGAAATTCATGGGGCTTGAAAACCGGGCGAATCATTACCCTTCGCAAATCTCCGGGGGCGAGAAGCAGCGGGTCGCTTTGCTGCGGGCCCTGGTCAATACTCCCAGGCTGGTGCTGGCAGATGAGCCCACCGGTAATCTGGACCAGGGCAACAGTGAGCTCCTGCTTGAATTGATCACAAGCTTGCGGGACGAGTTTGGCCAGTCGTTTTTGATTGCCACCCATGACCAGACGGTGACGGATGTTGCCGATAGGGTTTTATTACTTGATAGTGGTAAATTAAGTTAAAGATTTACGCAGGAATTGATGAAAAGTAACTATTCAAAGAAAATTCAGATCATCCTGAAATTTGCCAAGGAAGAAGCAATCCGCTACGGCCAGAGTTTCATTGGATCAGAGCACCTGCTGTTGGGGATTATCAAAAGCGGACCGGGTAAGGCCTCGGACTTATTGACATCCGTCGGTGTAAACCTGACCGACCTGCGCCGGATGATAGACGCCAAGGCCAAGCCGATGGGTGACACAATTACCCTGGGGCACTTACCACTGACACGCCGGGCTGAAAGAATTCTGCGAAATACGGTCACTGAAGCCGAATTGATGGGTAATGAACTTGTTGATGATATTCACCTGCTGCTGGCCATTGCCAGAGAAACAGATGGCATCATCGCTGAGATTTTGGAATCCTTTTCGCTGGATTATGAACTGCTGTTAAGTTATGTGAAGAGCTCATCGCAACCCTCGGGTCAATCCAGAAAAAAACAAAAGTCTGCAACTCCTACCCTGGATATGTTCAGTCGGGATATTTCTAAACTGGCTTTGACGGGGAAACTGGATCCCGTCATCGGCAGGACTGCAGAAATAGAAAGAGTCGCCCAGATCCTTTCCCGGCGAAAGAAAAATAATCCCGTCCTGATAGGTGAACCCGGAGTAGGGAAAACCGCTATTGTCGAGGGATTGGCATTGAGAATTCTCAACAAATCAGTCCCCCGGATACTCTGGTCACAGAAGGTCAAAGCGCTGGACCTTGCCGGTCTCATCGCCGGCACAAAATACCGCGGCCAGTTTGAGGAGAGGATGCAATCTTTGATGAAAGAGCTGGAATCCGCCAAGGACGTTATCATTTTTATTGATGAATTGCACACCCTGGTTGGTGCCGGCAGTGCTTCAGGTTCTCTGGATGCCGCGAATCTGCTGAAACCGGCTCTCGCAAGAGGGGAAGTCCAGGTGATTGGTGCAACCACGCTGGATGAATACCGTCGCCACGTTGAAAAAGACGGAGCCCTCGAAAGAAGATTTCAAAAAATTATTGTAAATCCACCTTCCATTGAAGCCTCGATTAAAATTCTGACGGGACTCAAAGCAAAATATGAAGCTCACCACCAAATCCTGTATTCAGACTCTGCGATTACAGCCTGCGTCGAACTCAGCGACCGTTACATCAGCGATAAATTCCTGCCGGATAAGGCCATCGATGTAATGGACGAAGTTGGTTCCAGAGTACATATCAACAATATCTTCGTCCCCGATTTCATTGTAAAAATTGAAAAACAACTTCAGGAAATTCGTGGTGAAAAGGATCAGGTTATCAGCCATCAGCAATTTGAAAAAGCTGCGGAGTTGAGAGACCGGGAACGCAAGCTGCTGGAAAAGCAGAAAGAGTTGCAGTCCCGCTGGAATGAAGAACGCGGGGAGAACCAGCCGGTTGTCAACCCCGAGGATGTAGCCGGTGTGGTTTCGATGATTACCGGTATTCCCTTAAATAAATTGGAAAAGAGCGAAAACGAGCGCTTGCTGAGCATGGACCACGAACTTAAAAAGTGGATCATTGGGCAGAGTGAAGCTATCAGCCGTTTGACAAAATCCATCCGCCGGGCCAGAACCGGATTTAATAATCCCAAGCGTCCCATAGGGTCGTTCCTGTTTCTCGGTACCACTGGCGTTGGAAAGACCGAGTTGGCCAAAGTACTGGCTCGTTATCTGTTCGACAATGAAAATTCTCTGGTACGAATTGACATGTCAGAGTACATGGAACGCTATAATGTGTCTCGCCTGGTGGGAGCACCGCCCGGATATGTGGGATATGAAGAAGGAGGACAATTAACAGAGCGTGTTCGCAGACATCCCTATTCAGTCGTGTTATTTGACGAGATTGAAAAAGCGCACCGGGATGTGTACAATATTCTGCTTCAGGTTCTGGACGAAGGTCAGCTCACGGACAGTTACGGCCGAAAAATCGATTTCAGAAATACAATTATTATTCTGACGACCAATCTCGGAACCAAGAGTTTCAGCCCCACTTCCTTTGGGTTTGATAATGACCAGGGAGATTCCGAAAGTAAAAAATTGAATGAAGACATTATGGCCGAGGTCAAACTTAAGTTCAAGCCCGAATTCTTAAACCGCCTGGATGACATCATCCTTTTCAGCCAGTTAAACAAAAAGGATCTTTTCGAGATTGTTGATTTACAGCTTGCGGACATTCGGGCAAACCTGAAATCCCGCAATATTAAATTCCGAATCGCTAAAAGTGCCCGGGAGTTGGTGATAGCCGAAGGGAACCATAAAGAATGGGGAGCAAGACCTTTACGCAGAGTCATCCAAAACCGCATCGAAAATGCCATTTCTGAAAAATTCCTCAGCGGTGAGTTTAAAGACTCCGGAACTATCACTATCAAAGCCGTCCGGGGCGAAATGATCATAACCCAGACAATCCGGCCTGAACAGAAACCCGCGGAGAATCTCCTCAATCACTGATCCGGCTCTGTCAATTAAGAGCATATTTTTAATCCCACTGACAAAAAGGCTTAATCCCTTTCCCGGCATTATTATTGATGACGGTCACGTCAACTGAATAAAAAAATTTTGTTAATAATTGGAGAAGAAATGGGCAAAATCATTGGCATAGATCTGGGAACGACGAATTCTTGTGTTTCTGTAATGGAAGGGGGAAGCCCCACCGTGATTACAAATAGTGAAGGTGGACGCACTACTCCATCCGTCGTTGCTTTTACCAAGGACGGTGACAGATTGGTGGGACAACCTGCTAAACGGCAGGCAGTTACGAATCCCGAAAACACCGTATTTTCAACCAAGCGGTTTGTGGGGCGTCTATTTAAAGAAGTCGGCACCGAAATAAATGAGATGCCCTACAAGATCATCGAAGGGAAAAACGGTGGTGTCAAAATAAAGGTTGCCGGTAAAACCTATGACCCGCCGGAAATCAGTGCCATGGTACTGCAGAAGTTAAAACAGACAGCCGAGGAATATCTGGGTGAAAAAGTTACCGATGCAGTTATCACGGTTCCGGCCTATTTTAATGACAGCCAGAGGCAGGCTACTAAAGATGCCGGTAAAATTGCCGGCCTGAATGTCCGCAGGATCATTAACGAACCTACCGCCGCCGCTCTTGCTTACGGGCTCGAAAAACAGAAGGATGAGAAAATTGCCGTCTTTGATCTTGGCGGTGGTACTTTTGATATTTCGATTCTGGAACTCGGTGAAGGTGTTTTCGAAGTTAAATCCACAAATGGTGACACGCATCTCGGGGGCGATGATTTTGATCAGGCGCTGGTAACCTGGCTTGCCGACGAATTTAAAAAATCGGATGGAATTGATCTCAGAAATGATCCGATGGCACTGCAACGACTGCGGGAAGCTGCAGAGAAAGCTAAATGCGAATTATCATCGAACAAGCAGACGGATGTTAACCTGCCTTTCATCACTGCAGACGCCAGTGGTCCAAAGCACCTGAATATTGCTTTGACGCGCGCCAAATTTGAGGGCCTGATAGCCTCTCTCCTGGACCGGACAAAGAAACCCTGTCTGAAAGCGCTGAAAGATGCGGGACTGAAACCGGATGACATCAACGAAGTTATTCTGGTCGGCGGTTCGACAAGGATTCCCAAGGTTCAGGAAATTGTAAAGGAGATATTTAATAAGACTCCCAATAAAGGTGTAAATCCTGATGAGGTTGTATCCATAGGTGCAGCCATTCAGGGCGGTGTTCTCGCCGGAGAGGTTGACGATATTTTACTGTTAGATGTGACACCACTGTCTCTTGGCATTGAGACTTTGGGGGGGGTATTTACGCGGTTGATAGATGCGAATACGACAATCCCAACCAAAAAAAGCCAGGTTTTTTCCACAGCTGCAGATAATCAACCCTCCGTTGAGGTTCACGTACTTCAGGGTGAAAGACAAATGGCTATTGATAACAAATCTCTGGGTCGGTTTCATCTCGATGGCATTCCTCCCGCACCACGGGGTATCCCGCAAATTGAGGTGACATTTGACATAGATGCTAACGGGATCCTGAATGTCTCTGCCAAAGACAAAGCAACCGGGAAAGAACAGAATATCCGCATCGAAGCCTCCAGCGGCCTTACCGAAGCAGAAATCGAAAAGATGAAACGCGATGCTGAAGAACATTCAAAAGAAGATTCTGCCAAACGAGACACTGTTGAAACCCACAACCAGGCGGACCAGTTGATCTATCAGACTGAAAAACAGATCTCCGATCTGGGAGATAAACTGTCAGGTGATGATAAAAAGACCCTGGAATCAGCTATCGAAAAAATCCGGGAAGCTAACAAAGGGACTGATACCGAGGCAATTAAGGCAGCCATGGAGGATTTGAATAAAGCCTGGAGCAAGATATCCGAATCGTTGTATCAGCAGGCCCAGCAGCAGGGTGGGGATTCTGAAACCAAAGCAGAGCCTTCAGCAAAGACGGAATCCGGCGGTGACAGCAATGTTGAAGATGCAGACTTTGAAGTGGTTGACGAAAAATAGCCTGTATTGATTTCAACGTCTTTTGCAGAGAACGGACAGTGAATGCTGTCCGTTCTTTTTTTCAGAATCAAAACAGCTGTAATTTCGTACAACTGTAATGTCACAAAAAAAGATAAGAAAATGGTTTGCGTGGATTGCTCTTTCAATAATTGCTGTTGTTGCCGGAGCAGTCCTGTTATTTTTACTCAAACCCTCCCTGTTCATCCGGGATCTGGAAAAACAGGCCACAGCCCTTTTTCCCCGTTCGTCAAAGATCACGGTTTCGATCGAATCCTTCAGCGGTAATTTTCTAAAAGGTTTCCGTTTCAACGAAATTGAACTTCACCAGGGTTCCGAACTTGTTGGTTACGCAGGTGAGAGTACGGCAAATATCAGCCTGAAAGACTTGCTGTTTGGGAGAATTTACTTCAACAAGCTGACACTTACGGACTGCGGCGTCAATCTGGATACGCTGCTGGCAGCAGATTTCTACCCACCCCAAGGGGAAAAAACAAAAGAAAATTTACCCTTTGCCATTAACAGGCTTGAGATTGACCGCGCTGCCATCCGTTACCGGGATACAAACCTGCAAATAAATCTTACCGGGAGTTTGACTACGGTGTATGGGCTTACTTTAACGATTGAAACAGCTGATCTTAAAACGGACAGGCTCGAAGACCCCGTTTTTCTGGATGGCTCTATAATTACAATGCGCGATGAGAATCTGGGAATCAACCCGTTTAATGTGTACACCCGGTATCGAGGGAAATCACTCATCGCAAGAACCAGGGTCAGGTTTATCAACACTGAAACAGGTCAGCTGGAGCTGCAATTTGGCGGCGAGACGAAATACGGTGAATTCAGGATAAAAAATATGAATGGCAGTGGCCATATTACTGAAAATGTACTCACAATTGATACCAGCTACTGTGAATACAAAACCGGCAGCTTCAGGTCTTCGGGGCAGTTTAACCTAATGACCAGAGATTGGAGTATCTCCAGCAATATTGACAGTGTAACCATCGCCGGAGATTCACTCTACACAAATTTCGGGGGAAATGTCACACTGACCGGCAGGAATCTCCTACAGACCCTGCAGGCCGGCTTTGAACTTCAAAAAGTTACAGTCAACGAATTTGTTTTCAATACGATCGATGGTACACTGGCCTGGGATGGGAATAAATTGTCGAATCTTGATACACTCGCTTTTTCTGGTGCGGGCTATTCAGGGATTATCTCCGATCTTGAGGTCACCGCCCTGCGGGATCTGATTGTTGAGGGTCAGTTGCAGGTCACTGATTTTAACCTGAATAAGCTGACGGAGAAACTCCCGGGAATCACAACTACCGGTGAGGGTAAATTCCACTTTGAAAGCTCAGGCTCCGCTAAAGTATTCCAGGCGCTGCTACAGGCGGAATCCGTCAATTACGGCAAGCTGACCACGGGTAAAGTCATCTGCGATATAGACTATAATTCACCGAAGAAGCAATATTCCAAGGCCAATATCAGTGGCGTCATCGGAGATTTGTCTCTGGTCAAAAAGAAATTTGACGAAGTCCTGTTTATAATTTCAACTAAAAACGGACGCATCGAGATTGAAAAGGTCAAGGCTCATAATGCTGAAGGGGATGCCCTCACTTTCTCAGGCAGTATCTCCGATTCATTGCGAGTGGTAGAGATTGATTCCCTTTACGGTATTCTTAATACGCTGGATTTCCGGGCTGATAAATTCAATATCCGCAAAAATGCCGACAAATACAATCTGAGCAAAACAACCGTGAATATCGGGGACGGAACCATCGGACTGTCGGGTGAATATAAAAACTTACAGAATTACCAGTTTTTCAGCGATGTGAATAATCTCGACATTCAATTAATGAATGATTTTTTCCGGTTCAACCAACTATTCCAGGGTACGGCGAACGGCAATTTTCAAATCAGCCGGTCCGGGGGTCCCCCCAGAGTTTTTTCCGACGTGTCTATCTCTGACGGGAAACTTGACAATCTCGATTTCAAAAAACTGGCCGGCCAGTTTTCATTGTTGAATGATCGACTGCTGATTAGTGACCTGTCACTCGATTCCCACGAGGGTCAGTTGTCGGTAGCCGGGATTATTAACTTCTCTATCGAACCCAAACGCAGTTTAATGTCGGCCGTCGATTCACTTGGTATAATTTGTAAGCTTGATAATTTTGAGCTGGATACATTTCATCGCTATTTCCGCTGGGGTTTGGACACGAGAGGTGTAATCAACGGAGACCTGTCCATCAACGGCCGTCCGGACAGCCCTAAAATGCTGGGAAACTTCACTATTGATCAGCCTGTATTTGACCGAATCAAAGGTAATTCCATCACCGGGACTTTCGTTTATGAGAATCAAAAGGCCTATTTCAAATCCGTACAGGCGATACTGGAGAATGGCACTTATTCCGTGACGGGATATATCCCTGCCAACTTTGATTTTGTAACGGCAAACCGAAAAAGTGCGATAAATAAACCCATGGATTTGATGATTACAGGCAGGGCGACGGCAATTGATATCTTACAACCCTACATCGAATCCGTAGATTCTCTCACCGGAGATATCGCCCTGCAGTTGTCGATCACCGGTACTTTCGGGAATCCGATACGCAATGGGCAGGTAGTTCTAAAAAAGGGGCGGATCAGCGTTTTGAACCTGGATAACACATTCAGTAATCTTAACGGTTTTGCGACTATCGATGACAACCAGCTTACTATAAAATATATGAGCGGGATGTCCCGGGGAACTGTTAATGACAGCAATCTCTGGGATGCAATGAAAGGAGTCGTTTTACGGCTTTTCAGAACGGATGAAAAAACTGAAGATTCGCCCAATTTTCAGGTTACAGGCAGCATGGACCTGTCCCGATTTTTCAGACCGGGTTACAATTTGGAGTTAACGGGAAAAGACCTGTTTTTAAAAAGTTCTGAAAACAAATTTATCGGCATCGGGGATGTGATGATCTCCGTTACCGGCCGGGATACGGTAATGGTCACGGGACAATTTGTGCCCAAACCAAATGAATTTCTCATCACAGATGATTTTCACTCGGAAACAGGTTTTAAAATTAACCGGTATAAGACAGGTCCCGTTTTTGGTTATGACATCCATGTCCCGCTGGGTAATGTGGCCCGCATGGAAAACAGTTTCCTGCGGGGATTTGAACTGGATGGTGATCTGACCATCTCAGCCATGGGGAACAGCGATTTCCGATTTTCAGGAACCGTAAATATCATCAAGGGTACTTTCATTTTGAACGGCACCGAATACACCAACACCACGGGTTCGATATTCCTGGACCCCTCCAATTCCGTCCCCACAGTCGATATCGAGGCCTTAACTTCCGTAAACGGGAATCAGTACCGCATATTTTTGCGCGGGCCGTTAAATGATCCCAATTATGAGATCCGGAATGAGGATACGGGGAATTTCATTACTTCCGATGAGCAGGATGCAATCCTGCGGTTGCTCATCACCGGAGGAGCCGGCAATAACGGTACAATCGGCGAAACCGGAAAAACGCTTTTTTCCAATTATATCGAGAATGAATTTGAACAATTTATTGCGCAGCACAGT
The DNA here is from genome assembly GCA_024277615.1 of Fidelibacterota bacterium. Lineage (GTDB taxonomy): Bacteria > Fidelibacterota > Marinisomatia > SCGC-AAA003-L08 > JACNLC01 > JAADGM01. Next base: position 4,330 of record JAJRUW010000008.1, on the reverse strand, counting down.
CCCATCGACCGCTTCCAGGTTGAAAGCGACTCCGCCCTGCTCACCGATTTCAACAAAGCGGATGTGAATATCTCCATCGCAAAAAATATCACCCAAAAACTCTACATGAATATCCGCAGCGATGTATTTTCAGATCAAATCACGAATGAATATGAAGTCGGATACCGAATCAACCGCAACATGTCACTCGTAGGCCGCCTGGACCAGAACGGTCTTCCACACATGAATTACAGAATCAAGATAGACTACTGACATGCACAATGCCAAAAGTATCATAAGCGGGCTTCTGATAGCGGTTCTGTTCTTTGGTCTTGCCTGCGGAGCCGAACAGTATGTATCCAGTGTCATCTTTAAAGGCAATGACTCCTTTTCATCGAGAACCCTGACAAAATATATCAGGCTCAAACCCAAAGGCATTTTCAAGCAGTCTATCTACAGCCCCAGGGCGTTAAAGCTGGATGTTATCTCTCTACGCACCTTCTATCAGTCGGAAGGCTTTATTGATGTGTCAATCGAATCCGAAATTAAAATTGCAGATGAGCAATTTATTGATATTTTCCTGATCATCTCAGAGGGGCATCAATACACTGTAAATTCCCTGCAGATCTTTGGAGATCACCTGTTTACGAAAGAGAAAATCAGGAAAATTCTGGATATCCGTGTATCAGATGTTTATAATCCCGCCAAGCTGACCTCACGAATCAAAACTCTTGAAAATGAATATCTGAAAAACGGTAAATTACTGAATTCCATTGCAGATGAAATCGAAGTGCAGTCCGGGAAAGTGAATATCCGCATAAACATTTCTGAAGGTGCTACGTATTATATTGGCGAAATAACGATTTCGGGATTGTCCAAAGTTTCTGAAAAATATGTCCGCAGAGAACTAATCGTAAAACCTTCTGAACTTTACAACATATCGAAAATTGAAAAGTCTCAGCGACGTATATTTTCATCTGGGCTCTTCAGTTCGGTGGAGATCTATCCGGTAGTTGCCGCTGAAAACGAACACCTGGTCAACATCAATATCAAAGTCCGTGAGTACGATGCTCGTAATGTGCAATTCGATTTCGGTATCGGTCAGGAAGCCTCTACTCTCGGTGCAGGTGCGCCACCGGCCACCGTTGTCGGAATCGAAGGAAAATGGTTGCCCGGTACGCTTTATAACACTGCAAACCGTATCGAACTGGGTGGACAGATCGGCGTGAGGGTGGATCAGAAAATGTCATTCCTGCCCTGGAATATTTATGTCAACTGGTTCAATCCCTGGCTTTTTGGTTTCAGAGTACCTGTGCGCCTGAAATATATTTACGAAGAATTAAAAGACGAATATGCACTTAGCCGCCAGGGGATTGAAATGTCCCTGATTTACAAACAGGGAGAAAGTTATAACTTTGTGGGCGGATTCAAGCTCGAGGATATCCGTACGAAAGGCGATACTGCAGTTGTCAACACTTCGCTGGAACTTGACCGGAAGATCAATTTTAGTTTTTTTCGCCAGAAACTGGATAACTTCATCATGCCTACCTCAGGCTATTTCTACTCGGTCTCGCTGGATTTGAATGGCACTTTTCTCGGCGGCAGTAAACATTTTCTAAAATTTGACAGCGAGATCAAGAAGTTTTACCCACTAAAGAACAACAGTACTTTCGGACAGCGTATTAAACTCGGATACCTGCACATCTTCGCAAAAAGTACTGAGAGCGATCTTGAATTCTATGATAAATTCTGGCTGGGTGGTAACACATCGCTCCGCGGCTGGAATTCACCTAAAGCTTATAACCCAAACGGTGCGCTGATACGGCTGCAGTACAATGCCGAAATGCGGTTTCCTCTGTACAAAAAGATAGGTGGTGAAATTTTCTTTGACAGCGGCAAACTGGCCGACTCCTTTGATAAAAATATCTATGCTAAATGGAGTTGGGATACAGGCGCCGGAGTCACCTTCCTCACCCCTATCGGCCCGGCCCGCATTGATGTGGCCTATCCATTTGCAAAAAAAGTACAACCGGTCGTCCTGCTCTCCTTACTGTTTATGTTTTAAACAGCTGGGGACCTATCAATTTCCGACGATTAATTTAATCCTTTCACAGTAAAATTCGTTTTTCGGGAATTTTCCCCATTTTATCCGGAACTTTGGGAAATCTGTCATGTTATTGGGTAGCTTCGGCGCTTTAAATTTGGCGACATTTTTAATAAGACAAAAGAGGTTATGATGAAAAAATATATGCTTTTTGCAATAGTTGTTTTCGCCTTCATGGGCTGCAGTAAAAATGACGCAGCAGTCACCGAACACTTCGACAAAGCTCTGGAATTCAGGCAGAATGAAAAAATTGGAGAATCCATCACCGAGCTGGGAGCCGTAATCAAGGACTCTCCGGAAAATCCCAGAGCCGCAGAAGCACAATTCGAAATCGGAAAGATCTATTTGAATGACGTAAAAGACTATGAAATTGCCATCGAAGAATTTCAAAAAGTCATTGATCAATATCCGGAATCCGAATTTGCTCCTAAAGCTCTTTTCATGATCGGTTATATCGAAGCCAACAATCTGCAGGCTTACAGTGACGCCTTGGAAGACTATCAAAATTTTATCAAACAGTATCCGGACCACGAACTGGTTCCCTCCGTACAGTATGAACTGGACTCGATGAGTGAAGTAAGCGATAAGATCGTTGAATTGAACTCCGGAACGCGGGAAAATTAAACAGAGGAAGCGTGCCAATGGAAAATTTTGACCTTACGGGATTAAATGAGAAAATCAAATCCGAATCGACCTTCATCGACAAACTGAAAACGGAATTATCCTCAGTCATTATCGGACAGGATGAGTTAATCAATAAACTGGTTATTGCATTATTATCCAATGGTCATGTGTTTCTGGAAGGTGTCCCTGGGTTGGCCAAAACACTCACCGTTAGTACACTGGCGAGTTTGATCGATACACAATTCCAAAGAATTCAATTCACACCGGATTTGCTGCCGGCAGATTTACTGGGTACATTGATCTACAACCCGAAGGATGCCAATTTTGAAGTCAAAAAAGGGCCTGTTTTTTCCAACATCATCCTGGCGGATGAAATTAACCGGGCGCCGGCAAAGGTACAGAGCGCACTGCTCGAGGCCATGCAGGAACGTCAGGTCACTATCGGCGAATCCACTTTTCCCCTGGATGAACCTTTTCTGGTGATGGCTACACAGAATCCCATTGAACAGGAAGGTACTTATCCGCTGCCCGAGGCCCAGGTGGACCGCTTCATGTTCAAGATTTTAGTTGGTTATCCCAGCGAGACCGAAGAGCTGCAAATTCTCCAGCGGATGGGAAATATCACTAATCATATTGAAGTTAAACCGGTAGTGAGTGCAGCCCAGATTCTAAGTGCCCGCAAAGTTGTGGACCAGATCCACACTGCCGAGAATATCCAAAAATATATCGTTTCCCTGGTCATGGCGACCCGTGATCCGGAGCAGTACGGTTTGAACGACCTTGCACCGTTGATCAGTTTCGGAGCTTCTCCAAGGGCCTCGATTTTCATCGCCACGGCGTCCAAGGCCAGGGCTTTCGTAGCCCATCGTGGTTATGTCATCCCCGAGGATATACGGGATGTGAGCCGGGCGATCCTGCGACACCGCATTCTGCTGACCTTTGAGGCAGAGGCCGAAGATGTCACCACCGAAGATATCATCACTCGTATCTTCGAGTCCGTCCCCACACCTTAACCGGGATCATGGCCAATCCGTTCAGATGCTGCCTTGATATTCTTGTCCGCACCCGGCCGCTGACAAAATCATCGGTTGAGAGCCGGCCTTACTTGCATGCAGCAGTTACGCCCGGGGAGAGTCGAAAAATATGCTGATTCCTGCTGAAATCTTAAAAAAGGTCAAGCTCATTGAGATCCGTACACGCAGGCTGGTGAACAACTTGTTCGGTGGCGAATATCATTCTGCCTTCAAAGGCATGGGAATGGAATTTGCCGAAGTCCGGGAATATATGCCGGGGGATGATATCCGCAATATTGACTGGAACGTCACCGCCCGTACCGGCAAACCGCATATCAAAAAATATGAAGAAGAACGTGAACTGACGGTTATGCTGGTAGTGGATGTGAGCGCTTCGGGGTATTTCGGGACGGGCTCAGCCCTGAAAAGTGACATCATGGTGGAGATCGCTGCAATTATCAGCTTCAGCGCTATCAAAAATAATGATAAAGTGGGGCTGCTGCTTTTCTCGGATCAGGTTGAAAAATTCATCCCGCCTAAGAAAGGAAAAGCTCATGTCATGCGGGTTGTCAGAGAACTGATCTACTACAAGGCAGAGGACCGCAAAACC
>JAJRUW010000090.1 GCA_024277615.1 Fidelibacterota bacterium | reverse complement strand
TTCTAACAAAAAACGAAATTAAATATGCCATTTTTCCGTTATATTGCGCTTAGCCTCTCAACATTGTGGGGCGTTTTATGCCAATTTCGTTGCACGAGTGCCTGCGTTGAATAATTTCAACCTATAACGGGAATAGCTGTGGTTGACAGCACCTGAATAAAACACAATTTATAATACCGGGGAAATACATGCCGCTTTTATTAAAACTCTATAGATTCTTTGCTAGAGAAATCCTGCTGTTCCTTACTGTTTCCATTATCTTCATTCCTGGTGTTACTACTGTAACGGCAGCTAACCTTGGGCACGGAACAGACAGGGATATTGACCTTGTATGGGCGGGGAAAAATGCTGACAGAAGCGTCATCTTCCTCAGCTCTAAAAAGCATGGGCGATGGAGTGAACCTGAGGAAATTATTGACTTTTCTTGCGACAGCCTACATCCGACAGTGGATAAAGACAACCGGGGAAATACCTGGCTGACATGGACAGCCATTGATTATCAGCAGTTCCAGATCCACTATACAAAAAAACAAAACAATCAATGGCAAGAACCCAAAAAACTGCATACAACAACGGAAAACAATATTGCTCCATTTCTTCTCCTTGACGGAGATGATATTCCATTTGTTGTCTGGTCCGGGAACAATAATGATGACGATGATATTTTTTTCATCCGTTTTGTTAACGCCGCCTGGCAGCCCCCCAGGCTAGTCCATTCTGACAACATGGTCCCCGACATCCTTCCCGCCCTTGAGCTTAACGACCAGCAACAAATGCGCGTTACCTGGGAACAATATACTCCATCAGGCTACGTCCTAGTCTCCAAGGTCTGGAATGGATCAGCATGGGTCGACGAAAGGTTGAGCGGGAAAAAGAAAACGTCCAATGCTGAACGGAAGTTCTCTTCAAAGACTTACGCTATCAAGGGGCGGTTATGGGATGGTCGTCAGTGGATTAAAAACACCTCTGACGTGGCAGATGAATTAGGGAAAAAAGAAGCCGGGAACAAAAAAGATGCAGAAACCATCGAAATAGAACTTCCTAAAGGTGTCGATAATATCGACAGTGTATATGTCAGAATCTATCAATAGATGCTCCGGTACAACTCCGGGAAAAAACAAATTGATTGGGAAGCATCATGAATATATCCTGTTTCTATAAAAACCGGCTGCAACATAAACTAAAAACAAATACGGACTTCAGCAAAAACATTATTTTTTATGCCAGGGTATTAGCCCTCTGTAGTGTCGTAACAGTCCTTCTATTTACCGATCCGGTTCGTGCTGATGTTGTATCAGCCATGGGAGACTCTATTACCCATGGACACGGGCAGGTGCCATATCCCTCGGTCTTGCAACAGTTGATTGATGGTTCCGCTCAAAACGTTCAAGTGGTCAACTATGGGCAGTCTGGAGAAAGAACCGACCAAGGGGTCAATCGAATTGACAAGGTATTGGCACAATCCCAGCCCAATTATATTTTAATAATGGAAGGAGCCGATGATGTCATAGCAGGGCTTTCACCAACATCGGTAAAATTTAACCTTGGCGTTATGATTGATAAAAGTCGTAGTGCTGGAGCAGCGCCGGTCCTTGGCAACATTACCCCTGATACAAAATTTAATGCCAACTCCGTTATATCATCGGCATATAATCCTCAAGTCAACAGCCTTGCTGGTGAAAAAAATGTCGCTCTGGTCGACGCATACGGGGCACTTATTGGTGACTGGACCAATCTCAATGTAGATGGTTTACATCCAAACAGCACCGGCCATCGCATCTTGGCCCAAATTTTTTACAATGCACTCCCCTATTCCGGTGAAACTGGAGCTGCTGGAGGCGGAGGCGGAGGCGGAGGCGGAGGCGGAGGTTGTTTTATTGCTACAGCAGCATTTGGCTCCATTAATGAGATCCATGTTAAACAGTTACGTCAGTTCCGTGACCAACGACTCCTGACAAACCCTATAGGCCAAGAATTTGTTCGATTATATTATAGATACTCTCCACCTATCGCCGACTTTATTGCAAAGCACGAAATTTTACGCCATGTTGTCCAATATTGCCTCTATCCTCTGATTGGTTTTTCCTGGATTTGCCTGAATTATTCATGGCCGGCAGCTATTGGGACGGTTATCAGTATACTTATTCTAGCCGGCATGTTTCTTATCGGAATTAAGAGAGCTGTAAATGTAGCGTGAACAGATACCTTGGAAACAACACAATTTACACAGGTACTTTATCTGTCCTATTATACTTCCCGTCAACCCCGGCAATTCCGTCGCGAACGCCTCTACAGATCATTATGATATATTGTAACCGGGGACTGAACAATAGAGGAAAAAGAAGAATTCTTGGAAGCAGGCGTCTCAGTAGATGGTAAAAAAACCAACCAAAAGGACTACATCTATATCGACGGGCGATAAGGAGAAAATTTCTATACTGATAGTACATGCGCAAAGGTGAATGCCTGGTAATAGTATAATACCCGGGTGCAATATCCTTTTTTACTCCTATACTATGAAATTGTTGCACACCACAACTTACATACTGAACAAACCCCTTTTTCCTGCATCTCAACCCCCACTCCACATCAACCAAGTCAATAAATAGCCCTTCATCCATCAAACCTGTTTCAGACAGGATCTGCTGTCGAATTAGACAACCGGAACTGATAAGATAGGCAACTTCACAATATCCCGTGGTTTCGGAACATTGCTGCGGCAACACCCGGCCCCCCTGCACAGCAAGCAACGGCTCTGCAATGCGGGTCTTTGCGTCAAGAACAGTGGGACCAACAGCGGCAACTCTCTTTCCAAGGGCCAGCAGCTTTTTCTCAACAGACAGCAACCCGGCTACCATGTCGGTTTCCGGCAGGCTGTCCTGATCCATAAGCAGCACATGGGTAAAAAAACGCTCTTTCGCCCACTGTATGCCTTGATTGTGAGCAGTCGCAACGCCACGGTTCGTACTGTTACATATCACCTCGACGCAGACACAGCTCTGGAATTCCGGACATGGATGCTCCTCACCCGAATTATCCACCACAAGAACCTGATTCACCTGACTCCGCAGGTTATCAACCAGGGCATGAAGTTGGGGGACGTCGGGAAAATATGTTACAATAACTGCGCAGATCCGCTCTGACATTATATCCTGAAACGCTCTCCTTTTATCTGCAGGGAATGTAGCACATACAATCCGGCGGCAAAACCGGGATCAAATCGAATCCGGCCCCGGGTGTCAGGGTGAGGCAACCTGAAAAGTAGCTCATTGCGCCCTTTGCGGATAGATTTACTGATAACCCTTTCCGGGGAAAAGCCTCTGTCTTCAGAGGTTGTATAAAAAAACTGCAGGGTGGTCTCCTCGGGACTCGTCAAAACCACCCGGACAATAAAACTGTCGGCCTCGGGCCGGTGGTCAAATTCCAGCTCAAGAAAAGGATCATCTCCTGTTGCCTCAAGCAGAATCCCCCAGGCACCAGTGCTGAGAATAATGTCATTGATCGAGATGAACTGATCACGATCATGGGCAAAACGGACATCTTCCGACTCCTGAAAATGTTTGCGCAGGACATAGGATTCGATTTCAGGATCAGGGCGAACCATTCTGAAAAAAAAACGTGCCGCACGCTGATCAACAATAACAGAAGGCCGCACCTTGCTGACAAACCCTTTGAGATCTCTAAATCCGACATGCTGAGAATAAATGACAGTTTGAAAACTTTCATCAAAATAAGGCGTCATATATCTTCCAAAAGAATCATGAAGAATCAGTGCTGATTCCGCCTTGTCAGGGCATCCGTTCTGTAAAGGGAAATATTTTGGATCTCCGGCAAGCTGCCCGTCCGGATGTATAAAATCATCCCGGGAAAACGGCTTCTCACTACTGCAGGAAGCGGTGATTGTTACATCTTTGGCCGTTTCATTCAACATATGTGAAAGGTGCAGCATCACTCCAAGATCTCCAGTAAATTTCACCTGCCGACTTTCTCTCCGCGCCGCGTCAACAACCGTCACATCAGGATACCAGGTCTGAATTTTATCCATGATTGTAAGATATGCCGCATAAGCACCATCTGTGTTCCAATGCGTATCTGTACGAAAATACATCTGTCCCTCATCTTTAGCCGCAACCAGCGGCGGCCTCAGGGCAACCGTTCCGGAAAACCCGACCTGGTCAAGATAGGTCAAAAATTCGCGCATCAGGGGCGTACCAGCCTGTTTCTGTATTCGCGCAGGAAGGAATTCCGGATAAATCATCATTTTGGAAGGGACAATACACATTACATAGCGGGTGCCCTGGTCATAGAGCCATTCCTGTCGGTCTCTCAATACCCGATGCCATGCCTCAAGCTGAACCACGTCTACATTCAACAGCCCCATAAAATCTCTCAAGGAATTCCCAGCATTATAGAACAGCCATTTATCACGGCCAATCGTTACCGCAGAGTCAGGAGATTTTCCGAACAACTGTATAGACAACCTGCTGTACAACGCTATAAGTTGATCACGTAGACCGAAATGATCTTCATAATAGTTTTCCATCCGCTTTGAAAAAGAAGCAATTGATTCCCAACTGCCACCCGGTGCTGGAAACTCTGCCAGCCGTCTTTTCTCAAAGGAGGAAAATTCAGCATCGGTATTTACAAGCCACAGGGCCACCGGGACAAAAATGAAGCCAATGAAGACTATGGTGATACTCAGTGATCTGATTCGTCTCATGAGAATGCGTTAAAAGCGAAAGTAGATAAAGGGATTATAGGACCCGGCAGCCAGAGACATGCTTGACGCGAGCAGCAGCCCACCGATCTTGCACAATCGTACTGGAACATGCCCAAAATAGAGCATACCCGACAGAGCGGACTGCGATGTCATCCTGCTCTTTACCGCTTTTATCAACTGAGGATAAACCGGCATGGAGAGAATACACGCCACCAGCAGGGTCCAGTAAAAATGGGCGTCGAGTTGAACGGCAACCAGAGGATACATCGCATCGGTAAACTTCATGGTAAACATGCTCCTGAAATATCCGACGGCATCGGCCAGAGTATCGGCCCTGAAAAACACCCAGGTGATCCCCACAACCACAAGGGTATAGAAATGCTGGAACGTCCGGGGCAGGGCCTGCAGCCATTTTCCCGCCTTTCCGCCTTCAAGAACAATAAAAAAACCATGCAATCCTCCCCAGACAATAAATGTCCAGTTCGCGCCATGCCAGAGACCGCAGAGCAAAAACACAAGAATCAGGTTTTCAGCGGTTCGACGGTTACCCAGCCGGTTTCCACCAAGAGGAATATACAGATAATCCTTGAACCAGCTCGACAGAGAAATATGCCAACGTTGCCAGAACTCCCGGATTGAACGGGACACATAGGGATAGTTAAAATTTTCCGGGAAACGAAAACCAAATATCCGGCCAAGCCCTATTGCCATATCAGAATATCCGGAAAAGTCAAAGTATATCTGAAGGGTGTAACAGAGGATTCCCAGCCATGCTGTTGGAGTTGTAAGAAGGTCTCCACTAAGGCCGAAAACAGAATCGGCAACAGCGCCAAGGGGGTTTGCCAGCAGCACCTTCTTGCTCAGGCCGAAAACAAACCGTTCAATACCTGCTGCACAGAGATGCATGGAGACGACCCTCTTTTTTATCTGCCCGGCAAAATCATGGTAACGGACAATAGGCCCGGCAATCAGCTGGGGGAAGAAGGCTATATACAGCCCCATGTCAAGAATATTTTTTTGTGGAGGTGTTACCTTGCGAAACACGTCAACAACGTACGACATAGCCTGAAAGGTAAAAAAAGAAATGCCGATCGGTAAATGCAGGGAGCGTAGGCTGTATGGATTATCCCCTGAAATAAAAGGCAGCACCTGATACAGTCCCTCAATAAAAAATTCGCAATATTTAAAATAGATCAGAGGTATCAGGTTGATCATTATCGCGCTACTGAGGAACACCTTTCTTGATCGGACGGTAACGCTTCGTGCTATCAGAAGGCCGAAGATATAATTTACAGCCACAGAGGCAAGCATCAACGTGACATATATGCCTTCACCCCAGGCATAAAAAACCAAGCTGAACAGCAGTATTGTCAGATTCCGGAACGAACGCCCGGAAACAGCATATGCAGTCAGGACAGCGGGTAAGAAGAAAAAAAGAAAAAAAATCGAGCTGAAGGTCATTATTAAGACTCGGGTTAAGACATTGAAGTTCGATACATACTGTCATGCCATCCGGGTGGACCGTTGTTTACGGACGCCCCGGTCTTATCGTTTACATGGCATGATGCTTCTCGGCCGGGACGCTTTTCTTTTCGAAAAAATAAAAAATCCCCCCAAGCAGACTCTGGAGATAACTGAGCAGTCGAACCAGTATAATAACCAGCAATGCCTGTTCATACCCGACATGAAAGCTCTGCAGAACATAGATAAAAGAGCCGTCAAGCAGACCGATACCGTTGATTGATATTGGCAAAAGAGAAACCAGGGTACTGAGCGAGACGGCCACCGACACTTCAAAAATCGTAACATATCGCCCAGTTACATCTTAAATCAGCAGGACGTACAGTACCAGCAGAAAACACTGAAAGAAAAGTGACAACATGGCGACATACAATGCCTCTTTTCTTCTGCCCCGATAATCGAGAAAACAATCAAAGGCGCGTGCGAATTTATCAGGGATCCGGTTTCTGATTCCGGCCATAAATGATTTTGGGGCCAGGAGGGCTGCAAGAGCAGTTACAATACCTGCAAGAAGAGAACAGCAGCCCCAGAAAACTACATATCCCGCCATTTCGTTCCCTGTCTGCAGGTAACTCACCAGGGCACCGATAAAACCGGTGACCAGCATGGCAAGCAATCCTGTAATCCGTTCAATAAACACAGACGCCCAGGCACCACTTTTAGAAATAGGATTGGACATGGTTTTAAAAATACGATAGCCGTCACCACCAATCGTGCTTGGAAGAAAATTATTAAAAAAGGAGCCGATCAGATAATACCTGTACAGTTGCGACAATGAAAACTGGATACCATGTAGAGAAAGCAGGATCTTCCATTTCAGTGTGCTTGTCATGACATTAAGCAGCATACCGGCAAACACCACAGACAACAGTAACGGACTCGTCTTTCGCAGGGCTGCCCAGCTTTCATTCCAGTCAACCTTAACAAAAATCAACGTGCACAGCCCAATGGTCACAATGAGCTTGAAGATGAAAAGGAGTTGTCGGGATCTGGTTCTGGTCATCGGAAATGTAGGCAGGCCTCGGCCCTGTTTTTTATAGGAAAAGAGCGGATCTATAGTGAAAGAAGTTGCCGCATCCCTATGAAAATATAGGAATATGTCGACAGGCAGAACAACAGCAGCACAAAGCCACTGATCACCTTCCTGTTCAGACAGGACCGTGTTTCATGAATCAGATACGCCACCAGGACCGGAATCGGGAAAAGATACCGCCCCTGGGCCTGAAAACTTGCCGTCCAGGAGTTCCAGAGATCCAGCGCGACAAGGAAACAACTGCAAAATATGACAATACCCAGCAACAGGATATGATCTTTTCCAGCGCTGAACAATATGGCACCGGTCACATAAAGCCCAAAGACCACCGTGGCCGCCATGACAAATTTATAAAAGCCCATTGCTGCCAGAGGGTGAGAATAATACACCCCGAAGGAATGAACAAATGTTTTAAAGCCCCAGTTGTAGTCTTCAAACAGTTTGCCGACCGGTACATCCCTCTGCCTGAGCCTTAAAAACGGATAGCGGTGTTCCAGCGGCGTATTAGGATTAAAATCGTGCTCGGCCAGTTCAGCCCGGCATTCCATACGTTTCTCCCCCCTGTGCAGACCGTTACGATTGACATCAACACCCCAGCGCACGCCAAAAATTGCGGCTGATATCAGAAGAATAACACCCATACGACGCATCACGGTTTTTGGGTTCAGGAACTTCCCGGTGACCAGCTTATGTAAAAAAACAAGACAAAGAAAAACAATAAAAATATAATAGTTCAGTTTCAAGAGCAATAACAGGGAAAACAGGAGGCCGACCAGCAGTGCCCGAAAAACCGGTGACTGCCCGTTATCCTGGGCATTGAGATACCGGTTTGTCATACTGTTTTCGGCAATGACCTGGTAACAGACAAGCATGATGACAAACAGGGAAAACGCATCGGAATTGAAATATGTGAACAGATACCAGATCTGTGGTGAGATCAATAGGGGAAGAGAGACTGTTATGAATTCTTCATAGCGCAGGCTGAGGCAAAAGAGAGCAAAGAAGAGAAAGACGTTAAAGAATCTGAACCGTTGGAATTCCCCGACATTCAAGAACTCAAGGAGTCTGGAAAATTTCCCGGCAAGAGTGTAGACGATCTCAAAATTATCAAGTCGTGACACTCCAAACACGCTATATGTATTTCTGGTTTCCGGATCACATATTTCAGGCGGAAGCACATGGTTCTGATAATACTCTCCGGCCCGGACATGAACGACTTCATCGGCGTGAATAACATTTCTACTGATTGCCGCGGTTGAAAAAATCAGGCCGAGAACAAAGATAAGAAGATAGGGCGCGAAATTGAATTCAGAAACGACCCTGTTTCGCAAAAAGACAAAATAGAGCAGCACGCTGATCAGCAGGGTCACACAGAATACCTTGAAAAAAAGCAGGTAATCGATCCGGACGGCAGAGGCGGGAATACGTAATTCAAGCTGGGGATCACATCCTGAAGAAACAATAACCAGGCTGCTGCCCCGACTTTCTATTTTCTCTACATCATTGACCGGTTGAATCAGGTCAATATTGCTTTTACCATCAATGGTCAGAGGTTTGCAGCCATCCTGCCTGAGTACGATCCTGCGCACGGAGACCGTTCCCGGATACATAACCGGATCAAAACGAAGTTTCCAGCCACGTTTGAGTTCATCCACGGTCTTGTACTGACCGATGGAAAAGGTATAGACGTTTCTGCCCGTCTCTATTTTCAGATGCTCTGACTGTCGCTCTGTATACCCGTCCCCCTCATGGGCGTAAAACAACTGCATCACGTCCGGATAAAGACACAATCCCTGCCGCAGGGAGGCTTCATCCCGTTGTGGGTTTGCATCAAGAACTACATCCACGGAAATAGGGGAAAAAAAGGCATAATACGAGAATGAAAGTGAAAGTGATAGCAGCAGAAACAGGGAAAAACTTTTCCAATCCACAACCTTATTCACATTCACATCCGCCATCACCTTTTCCCCTGGTTCCTTAGCGAAAAACAAGCGGTACAGCCTGCTGAAATATATATAAACTCGGTCCCGAGCTTTGTCCGTTCTCCGTTATCCGCATACTCTTTTTTTCTCCGCCCAGTGCCTGCTCCACATTACAGATAAAAACATTTCCGTCTGAGATATAGGCAACATAGCGTGAATCATTGGAAAAGGCAGCGTCAGAGCACCATTTTTCACCGATAAAAAACTCCGAAGGCGATACGGTTGCGTTTTCGTGATCAAAACGGGTTAGATACAGTGGTCGATTCCTGCTGCCCCTGACCCGTCTGGTCATCACAATATATTTACCATCGGGTGACCACGACGGCCCGCAATCCCCTGCCCTCATATATGTATTCGTTATATACCGTTTATCACGCAGATCAACAATCATGCTCCTGTGGCCGGCGTCAGTGGTAAAGGTCAGGAGATACCTGCCGTTAAAACGCGTTTCAGCGCATTGCGACAGGGAATATCCTCTAAAAGGGGGAAGACGCTCATCATGAATAACCGTTTGTTTTCCGTTATCGAGATCAAGCCGAATGACCCGGTGGGGATTCTCCCGGGAGATCATGGTCAGGCTGCTCCCATCCGGTGTCCAGTATGCTCCTGTTCCATAACCGGTTACAACATGCTCGAACACCCGGATTTCCTTTGAAAAGTTGCTGTCCATCAGCCAGACATCACCGTCACGGGTAAAAACAAACCTGGTGCCATCGGGCGACCAGCGAGGATTCTCGCCCCGGACGACACTTCGGGCTTCCATAGCGGCAGGCACAGAGGCCTGAATAATTCCATTCTCAGCCCACAAAAGCACGGCACCGGGCAGCTGAATACTCCCCTGCTGCCCGATTGTCCCAGGAGTGGAGACACCTGGAAACAAGGTTCCGTTCATGTACCAGTTCAGTCCTGTAAAGCACAGTAACAGCAGAATCGGTGTCAGAATAACCGCGAACTTCCTCTTGGTCTTCACAGGCGGATACTGTTTTTTTTTCCCCGACACCAGCATAACAATCAACACGAGAGGGACAAGTAACAGGGTTTCCATTGCCACGACATACAGATTGTGCAAAGAAAAAATATTTTCAAGGACCTGGCCGATGGTAGCATGATCAAGAGAAGAATGTTTAATACCCGG